>CAIMVC010000307.1 GCA_903844825.1 uncultured Burkholderiales bacterium | reverse complement strand
TCCGCAGGGCCGCCCCAAGGAAAACAGCGCCCCCTCGGGGGGCAGCGCAGTACGCGCAGCGACAAGCGTGGGGGCCAACAGTTTTCCGTAGGGCCGCCCCAAGGAAAACAGCGCCCCCTCGGGGGGCAGCGCAGTACGCGAAGCGACAAGCGTGGGGGCCAACATCAATACCGCCCCATGACAGTAGCCAGCGTCAGCAGCGGCGTGACGCCATCGCGAACCTGCGCCTGGACGCGTCGGAAATTGGGGTTGGGCGTGGCCGCGACGGTGAGGGTCCCCGTCAGGGCGCGGCCAGCTTGCTGACAGCTGAAGTCGCTGCTACCGATACCTGGCATTTGCCGGGAAAGGCGCAGTTTGATCAATTCGTTTTCTGCACACAACTGGGCCAGGAGGCCATCGGTCTGGCGTTCGGCATGGATGATCAGGGCATTGCTGGCTTGCACGCCGGCGGCCAGCGCCACCGCCACAATGGCCAGAGCGACTAGAACTTCTATCAAGGTAAAGCCCTGCGCTACACCGCGCGCCAGGCGCCCAGAGAACAGCTGTTTTTTCACGGTGGAGTCTGAATCGAGAAGGGCCTTAGCCCGTCGGTGGCGATGCGCAGACTGTAGCTCTGCAGGCGCAGGGTGATGGCCTGGGCTTCGATGATAGGTTCAGGTCCTAGCAAAAGGGTTCCACTAGCGTTTCCGTCCCATTGCACGCGGATGTCCGGTCTGAGCCAGGCTTGTGCGGTGCTGCCAGTGGGCGTGCCATCAAAGCGAAAGCCGGCAAGCTGCTCCGACCAGCGGACGGCTTTTCCGCTGGTGCGCGACAAGGCCCGGTTGCTCTCCAGCAGGGCAATGAGTCGCTCAGCATCCTGGTCCAGGGCGGTTCGAGCACTGTCGCGCAGGCCCAGGCTGACCCCCACTGAGGCGATCGCGATGATGGAGATGACGATCAGCAGTTCGAGCAGGGTAAAGCCGGCCTGGCGCGGCCGTGGCGTGGCGATGGCCAGCTTGGCGCGGCTTATTGCCAAGAGCCGATGTCCGCGTTCTTCCCTTCACCACCCGACTGTCCATCGGCGCCGAAGGACATCACGTCCACCTCACCCTTGACGCCTGGATTGAGGTACTGGTAAGGCTTGCCCCAGGGGTCGTTGGGCAACTTGTCCAGGGTCGCGCGCCAGTTCGGCGGGGTGGGGCCCGCGCTGGGTCGGCTCACCAGCGCTTGCAAACCTTGCTCCGCGGTGGGATAGCTTTGGTTGTCGAGCTTGTAGAGTTTGAGCGCCTGGCTGAGGTTGCTGATGTCCGTGCGCGCCGCCGTGACGCGGGCATCGTCAGCGCGGTTGAGCACATTGGGCACGATCAGGGCGGCCAGCACGCCAATGATGACCAGCACGACCATGAGCTCGATCAGGGTAAAGCCGCGCTGATGGCGCTGGGCAATACGGGGAGTGGTGCGCTGGACAGCAGGCAGAGCGAGGAGGTGGTCTTGGGTTTGCATGTTTTCAATGATAATTCCTAGATGCGTCACCCGTGGGCCTTTCGGCTGATTACCTCCATCGTTTGGGCTTTGGCCGCTGCCAGCGCCGTGTATTGGGGCCTGCGGATCGCGGCGCCTGTAGCGCCTTTGCCCGTGGGTGCTTCGAGCCTCGCGTTACCGCCCGCGGGCACCGGCGTCGAAGCGACTTCTGCCAATTTGGCGCGTTGGTTAGGTGATGTGGTCACGGCGACTGTCGATCCGGTTCAGCTGGCGGCTGCCAGCCGTTTTGTGCTTCAAGGGGTGGTGACCGAAGGCCGTCAAGGCGTGGCGTTGCTGGCCATGGACGGTATGCCGGCGCGGCCCTACCGGGTCGGCAGCCGCATCGACAGCAGCACCTTTTTGGTTTCGGTGAGGCCCCAGTTTGTTGAGTTGGGTGCGCGCCCCGAGGGACCGGCGATTTTCAGGCTGAAAACTCCCTTGTCGGCGTCCGACGCCGACGTTCCAGCCGCGCCGCCAGCCAGCCCTTAGTTGGTCAACGCGGGGTAGTCAAAGCAGGGGGCATGTCAGGGCGCAAAGCCAAGGCTCGGACCCGACGCGTCTCAGGCGCGCGTGCGATTTGCGAGCCAAACAGCCCCTCGCCCCGGCCGGTGGATGGCTTGTCCGGGCGCACTGCCGTCAGCGCCTTTTGCTTATTGAGCCGCCCAGCCGCCGTCCATGTTCCAAGCGACGCCGCGCACGTTGTTACCGGCTGGCGAGCAGAAAAATACGGCCAGGTCACCGAGTTCAGCCGGAGTGGTGAACTGCAGGGAAGGCTCTTTCTCGCCGAGCAGCAGTCGCGTGGCCTCGTCGTTTGAGATGGTCAGTGCTTCGGCTTTGGCATCGACCTGTTTTTGCACCAATGGGGTGAGTACCCAGCCCGGACAAATGGCGTTGCAGGTCACGCCGCTGGTGGCAGTTTCCAGGGCGGTGACTTTGGTCAGGCCGACAATGCCATGTTTGGCTGCGACATAAGCCGATTTTTCGGCCGACCCGACCAGGCCATGAACCGAGGCCACGTTGATGATGCGCCCCCAGTTAGCCGCTTTCATGGTCGGCAGCGCCAGCCGGGTGGTGTGAAAGGCGCTGGACAGGTTGATGGCGATCACGGCATCCCAGCGCTCGACCGGGAAGTCCTCGATCCGGGCCACATGCTGGATGCCCGCGTTGTTGACCAAGATATCGACGCGGCCAAAGCGTGCGGCCGCGAATTTCATCATGGCCTCGATCTCGGCGGGCTGGCTCATGTCGGCGCCATGGAAGGCCGCCTCCACCCCCAGCGCCTGAATGTCCGCCTGCGGCTTGGCAGCATCGCCAAAACCATTGAGGACGATGTTGGCGCCCTGAGCCGCGAGTGCGCGTGCAATACCCAAGCCGATGCCACTGGTTGAGCCGGTGACGAGTGCAGTTTTGCCTTTGAGCATGAGGTTTCTCCGATTGAATTGGGGCGAAAATGGGCGGCGAGCCTGAGTTGGCGGCGCGTTGTGCGCGCAGCGAATGCTGGCAATTATCAAGCCAGCCCTCGGGCCTCTTTGAATTTAGTCTTTAGCCGCTTACTTTCGGACATCTTTCATGCGTCAACCCCAGCTCGATTACGTTCACTGCCCCGACCGCGCCGCCGGCCACCGCATGGCTTTTTGGCAGTGGGGAGATGCCGGCGCCGCGCAGGTGGTGGTCTGCGTTCACGGCCTGAGTCGGCAAGGGCGTGACTTTGATGTGCTGGCTCAGGCACTGGTAGCTCGGGCGCACCAGAAAGGGCAATCGTTGCGCGTGATTTGCCCCGACGTGGTGGGCCGCGGCCAGAGCGACTGGTTGGCAGACCCCGCAGGCTACGAGATCCCCACGTACGCTGCCGACATGCTGGCCTTGCTCGCCGAACTTGACCGACAAGCGCCGATCCGCACCCTCGATTGGGTTGGCACCAGCATGGGGGGCGTGATCGGCATGCTGGTGTGCGGCCAGCCCGGCCTGCCTTTGCCTGTGCCGGTGCATAAGTTGGTGCTCAACGATGTCGGGCCGGCTTTGTCATGGCCGGCATTGCAACGCATTGGCGGTAACCTGGGCACGGCGGGTCAGTTTGCCGATTTGCAGCAGGCCGCCGACAGGCTGTGGACCTTGTCTTCGTCTTTTGGGCCGCACACCCCCGCGCAATGGCTGGCTTTGTCGCATCACATGGTCAAGCCTGCGGTGGCCGGCGGGCAGGCGGGGCCGCTGGTCTTGCATTACGACCCGGCCATTGCGGTGCCGATTCGCGGTATCACCGAGGCCTCCACGCAGCACGCGGCGGATGTGCTTTGGTCCCTCTACGACGGCATCCAGGCGCAGACGCTGCTGCTCCGGGGGGCGCAGTCGGATTTGCTCAGCCCACAGGCTGCGCAGGCCATGACTTTGCGTGGTCCGCGGGCGCGCTTAATGGAGTTCGAGGGGGTCGGCCACGCGCCAACCCTGGTGGCTGCCGATCAGGTGGCAGCCGTGTTGAACTTCCTGCTCGATGAGGTGCCAGAGACGGCGACGCCGGCACGTCATGAAAAGTAACGCCGCCCCGTTCAACGACGCGCCAGGCTCTTTCTCCTCGAGCAGCGCCACGATTGTGAGAGCGACTGCCGACAGCCTGCCCGACCAGCCGCAGGCGCTGGCGCGTGCCCGTGCGTTTGCCGAGCCCTTGATCGGGGCACAGGTGCTGGACACTGGTGAGAACATCCTGGCGCACGCCGACGCGGTCGCTGCCATTCTCAAGGCCATTGGCGGCTCAGATGCCATGCAGGCGGCCAGCTACCTGGTGTACTCCTGTGAACACTTAAACAAGCCGCAGGAAGTTATAGGCAAGGCCTTTGGCGAGAACTTTGCCGCGCTGGCGCTCGAGACCACCAAACTGGTGAACGTTCAGCGGCAAGCCCGTGCGGCGCATGCCAAAGCGCAGTTGACAGAAGATCTGGCGGCGCAGGCCGAGAACGTGCGCAAGATGCTGCTGGCCTTCTCGCGTGACTTGCGGGTCGTCATGCTGCGGCTGGCTTCCCGGCTGCAGACCTTGCGCTACTACGCGGCCAGCAAGCAGACCCCCCCCGAGAAGTTGGCCTACGAGTCGCTGCATGTCTTTGCGCCATTGGCCAACCGATTGGGCATCTGGCAGATCAAGTGGGAAATGGAAGATCTGGCTTTTCGTTTTCTGGAGCCCGACACCTATAAGCAGGTGGCGCGTTTGCTGGACGAAAAGCGGGTCCAGCGGGAAGGCTTCATGCAAGCCTTGCGTGTGCAATTGCAACGTGACCTCAACAGCCAGAACATTGCAGCCCTGGTGCAGGGGCGGCCCAAGCACATCTACAGCATTGTCAAAAAAATGCGTGGCAAGTCGCTCAATTTTGACCAGGTCTTTGACGTGCGGGCGCTTCGGGTGATCGCGGCAGATGTCAAGGGGTGTTACGCCGCTTTGGGGTTTGTTCATGCGCAGTTTTCGCCGGTGCCGGGCGAGTTTGACGAC
>CAIMVC010000306.1 GCA_903844825.1 uncultured Burkholderiales bacterium | reverse complement strand
GCATCGCCTACACCTACAACGACGCTCCAATGGAGTTGCGGCGCGGCCTGTACCGTACCGACACGCACCACTATCACAACACCCTGAGCTAGGGCCATGGCATTCAAAGGGAACAAGTCGGCACTGCCCAGCAAGCCCTGCCAGGCCTGCGGCCGCCCCATGACCTGGCGAAAAAGCTGGGCCAAGAACTGGGATGCCGTGAAATTTTGCTCAACCGCCTGCCGCAGCCAGAAACCCAGCGGCAGCAAAGACAAGCCCGCATGAAGAATCGATCAAGATGGCGGCACAGTGGGCCATCCAGACCCGGGATGCATGCTCAAGGACCACGTCTTACTAGAGTTTATTGAGGAGCAAGCCCGACCACGCGTTGACCGCCAGCCCGCGAGCGACCTAGAAACTGCAGCGCATCAGCCAGGAACAGCGGCAGGCCCTTGCAGATCGCGATAGCCCCTAACGCTCAAAGCCGCAAAACCCCCTGTCAGTTTGACAAAAGTTGCGCGAGGTATGGTGTTCACGCGCTTCAGAACCCGTCAGAAGCCGTTTTTCGGAATAAAAAAATCCGCTGCGGTAGCGGCTCACCCCTAGTTCCTTGCTGCATTGCAATAGAATTTCCGGTTGAGCAGCTTTTGTTACAAGACGGTTACTCACATCAAAGAAAGTCCAGCATGTCCGAATCAGCGACAACCCTAGCGAAGAAGCGGCCCGAGTTCCGCAACATCAACGCCTTCACCGATCTCCCCAGCTACAGACTCCCGGCAGCGGGCTGGGTCTCTATCCTGCACCGTGTCAGCGGCGTGCTGATGTTTGCGCTCATGCCCTTCATCATCTGGATGTTCGACACCTCGATTTCGTCTGAAATCTCGTTTGCCCGCTTCACTGGCGCCTTCAGCGCCGGCATGCTCGGTCTGCCCGGTTTTGTCTGGAAACTGCTCGCCCTGGCCCTGATCTGGGCCTACCTGCACCACTTCATTGCCGGCCTGCGCCACCTGTGGATGGACATCAGCCACAAGGCCGTTGAACTGCAATTTGGCAAAAGCTCGGCCCGTTTCACGCTGGTGGTCAGCCTGGGCCTGACGGCCGCACTCGGCGCCAAGCTGTTCGGTCTTTATTAATCAGGAGTCATCAAAATGTCTGTGAATTACGGCTCCAAACGCGTCGTCGTCGGCGCTCATTACGGCTTGCGCGACTGGCTGGCCCAGCGCGTGACAGCGGCCATCATGGCCCTCTTCACCATCGTGTTGCTGGCCCAGGTGCTGCTCAAAAGCGGGCCGATCGGCTACGACAAATGGGCTGGCATCTTTGCCTCTCAGCCCATGAAAATGCTGACCTTCGCGGTCATTTTGTCCCTGCTGTACCACGTCTGGGTCGGCATGCGAGACGTTTTCATGGATTACGTCAAACCCGTGTGGCTGCGGCTTTCGCTTCAGGTCATCACCATTGTCTGGCTCGTCGCCTGCTCCGGCTGGGCTGTCCAAGTCCTGTGGAGACTGTAAAAATATCATGACCCTCACTTCCAAACTCCCCAAGCGCAAATTCGACGTCGTCATCGTGGGTGCCGGCGGTTCCGGCATGCGCGCCTCGCTGCAACTGGCCCGCGCCGGTCTGAATGTGGCCGTGCTGTCCAAGGTCTTCCCCACGCGCTCGCACACGGTGGCGGCGCAGGGCGGCATTGGCGCCTCTTTGGGCAATATGTCTGAAGACAACTGGCACTACCACTTCTACGACACCGTCAAGGGCTCCGATTGGCTCGGCGACCAGGACG
>CAIMVC010000305.1 GCA_903844825.1 uncultured Burkholderiales bacterium | reverse complement strand
TGGGCTGGACCTTGCCGATGGTGTCGCCGGCTAGCAGCACCTTGCCCTCGTTTTCCTTGATGCGCGAGTCCACATAAGTCAGGCTGCCCGACAGGTCCAGGCCACGCTTGAGCACGTCGGTGCCAAAGAAGGCCGCTTCGATCCCGGTGCTCTGCATGCGCTTGATGTTTTGCACAAAGGTTCTCTCAATGTTGTCCGAGAAAACACCTTTTTGTTGGTAGATCGCGTCATGCGTACTCTCGCTGAAGGCGGTCAGCCGCAGCAACACGCTGCCGAGGTCTTTCTCGACACTGAGCTCGGACGTCCAGGAGCGCTCGGGGCGCAGCAGTGGGTCGTTCAAAAAGGCGGTCCCGCCCAGCGCGGTGTTGCCGTACATCTCCTGCAGGGTTGGCATGCGCAGTGAGCGTCCTGTTGACGCCTTGACCACCAGGTCTGGCGCCCATTGGTGCGACAGCGCCGCCTTGGGCGAAAAATGGGTTTCCTGCCGTGCGGCATAGTCTGTAGGTGCCCCGGCGGTGGCCACGTAGCCTTGGCGGGTCGACCAGTTTTCGGCTCGCAGACCCAGCACCGTTTTCCAGCGCGGCGCAAAAGCCCAGCTGTCTTGGACGTAAGCGCTTTGCATCTGCGCTTGCCCGCCGGCCTGGCTCAAGACCGTGGTCGGGCTGGCGCTGGCCCAGTCGCCCACGCTGTTGAGGGCGACCGTCTTGAGGGTGTAGCGCTCTTGCTGCAAGCCCACATCGAACACGTGGGCGCCCTTGACGCCATCGGGCCGCCAGACGCCCTTGAGGGCCATATTGTTCCAGCCGGTGCCGGCCTGATCGGTCAATTTTTGACCGGTTCCCGTGTACAGGCTGTTGGCCCCGCTGCTGCCCGCTGCGCGGTTTTGATCCTTGGCGTAGTCGTACAAACTGGCTGCAACCTCCCAGTCAAACTCCCCCCGCGTGTGGGACTTCAACGACCATCCGTGCATGTAGTGCGTGATGGCTTCCCGCGTGGCGCCAAAAGTGGTGGCGGGCACCACATAGGCGTCGACGCCGTTGTGCACCGTCCCGGCGTAAACGCTCGCGCCGTTACCAGTTTGTCGCAGGTAGGAAACGGGGCTTCCATCGCTGCTGTTTTGCCAGGAACCCAGTACATACGAGGCGCGCAAGGTGGGCGAAATGTCGTAGGCCAGTTTGATTTTGGCATGGTCTTGCTGAGTGTGGTACTGGGTGCTGGTGCCCAAAATATCGTTTCGCTTGCCGTCTGTGCCCAGTGCCTGCACCACGCCCTCGACCCGGGTGGCGCTACCCGCGGCACCGCCGGAGCCACACACCGCCGCGGTGCAGGCGGTCGGCGTGGCCCGCGCGAACACCATCGGCTGGCTGTTACTGTCCACGCGGCTCAGGCTCAGCCAATAAGACCAGTCGCCCGCCTTATTGCCCAGGCTCGCGCTGGCCTGGGTGCCGCCAAAATGGCTCTGGGTGTTGTAGACAGCAAAGTCCTGGCTGAAGGCGCCGAGTTTGACGTGCGCTTCAAATCGCGTCGGCATCCGGGTCACAAAGTCGACCACCGCGCCGACCGAGTTACCTGGGTAAATCGCCGAAAACGGACCATACATCACGTCCACACGTTCGATCTCTTCTGGCGTCACCAAGCCCCAGCGGGG
>CAIMVC010000304.1 GCA_903844825.1 uncultured Burkholderiales bacterium | reverse complement strand
CGGCGCTCGCGCCTAGCCAGCGACCTGCCTCTGCAGTCCCTCGGCCGCGCCCAACTGCCGGATTTAGGATAACGGGCCCTGCGTTGGGCGGCGCTGAACAGCGTGAAGGAGCAAAATCACCCATCTTGTCGCGGGACCCTTTACTTTGCCTGTTTCCATGCCGAACACCCACATCTCCCGCCTGCTGCAGGGCGGGCAGGCGTTCTTTCCGGCGCTGATCCGCGCCGTGGACCAGGCGCTTGACCGGGTGCAGCTGGAGACCTATATCTTTGACCTCTACGGCGCTGGCGCCGAGGTCGCCGAAGCGCTGATGCGTGCGGCGCGGCGCGGTGTCACAGTTCAGGTGCTGGTTGACGGCGTGGGCACTGACGAGATCAGTGCCCAATGGCTGCAAAAAATGCAGCAGGCTGGCGTGCAGTGGCAAGTGTTTTCGCCGGTGACTGGCCGCTGGGGCCGTGTTGGCCTGCTGCTGGTACCCGGGCGCTGGCGCCGGCTGCACCGCAAGCTTTGCGTGATCGACGAGGCGCTGCTGTTTTGCGGCGGACACAACGTGCTCGATGATTTTTACGATCCGCACCGGGGCGCCCTGAGCGCTGCACGTTTTGATTTCACGCTGATGGTTCAGGGCCCGGTGGCGCAGGTAGCTGCAGACACGATGCGCCAGCTCTGGCGCCGGGTGCTGGCCAGCGGCAATGTGCGTCAGCGCCATCTGGGGCAAGCCTGGCAGGTCTGGCATGAAGCCGCGCCAGCGGCCCACAGCCAGGGCGCGGCAGGCGCTGGCGCCCCACCGGCGCACGCCTTGCAAGACGCCTTGCAGAGCGCCGTACCAGGGCGGTCGGCCGCGAACGGGCACCGTGCGGTGCTGATCCTGCGCGACAACCTGCGCCACCGCAACAGCATCGAACGCGCTTACCGCAAGGCCATCGGTCAGGCGCGGCGGGAAATCCTGATTGCCAACGCCTACTTTTTGCCCGGCGGCCGCTTGCGTCGTGCACTGGTCAAGGCCGCCCAGCGCGGCGTCAAGGTCACGCTGCTTCTACAGGGACAGTATGAGTACTTCATGCAGTTTCACGCCACCCGCCCGGTGTACGGTGCGCTGCTGGACGCCGGTGTGGAAATTCACGAGTACGAGGCCGGCTTTTTGCACGCCAAGGTCGCCGTTGTCGACGGCTTGTGGACCACGGTGGGCTCGTCCAACCTGGACCCGCTGAGTCTGCTGCTGGCACGCGAGGCCAACGTGGTCGTGGAGGACCTGGCCCTGGCGTGCGAGTTGCGCGGCAGTTTGCTGGCGGCCATTGCCAGTCACGGGCGGCAGGTTCAGCCGCTTGGCTACAGCCAGCGGCCGTTGCGCCAGCGTCTGCTGGACCAGCTGGCCTACGCCCTGATGCGGCTGGCCTTGTGGCTCATGGGACAGCGTTACTGAGACCTTGGCGTGCAAGACCTGATTGTTCAGCGACCCGAAGGCCTGTACTGCCCGCCGGGTGATTTTTATATCGACCCCTGGCGCCCGGTTGAGCGCGCCGTCATCACGCATGCCCACGCCGATCACGCGCGGCGCGGGCATAGGCACTACCTTGCGGCCAGCGCCGGCGAGGCCGTGTTGCGCCTGCGCCTGGGCCAGATCCAGCTGCAGACGCTCGCCTATGGCGAGCGCATCACCCACCACGGAGTGGAGCTGTCACTGCACCCGGCCGGCCATGTGCTGGGCTCCGCCCAGGTTCGGCTGGAGCATGCGGGCCGGGTCTGGGTCGCCAGCGGCGACTACAAGGTCGCGCCCGACGCGACCTGCGCGCCTTTTGAGCCGGTCCGCTGCGATGTGTTCATCACCGAATCGACCTTCGGCCTGCCGATTTACCGCTGGCGCCCCGACGCCGAGATATTTGCCCAGATCAACGCCTGGTGGGCGGCCAATGCGGCGGCTGGCCTGGTCAGCGTGCTGGTGGGCTATAGCTTTGGCAAGGCGCAGCGCATTTTGAAGGGTCTCGATGCCGGGCTTGGACCGATCGTGGTGCACAGCGCGGTCGAGCCGATCAACGCGGCCTACCGGGCCGCCGGCGTGAGCTTGCCCGTCACCGAACTCGCCAGCGCTCCGGACGGCGGCGACAAAGACCGGTTGCGACGCGCGCTGGTCATGTGTCCCCCGGCCGCCGTAGGCAGTGCTTGGCTGCAGCGTTTTGGCCAGCACAGCAGCGCCTTTGCCAGTGGCTGGATGCAATTGCGCGCTGCCCGCCGCCGGGGTGTTTATGACCGGGGTTTTGTGCTCAGCGACCATGCCGACTGGCCGGGCCTGATCTCGGCCATCACGGCCACCGGGGCGCAGCGCGTCATCGTCACGCACGGCAGCGTGCCCGTGATGGTGCGCTACCTGCGTCACAAGGGCTGGCAGGCCGAAGCCTTTGAGACCGACTATGGCGCCCCGGCGCGCCAGGACAATACCGACGATGGCGTCCACCAGGGGCTGTTCGCATGAAGCGATTCGCCGACCTCCTGGACGAGCTGGACGCCACTACCCCGGAGCCTGCGAAGGTGGCGGCGCTGCAGCGTTATCTGGCTCTGGCACCCGCTCGGGATGCCGCTTGGGCGGTCTATTTGTTGGCCGGCGGCAAGCCCCGGTCGGTGCTGCGCCTGGCCAGCTTGCGTGCGCTGGCCTGTGAGCTCGCCGGGCTGGACGACTGGTTGTTTGGTGCCTGCTACCAAGCGGTGGGCGACCTGGCCGAAACCGTGGCGCATGTCCTGCCTGAGCCCTTGATGGCCGATGCTGCGAGCCTGTCAGTCTGGCTTGACGAGCGCTTGCTGCCGCTGGCCGGTCTGCCCGGGCCAGAGCTCGACGAGCGAATCAAAGTCAGCTGGCAGCAACTCGACGCCTCGGCCCGTCTGCTGTGGATCAAGCTCGCCACTGGCAGTTTTCGGGCCGGGCTGAGCCCGTCACTGCTGCAGCGCGCGCTGGCTGCGCACGCAGGCCTTGAGCCCACCCGCGTAGCGCAGCGCCTAAAGGGGTTCGCGCAGGGGATCTGCCCGCCAACGTCGGAGCGCTTTGCCGAACTGCTTGCGCCGCTGCTGCCGGGCCAGGCCCAGGCGGACCGGGGCGGGCAGCCGTATTCGCTGTGCCTGGCCCCGCCTTTGCCCGCGGCTGAATCGGTGGACGCGCAGCTCGGGCCTGTCGGCCAATGGCTGGTGACGTGCCATTACGACGGCTTGCGCGTCCAACTGGTCAAACGTGCCGGCGAGGTCTGGCTTTGGTCCTGCGAAGAAGAGCTGGTCAGCGGCCAGTTGCCCGAGATCCTGGCGCAGGCCCGCGAGTTGCCCGACGGGACAGTGCTCGATGGCCAGCTGGTGGTT
>CAIMVC010000303.1 GCA_903844825.1 uncultured Burkholderiales bacterium | reverse complement strand
GGGCCGCGCTTTAATTGAAGAGGCCGTCGTCTTTCACCGCGACTGAGACCATGCAAAGCAACACGCTGGGCATTGTCGGCCCCGGCCTGATGGGTCTGGGCATCGCCCAGGTGGCTGCTGCGCATGGCTGGCAAGTCTGGCTGCTGGCGCGCGACGCTCAGTCAGCCGCCGCTGCGCAACTGCGCCTACAGGCCCAACTTCAGCGTCATGTGGAGCGCGGGCGACTGACCACGCCTGCGCTGGCAGCCCAGTTGTCGGCAGTCCATTTTCACACTGAGATGCAGGCCCTGGCTGACTGCTGCATCGTGATTGAAAGCGTTCCAGAAGACCGAGCCCTGAAGACCCGGCTGCTCAGGCAACTCGAAGCCGTGATTGCACCGGACGCGCTACTGGCCAGCAATACCTCTGGCATTCCCATCAGCGGCCTGGCTCAGGCCTTAGGCCAGCAGGAACGTCTTATTGGCCTGCATTTTTTTTCACCCGTCGAGCGAATGCGCCTGGTGGAGGTGGTTCGTGGCGCACAGACGTCAGCCCGCACGCTAGAGCGGGCGCTGGCCTGGTTGCTCACCATTGACCGGCACAGCGTCGTCGTGCGCGACGGTCCTGGCTTTTTCACCACCCGCGTCTTCGCAGCCTATCTTGACGAGGCCGTGGCGATGGTCGGCGAAGGCGTGGCACCGCTACTCATTGAAGAAGCTGCCCGGGCCAATGGACGGGCGGTCGGCCCGCTGGCCGTACTGGACGAGGTCTCGCTCGAACTCAACCTGCAGCAGGCACGCCAAGCCCGAAGCGACGGTTTACCCCTGCGTTTTTGCCGCCCGCTGGCCGAGCCGGTGCTGCTGCGTCTGGTCAGCCAGGGTCGGACGGGGCGGCGTCAAGGCGGTGGGTTTTATGACAGCCCGGCCCAGGGGCAAGGGGAGCGCAAACTTTGGAGCGGCCTGAGCGCCATCTTCCCGCCCAAGGCAAGCCAACCCAAACTGGGAGAGGTCAGGCAACGCCTGCGTTGCATTGAGGCGCTGGAAGCCTTGCACTGCCTGGAGGAAGGGGTGATTGCAAACGCCGACGATGCCAACACCGCTTCAAGACTTGGCTTGGGCTACGCCGAGGCCGGGGCGGGCGTGCTGGGCCAGCTCGATGGCCTGGGCCTTGCCGCCTTTGTCGCCGACTGCGCAGCGCTGGCGCGACTGCACGGGCCACGCTTTGCCCCATCCCCCTGGCTGCAAACACATGCAACCCATCACCCAAAACTCAGTGACATTCATAGGATCTCAAAATGACCGGACCCTTGGCAGGATTTCGCGTTCTCGAGTTGGCCGCTATTGGCCCCGTACCCTTTGCCGGCGCCCTGCTGGCCGACATGGGGGCCGACGTGGTGCGGGTCGACCGGCTCGCGCGCAAGCCTGGCGAGCCCACCGCGCAATCCGAGCGATTTGACTTTTACAACCGCAACAAACGCTCGATAGCCGTGGACCTGAAGCAAGCTGCCGGCGTCAAGGCCGTACTGCAATTGGTCAAGAACACAGACGTGTTGCTCGAAGGCTTTCGGCCGGGTGTCACCGAACGTCTGGGCCTCGGGCCCGAGACCTGCCGGGCCATCAACCCGCGCCTGGTCTACGGACGCATGACCGGCTGGGGTCAGACCGGTCCCATGGCCATGGAGGCCGGACACGACATCAACTATCTGGCCCTGACCGGTGCGCTGCATGCCATCGGCGAGGCCGGCCGCCCGCCAGTGCCGCCGCTGAACCTCGTCGCCGACCTGGGCGGAGGCGCCATGTACCTGGCGGTGGGTATCCTTGCCGCAGCCATGCACGCCCGGCAATCGGGCCAGGGCCAGGTGGTTGATGCCGCCATGATCGACGGTGTGACGAGCCTGATGTCAGCCTTCCAGGCATTTCGCCAGCAAGGCACGTGGGCGGACGAGCGCGGTCGCAACATCGTCGATGGCGGCGCGCCCTACTACGGCTGCTACGAAACCCTTGACGCCAAATACATTGCCGTCGGCGCCATGGAGGCGCCGTTCTATGCCGCGCTGCTTGATGTGCTCGGCCTGGGCAGCGAGCGCTTGCCTGCGCAAAACGAGCCCAGCACCTGGCCGGCCCTGCGGGCCCGATTTGCGCAGGTCTTTCTGACCCGAACACGCGACGACTGGATGAAGCTGGCCGCCGGCCGCGACGCCTGCATGTCGCCCGTGTTGTCTATCGACGAAGCGCCGCTGCACCCTCAAATGGTGGCGCGGCAGGTCTACATGACCTTCGACGGGCTGCGCCATCCTAGCCCCGCGCCCCGCTTCAGCGGCACGCCCGGAAGCGTGCAGCGCCCCACACCAACGCCGGGTCAACACAACCAGGAGGTATTGAGCCAATGGGGCTTTGACGCCGCACAGATCGCGCAACTCAAGGCAGATCGAGCGATCTGAGCGTGTGCAAAACGCAGGCCGGGCGTGACCCAGATCGCCGAGCATGCCCGATCTTGCGCTGGGCTTGTCCCCTTTGCCTCTACCGCTCGGCGGCAGCCAACGCTTGCCATGCGCTAAAGTCGTAGGATGACTACCGGAGGACCCCCAGCATGTCGGCCCTGACCCCATTTCCAGCACTCGCGCCGGTTGCCCGCCTGTCGGAGCGGGTGGCTGACGCCTTGAGCGCAGAGATCAAATCGAGCCGTTTTCGACCCGGCGACAAGCTGCCAACCGAGCCGGAACTCGCCGAGCAGTTTTCCGTCAGTCGCACGGTCGTGCGTGAAGCGATGTCACGCTTGAAGTCGCTGGGCCTGGTCGAGTCGCGCCAGGGCAGCGGCGTGTACGTGCTGGAGGCCACGATTGCACCCCTGAGTTTTGACGCGAGCTACGCGGTCTCCAAAGAGGCTGTGGTGCAAATGGTGGAGGTCAGGCGCGCCCTGGAAGCCGAGGTCGCCGGCTTGGCCGCCCTGCGCCGCAGCGCGGCGGACCTCCGCAACATTCGCCAAGCCATCGTGAGCCTGGACAAGGCCGTCGAATCGGGCGGTGACGGCGTTCAGGAAGACGTCACTTTTCACCGGGCCATCGCCGATGCGGCCCGAAACCCGTTCCTGCTGAGCACACTGCAGTACCTGAGCCGCTTTCTCCACGGCGCCACACGGGTGACGCGCGCCAACGAAGCACGGCGGGGTGACTTCGCACGTGAAGTCAAGCAAGAGCACCAGGCCATCCTAGCGGCGATCGAGTCGAAGGATCCGACAGCCGCTCGGGCGGCGGCCTTTGACCACATGAACAACGCCATCCGTCGCATTGAGGAGGCCGACCCAGCTTTCTGGCGCCAAGAAGGCGCGGTCCTGGCCCGCGTGCTCATGAGCGGCTTGACGCCCGACGCCACCCCGCCGAGCTCAAACAAGGGTTAACCATAGCGCTTGGGCATCCTCCTATTTGTATGATGACCATACAAATATAATGCGCATCCTGCTCTGCGGCGCAGGCCGGCAGTTGGACCCGGGTTTAGGTTCCTGGCGCACCCGGATTTGTTGCGTCCCCCGACTCGACTGATGCGCTAAATTGATCTTGAAAGAATGGATATGAACCGTGTTGGATTGGTTGGACTTGGGGCGATGGGCCATGGCATGGCGACATCGCTGCGCCGAGCGGGTTACACGCTCAATGTGTTTGACGTACGTTCAGACGTCGCACAGGCGTTTGCGCGCGACGGTGGCTGCGCTTGCGCAACCCTGCCCCAACTGGGCGCGGCCAGCGACGTCGTCGTGTCGGTCGTGGTCAATGCGGCGCAAACCGAAAGCGTTCTCTTTGGCGAGGGCGCTTTGGCGGCCAGCATGGCTCCCGGCAGCGTCTTCGTCATGTGCTCGACGGTCGCCCCCCAGATCTCGGTGGACTTCGAAAAGCGCCTGGAAAAGCTTGGTATTTTGTACATCGACGCGCCCATCTCGGGCGGTGCGGCCAAGGCGGCCAGTGGCGAGATGACCATGATGACGGCGGCGACGCCAGCGGCCTACGCCAAGGCGGGTGCCGTGCTCGACGCGATGGCCGGCAAGGTGTATCGCTTGGGCAACAGCGCGGGCTCGGGCAGCAAGGTCAAGGTCATCAACCAGTTGCTGGCCGGGGTGCATATCGCAGCTGCGGCAGAGGCCATGGCGCTGGGCCTGCGCGAAGGTGTCGACCCCGATGCCTTGTATGAGGTCATCACCCACAGCGCGGGCAACAGCTGGATGTTTGAGAACCGCATGGCCCACGTGCTCGCGGGCAACTACACCCCTTTGTCTGCCGTCGACATTTTCGTCAAGGACCTGGGCCTGGTGCTGGACATGGCCCGCGCCAGCAAGTTTCCGCTGCCGCTGTCGTCGACAGCGCATCAGATGTTCATGCAAGCCTCGAGCGCGGGTTATGCCCGAGAAGATGACAGCGCCGTGATCAAGATCTTCCCGGGGATCGACCTGCCCAAAGGTCCGCTATGACGCTGCTGCTTGGCTGTATTGCCGACGACTTTACTGGCGCCAGCGATCTGGCCAACAACCTGGTTCGCGCGGGCATGCGGGTCGTTCAGACCATTGGCGTTCCCACTGGCCCCCTGGCTATCGAGGTGGACGCCGTGGTGATTGCACTGAAGTCGCGCACGATCGCAGTTGCCGAAGCCATCGAGCAATCGCTGGCTGCCGAGCGCTGGCTGTCAGCGCAAGGCGCGCGCCAGATCTACTTCAAGTACTGCTCGACCTTTGACAGCACACCACAGGGCAATATCGGCCCCGTGACCGAGGCGCTCATGGATGCCTTGGGCTGCGATTTCACCATCGCCACGCCGGCCTTCCCCGACAACGGCCGCACGGTCTTCAAAGGGCACCTCTTCGTTGGTGACGAGCTCCTTAGCGACAGCGGGATGAAGAACCACCCCTTGACACCCATGACCGATGCCAACTTGGTACGCGTGCTGCAGGCGCAGTGCCGCAGGCCAGTCGGCCTGATTGACTACAAGGCGGTGGCGCAGGGTCCCGATGCCGTGCGCGCCCGCATCGAGGCGCTCAAGCAACAAGGGGTGGGCATCGCCGTGGTCGACGCGCTGTCCAATGACGATCTGATTCGTCTGGGCCCCGCGCTGGCCGACATGCCGCTGGTCACCGCCGGCTCAGGCGTAGCCATTGGCTTGCCGGCCAATTTCGGTCTGGCACCCTCGGCCCGCTCGAGCGCACTGCCGGCCGCCACCGGTTTGCAGGCCGTGCTGTCGGGCAGCTGCTCCCAGGCGACCAACCAGCAGGTGGCCCATTTCATCGCCAGCGGCCAGCCGGCTTTTGCCATCGACCCGCTGCGCATCGCCGCCGGCGAGGACGTGCAGGGCCAAGCCTGCGCGTGGGCGGCTCCGCTGCTCGAAGCTGGCGCTGGCCCAGTCTTGATTTACTCCACCGCTGCCGCGCCCTCTGTTGCCGCAACCCAGAACCAGCTCGGGGCCATGCAGGCCGGCGCCCTGGTCGAGCATTGCATGGCCGCCCTGTCGCAGCAACTGGTGGCACTGGGCGTGCGGCAGCTGGTGCTCGCCGGTGGAGAAACCTCCGGCGCCTGCGTCCAGGCCCTGGGTATCGCCCAGATGCAGATCGGGCCTCAGATCGACCCAGGGGTGCCCTGGTGCCATGCCAGGGCGGTTGCTGCCGGCGGCGCTGGACTGCATCTGACGCTGAAATCAGGCAACTTCGGCACGCCAGACTTCTTCACCAAAGCCTTCAAGGTGCTGTCATGAGCGACGCCAAAGCCCGCGAGGAGATCTGCCGCATCGGCGCGAGTCTGTTCGCGCGCGGCTACGTGCACGCCACGGCCGGCAACATCAGCATGCGCCTGGACGATGGCTTCCTGATTACGCCGTCGGACGCCTGCCTTGGCTTTCTGGACCCGGCCCGGCTGGCGCGCCTGGACTCGAAGCTGCAGCAAAGCAGTGGCGATCGCGCCAGCAAGACCCTCGCGCTGCACGCCAGCATTTACCAGGCCGCCGCTCAGTTTGACCCCGCCACGCGCTGCGTCATACACACCCATTCGACCCATTGCGTGGCACTGACGCTGCAAGGCAGCCCCGCTGAACTATTGCCCGCACTCACCCCGTACTTTGTGATGAAGGTCGGCCACGTGCCCGTGATCGACTACCACCGCCCGGGTGCGCCGCAAGCTGCAAACCAGGTCGCCCAGGCCATCCTGCGCTATGGCGCACTCGGAACACCGATTCGCGCCGTGATGCTGTCCCGGCTCGGCCCCAATGTGTGGCATGACTCGCCAGATGCCGCCATGGCCACGCTCGAAGAGCTCGAAGAAACAGCCCGACTCGCCATGCTCGCCGGCACCCAAACCTTGCCGCTTGCAGAGGCTCAAATTGAAGAACTGCGCCGTCAATTCGGCGCGCGTTGGTAGGAGACCACCCCATGCCTCGTTTTGCCGCCAACTTGTCGATGCTCTACCCGGAGCTGGACTTTTTAGACCGCTTTGAAGCCGCTGCGAAAGACGGCTTCAAAGCCGTCGAGTTCCTCTTTCCCTACGCCTACCCGGCTCACGAGCTCGCCTCGCGGTTGGCGGCCAATGGCTTGCAGCAGGTGCTGTTCAACATGCCGCCCGGCAACTGGGACGCCAACGAGCGCGGGCTCGCCTGCCTGCCCGGCCGGCAGGCCGAGTTCCGGGAGGGCGTTTTGAAAGCGCTCGACTACGCGCTGGCGCTGGACTGTCCCCGGCTACATGCCATGGCCGGCCTGGTGCCCAACGGTGCAAGGCGCGAGGACTTGCAGGCGATGTATCTGGAGAACTTGCACTGGGCCGCCGAGCAAGCTGCGAAGGCAGGACGTGACGTGCTGATTGAGCCGATCAACACCCGCGACATACCCCGCTATTTCCTAAACCGCCAGGACCATGCTCATCAGCTGCTCGACACCGTTGGGGCGACCAACCTGAAGGTGCAAATGGACTTGTACCACTGCCAGATCGTCGAGGGCGACGTGGCCACCAAGCTGCGCCAGTACTTGCCCACAGGACGCGTCGGTCATCTGCAAATCGCGGGGGTTCCGCAGCGGCACGAACCGGACATCGGCGAGCTTAATTTCAGCTATCTGTTTGGCGTGATTGACGAGCTGATGGCTGCGGGCCAGTGGGATGGCTGGGTCGGTTGCGAATACCGGCCCCAGCGCGGGGCAACACCCCATGGCACCTCCGACGGGCTCCAATGGCTGGCCACCCTCGGGTCAAAAACTCGCTTGTAAACCGAGTTTGAGGCTGCGCCCCGGCAAGGGGGCTTTGCCAAACGCAGTGGTGGTCAGCACCGACGACGCGCTGTAAGCCAGCTTGTTCGTGATGTTGTCCCAACGCGCAAACCACAGCAGTGTGGCCGGGCCGGTCTTGACGCGGTAGCTCGCCGATGCACTCCACAAGGTGTAGGCGGCAGTCGCCCGATCCGAGGCCGGAACGCGGGTTTGCGCGGCCATATGGTCAAAGCCCAGGCTGCTGCTCCAGGGCCCACCGGCCCACTGCAAGGATGCACCCACACGCCAGGGGGCGATGCGCGGCAGCGGCGCGCCGCTGCCCAGGTTGGTGGCGCGCACCAGGTCGGCGCGCAGGGCCAGGTCCAGGCTGGAGGCGCTGTCGCGCAAGCGGATGTTGCCGCTGGCTTCGAGGCCCCGAAAACGCGCCCGCACCTGCTCGTAACGGAACTGGTTGAGCGGATCAAAGGCTGCGCCTGTGGCGCTCAAGCCGGTGCTGCCGACTTCCACCGGATTGATCTCACCGTCCGAGGCATTGCGCAGCACACCGGGCGTCTGGTTCAACGCAATGTAGTTTTTGAACTCGCTGGTGTAGCCGTTCAGGCTCAAGCGGTTGGCGCCCGCTTTCCACACGGCGCCCAGATCAAGGTTGGTTGACTGTTCCTTGGCCAACTCGCGGTTGCCGACTTCATAAGCCGCGGTGGCCAGGTGCGGGCCGTTGGCAAAGAGTTCGTAATCCTTGGGCGCACGTTCGGTATAAGCCAGATGGCCAGTGACTTGCCAGCCCGGCGCCAGGCGCCACAGGCTGCCCAGCGCGTAGCTGCCGGTGCGGAAATTTCGGGCGCCCGGCACGAACCGGTCAACGCTCGGGTCCGGGTTGCCAAAGGACTCGACCTTCACCGACTCCAGGCGCCCGCCCAGGCTCAGCTTGCCCCAGCCGGTGCCCAGCTCTTCGTAGACAAACAGGGCCGATTGCCCGGTTTTGCTTGAGGGCGCAAAAGCCTCTTGCCCATCGGCCGAGAAGCGGTTGGACTCGGTCTGAAAGCCGACCATGCCGTCGACGCCGCCGATACGCGCGTGCCGGACCTCCAGGCGCAGGTCACTGCCCTTGTTTTTGAACACGGTGCCCACCTGAGCGCCTTCAAACTCGGTGTGGGTGTAGTCGGTGCGGCTGTACTGGCCCTTGACGCTGCGAATCAAACCGCCCGGGTTGCGCACTTCACCTTCGAGCGCGTAGCGGCCGGACTTCATGCCGATGCTCACCTCGTCCTCAGCCACCGTGCCGTAGGTGCTGCGGTAGGTGTTGACCGAGGCGCCCAGGTAGCCTTGATCAAAAAAGAGGGACGCACCGAGCGCGCCGGCGCTGACATCGCTGGCCGAGTTGCAGATACGTCGCCCCACGGTGGTCACACCGTCCCGGGTACAGGGCAGATCGACCGGTACGCTGACGTCGCCGGTGCGGCGCTCGAACGCATCGACATGCAGGTTGTAGCGTGTGTTGCCGGCTTCGAGCAGCACGCCTTTGCCGCGCTCGGCGTTGCCGCCAGCCAGGCTCAGATCGGCCTTGCCGCTGACGCCACCCTGCGCGTCAAACTGCGCCTCGCGCGCGATCCGGTTGTCGATCACGTTCACCACACCGCCCACGGCGCTGCCGCCATAAAGCAAAGCGCCCGGGCCGCGCAGCACCTCGACGCGCTCGGTGCTCATCGGGTCCAGCGTGAGCGCATGGTCGTAGCTCAGCCCCGAGGCATCCAGCGATGCGCCGCCGTTGTTGAGGATGCGAATGCGGTCGCCGTCAAGCCCACGAATCACCGGGCGGCTGGCGTTGGGACCAAAGTAGGTGCTGCTCACGCCGGGTGTGCCGTCCAGCGTTTCGCCCAGTGAGGTTTTTGAGCGCAGCAGCAAAGGCAGGCCGCTGTAGCTGGTGGCTGGCGCGATCAACTCGGAGCTGCCCAGCGGGTTGCCGGTGACCGTAACTTCTTGCAAGGTGCTGGCCGCAGCCGCTGTCGGCTGGACGGTCTGTGCTGGCGTCTTTGGCTGCCCCTGTGCCTGCGCCAGCGGAGCGATCGCCAGCAAAGCCAGCGTGCCCGTGCGGGAAAATTTCACTGCGTTGCGGCCAACGCGGCCCATACAATTTTTCATCAAAATCTGCCTGAAATCAAAAATTCAAAAGCGCTGCGCGGCCCCGGACTAGACCGGCGCTGCGCAACAAGAGCGAATGTTCAGTCAGACACTTAGGGCGGGGCACGGGCCTTGTACAGCGCCGATGCCGCAAGCAGGACCTGTGCGGCGCCACCAGGTGCCCACAGCGCCACGGCTTGAGCCGGCACGGCCGCACCGGTCGGGCACGGCAGAGTGTCGCCATGGCTGAGCTGGTCAAAGACCAGGCAATCGGCGGCGCCACCGTGCGAGGAAAACAGCTTGCCCAGCCAGCCAGCGCCAGCCGAGTTCGCCATGCCGTCAGGCGGCGTGAGGTCAAGACCCGTCAGTGCGTGCTGGCCGGGTGCCACGCCGTGGACGAGGGCATGTACCGAGCCCAGCAGCGGCGCCAGCAGCAGGGCCAACACCAGGTAACAGCTCGCGCCAAAACGCGCCAGCGGGGCCCGTCCGAGGTCAGGCCGACGTCTGAGCAGCCCGTGCGTCATGCGCCCACCCAGTCGCGCCGGAGGGCCGCGTCCGGCTTGTGAGGCGCAGACCGGGTCGCCGGTCCGATGCACCGGACCGACTGGCCTGGTGGCGCACGCTGAGCTTGTTGTGACCGCAGCCAGTCCTCAATGCGGGCGGCGTCATTCACGGTCTTGAGGCTGTCGTAGGCCAGCTGCGCCTCGGGGAATCGCCGGCGCAAAAAATTCAGCCACTGCTTGAGCCGGCCGGGCTGTGAGCGCTTGTCCAGCCGGCTGCAGACCAGTTGCCAGAAGCCTTCGATGTGCGCCAACAACGCCGGCCAGACCAACGGCGTGGCGGCAGGCGCCGACTCGGCACAGGCCGGTTGCACGGCGGCCCGAATCGCCATCGCCAGGCCAGGGTCGGCCACGGCCCCGCGGCCGAGCATGAGGCTGGCAGCGCCCGAGACCTGCAGGCATCGCAGCGCATCGGCCACGGTCCATATTTCACCGTTGGCCACCACCGGCAGCCTTACCACGGCGCGTATGTCGGCGATGCGGTCCCAGTACGCAGGCGGGCGGTAGCCGTCGGCGCGGGTGCGGGCATGCACCACCAGTTCGCTGGCACCGGCGCTGTCAATGGCCCGCGCGCAGTCTTCGGCCAGCGCATCGTCATGAAAGCCCAGGCGCATCTTGGCTGACACGGGCACGTCAGACGGTACCGCTCGCCGGACGGCGGAAACGATAGCCCCCACCAGGTCCGGGTCTTGCAAGAGCGCTGC
>CAIMVC010000302.1 GCA_903844825.1 uncultured Burkholderiales bacterium | reverse complement strand
GCCTTGGCCACTGCGGCGGAGGTATTGAGGTCGCGAATGGTGACCACGGCAGAAGCCGTCCAAGAGCCTTTACCGCGCCGAATCAGCACGGCAGAGCCCGTCATCGACTTGACCGCGACGGTCTGCACGGTAGGCGTAGGCGCCACCGCGGTGCCCAGCGAGTACAGCAAACGGTTGGGCGATCCGGTGCCAATACTGCTCAGGACATTGGCTGTCGCGTTGGTCGACAGATAGGAAGCCACCGCCGCTGGCAGTGCCGTGGGGTTGGCCTGCAACACCAGCGCGGCAGCGCCCGCCACGTGCGGCGAAGCCATCGAGGTGCCGCTGATGGTGTTGGTGGCGCTGGTGCCGGTGTACCAGGCCGAAGTGATGCTGCTGCCCGGCGCAAAAATATCGACGCAGGTGCCGTAGTTGGAGTACGAAGCACGTTGATCGGCGCTGGTCGTGGCGCCCACGGTAATGGCGCTGGGCTCGGACGAAGGGGAGGAGCCGCAAGCGTCCAGATTGGAGTTGCCCGCCGCAACCACCATGGTCACGCCCTTGCTGACCGCGTTGGCCACGGCGGCATTGAGCGCTTGGGACAGCCCGCCGCCCAATGACATATTGGCCACGGCAGGGCGCAAGGTGCTGCTCGCCACCCAATCGATACCCGCAATCACGCCGGAGTTGTAACCCGAACCGGCGCAATCGAGAACGCGAACGGGGATCAGTTTGACCTGCTTGGCCACACCGAAAGTGGTACCGCCGACCGTGCCCGACACATGGGTGCCGTGGCCGTTGCAATCGTTGGTGCCATAACCGTCACCGACCGCGTCAAAACCGGCCAGCAAGCGGCCGGTGAACTCGGTGTGGTCGGCCCGAATGCCGGTGTCGATGACAAACGCGTTCACCCCCAGACCGCTGGCAGCAAAGTTGTACTGGGTATCAAGGGGGCGGCTTGCCTGATCAATCCGGTCCAGTCCCCAGGTCACCTGGTTTTGCGGCGAGGTCTGGTTGATCGAAATCGTGGCGTCCTGCTCCACATAGGCGACATCAGGGTGGTTGCGCACGCGCTGAAGGGCGGCCGCTGGAATAGTCGCCGCAAAGCCCTTGATGGCGCCGCGGTAGCTGTGGTGAACCCGGCCTTTGTCGCCGCGCACCTGCCCCTCCAACGTCGTGGACAACGCTGCCTGGTCCTTCGCGGTGCTTTTAAACACGACGATGTAGCGGTCTTTGACGGGCTGCGACTTCGCGGACGCGTAGGTGGGGGCGCCCGGCGCGGCTTGAGCCAAAGCGATGGCAGGCGACAAGGCGCTCAGGGCGATAGCCGCAAGCGACCACAGCGGTGGAGAAAGGCGTTTTGACATGTTTTTCCAGTCTACCGGTATGAAGATTTGCACTAAATTTTACATTTGGAGGCGGCTTTTTCACCGCTCTAAGCGGCTTATGCGCCCTTCAACTGTCAAATTTCATGTGCCTTGAGGATCGACATCAACCGATAAAACTTGATCTGGCGTTGAAAATTTGGCACTGACGAGCGGCGCGGGCGACCGATCACGCTAACCTTACAACCCTTGCGTTTGCACTAAAACTGTAAAAATTGGCCCCCATGACAACAACCCAGCCCGTGACCATCAGCGCCTCCCGTCAAGCCATCGTGCAAATCCAGCCCCTGGGGTTTCCGTGGGTCACCGTCGACCCTTTTCTTTTTTGTGCCTACCACGATGACGCCTACCCGGCGGGAAACGGCGCCATGGGACCGGCCGCCTCCCTGGCTGGCCGCAACCTGGGCCAGGACTTCAGCCGCAAGGACGGCTGGAGCATGTACCACGGCAACCCGATCCCCGGCTTTCCGTCGCATCCGCACCGCGGCTTTGAAACCGTGACCATCGTGCGCAAAGGCCTGATCGACCACTCCGACTCCTTGGGCGCTGCGGCCCGTTTCGGCCAGGGCGACGTGCAATGGCTCACCGCCGGCCGGGGCATCGTGCATGCCGAAATGTTTCCCCTGCTCGACACAGCCGCACCCAACACCACCGAGCTGTTTCAAATCTGGCTGAACCTGCCGGCGCGCAACAAGATGGTGGCGCCGCACTTCACCATGTTTTGGGCGCAGGACATTCCACGCGCCAGCTTTGAAGATGAGCAAGGTCGCCGCACCGATGTCAGCGTGGTGGCCGGCCAACTCGCCGAAGCCGGCGCCCCGCTGCCGCCGCCGCCCGACTCCTGGGCTGCACAATCTGATGCCGATGTCGCTATCTGGACCGTAAAAATGCAAGCCGGTGCGCACTGGCAATTACCGCCAGCCAAGCCCGGCAGTCGGCGCAGTTTGTACTTTTTCAAGGGCCAGACGGTCGAGGTGGCCGGCGAGCGCATTGACAGCCACGCGGCCATCGAATTACGCGGCGACGCCGCGGTCGACATCGTCAACGGCCCGGACGAGGTTGCCGAATTTTTGCTGCTGCAAGGCCGGCCGATCGCAGAGCCGGTCGCGCAATATGGCCCTTTCGTGATGAACACCCAGGCCGAAATCCATCAGGCCTTTGCCGATTACCAGAGCACCCAGTTCGGCGGCTGGCCGTGGCCGGACAGCGCGCCCGTACACGGCCAGGAACCGACCCGGTTTGCGCGCCACCCCAGCGGACGGGAAGAATTGCAAAAAACCTGATCCCGCGCGGACCGAAGGGAACTCCACTCAGCCCCCTCGGGGGGCAGCGTCTTACACGCAGCGACGAGCGTGGGGGCTAACAACTACCTCGAAACAACGCGCACCATTTCCAGGCACTTGTTCGAGTAACCCCATTCGTTGTCATACCAGGCAACGACCTTCACAAAGGTGCTGTCCAGCGCAATGCCGGCGTCGGCGTCGAAGACACTGGTGCAGGTCTCGCCGCGGAAGTCGGTGGCCACGACCTTGTCTTCGGTGTAGCCGAGCACGCCTTTGAGCGCACCCTGGCTCTGCGCTTTCATCTCAGCGCAAATCTCGGCGTAACTGGCTTCCTTGTTCAGCTCCACCGTCAGGTCGACTACAGACACGTCGGAGGTTGGTACGCGAAACGACATGCCGGTGAGCTTTTTGTTGAGCTCGGGAATGACCACGCCCACCGCCTTGGCAGCGCCGGTGCTGGAGGGAATGATGTTTTCAAGAATGCCGCGGCCGCCGCGCCAGTCTTTGTTGCTGGGACCATCCACGGTTTTTTGGGTGGCGGTGGCGGCGTGAACGGTGGTCATCAGACCGCGCTTGATGCCCCACTTGTCGTTGAGCACCTTGGCGACCGGGGCCAGGCAGTTGGTGGTGCAAGAAGCATTGGAAATGATGGCCTGACCGGCATAGGTCTTGTCGTTCACGCCGTAAACGAACATCGGTGTGTCGTCCTTGCTCGGGGCCGACAAAATGACCTTTTTGGCGCCAGCCGCAAGGTGCTTTTCAGCCGTGGCCTTGTCGAGAAACAGACCGGTGGACTCAAGCACGATGTCGGCGCCGACTTCATTCCACTTCAGCGCCGCAGGATCGCGCTCCTGGGTCAGACGGATCTTGTTGCCGTTGATGATCAAGGTGTTGCCCTCGACCGATACATCACCCTTGAAGCGGCCATGCACCGAGTCGTACTTGAGCATGTAGGCCAGGTAGTCGGGCTCGAGCAGATCGTTGATGCCGACGATCTGGATGTCCTGGAAGTTTTGCACGGCGGCGCGCAGCACGTTGCGGCCGATGCGGCCAAAGCCGTTGATACCGATCTTGATGGTCATTTGAAGTCGCTCCAGAAGTTAAAGATTTTTTTTCGAACGCGGGCCGGGGTCAGCCGTCGCACCGCCAGGGTCAGGGCCGGAACATTCGGGCCGGCGATTGAGTCGGTGGCTCAAGGGCCAGGGCGAAATTAGGTCGCCCGGCTTGGCTTATTTCCTGGCCAGTACCTTGCGCACGGTATCGGCCACGTTTTCCGGCGTGAAGCCAAAGTGCTTGAACAGCACCGGGGCCGGGGCCGACTCGCCATAGGTGTCGATGCCGACCACGGCGGCGCAGCCGTATTTCCACCAGCCGTCCGTCACGCCCATCTCGACCGCAATACGCGGCAGGCCCTGCGGCAACACCTCGAGCTTGTAGGCCGCCTTTTGCTTGTCGAAGGTGGTGTTGCTAGGCATGGAGACCACACGCACCGCGATCTTGTAGGTTCGGGCCAGCAGTTCCTGGGCCTTGAGCGCCAGCTGCACTTCGGAGCCGGTGGCGATGATGACCGCCTGGGTTTTCTTTTTGAGCCCCACTTCAGCCGGCTCGGCCAGCACGTAGGCGCCGCGGCTGATCATGCCCAGGTCGTGCTTGGGTGCGTAGGGCAGGTTCTGGCGGCTCAGCAGCAGCGCTGTGGGCTTCTTCTTATTTTGCAGGGCCACGGCCCAGGCCACGGCGGTTTCGGCGGTATCGCCCGGACGCCAGACGTCGAGGTTGGGAATCAGGCGCAGGCTGGCGGCGTGCTCGATCGACTGGTGCGTGGGGCCGTCTTCACCCAGGCCGATGGAGTCGTGCGTGAAGACGTGCACCACGCGCAACTTCATGAGCGCGGCCATACGGATGGCGTTGCGGCTGTAGTCGCTGAAGGTCAGGAAAGTGCCGCCATAAGGGATGTAGCCGCCATGCAGGGCGATGCCGTTCATGATGGCGGCCATGCCGAACTCGCGCACGCCGTAGTTGATATGACGGCCGCCGATCTTGCGGCCGTCGGCGGTCTCGGTCAGCACCACCTGGCCCTGGGCATCAAAGCGCAGGTTGGGGGTGGACTTGGTGTTGGTCAGGTTCGAACCGGTCAGGTCGGCCGAGCCGCCCAGCAACTCGGGCAGGCCGGCGGTGAAGGCTTCCAGCGCCAGCTGCGAGGCTTTGCGCGAGGCCACGGTTTCGGCCTTGGTGTGCGCGCCAATGACGGTGTCCACGGCCAGTTGGGAAAAGTGCTTGGGCAAGTCGCCCGCCATGCGGCGCACCAGTTCGCTGGCCAGTTCCGGGAAGGCGCTCTTGTAAGCGTCGAAGCGGGCGTTCCATTCGGTCTCAGCGGCGTGACCGGAGGCCTTGGCGTCCCAGGCGTCATAGACTTCCTGCGGCATCTCGAAGGGGGCATGCGGCCAGCCAATGGCCTCGCGGGTGAGCGTGATTTCTTCGGCACCCAGTGGCTCGCCATGGGCCTTGGCGGTGTTGGCGCGGTTGGGCGAGCCTTTGCCGATATGGGTCTTGCAGATGATCAGCGTGGGCTTGTCCTGGCTGGTCTTGGCCTGGGCAATGGCATTGGCCACGCCGTCGGCATCGTGGCCGTCGATCGGGCCGATCACGTTCCAGCCATAAGCGGCAAAGCGCTGCGCGGTGTTGTCGATGAACCAGGGCGCGACCTGCCCGTCAATTGAAATGCCGTTGTCGTCGTACAGGGCGATCAGCTTGCCGAGCTTCCAGGCGCCGGCCAGGGCGGCGGCCTCGTGGCTGATGCCTTCCATCAGGCAACCATCACCCATGAAGACATAGGTGTGGTGATCGACCACCTGATGGCCGGGGCGGTTGAACTCCTGGGCGAGCAGTTTTTCGGCCAATGCCATGCCCACGGCATTGGTGATGCCCT
>CAIMVC010000301.1 GCA_903844825.1 uncultured Burkholderiales bacterium | reverse complement strand
CAACGACGCCATCTGGCCCGCACGGCTGACCAGCACACCGCGCAGGCGGGGCTGGGCCGCCAGGGTCTGCAGCAACAGACTGTGGTCATCCCCGTAGGCGCTGGGATGCACGAGAACACCATGGTCCAGGCCCAGCCGCTCGAGCAGGCTCAGATACTGCGGCAGCAAAGCTTCAGGCGGCGTGTAGCTACGGCCCTCGGCCAAGGGGTAGCGGTCATAGGGGCCAAACAGGTGGGCGTGGCAATCCCAGCCGCCGGTCATGGCTTGGGCGCTCTCTGCGGCAGCAAAAAGGCCGGCTGCACGCCCTCCGGCAAGGGGATTTCATGCGCATTGAGCGTCATCGCCACCATGGTGTAGTAGCCCACCAGGGCCGTCAGCTCGACCACGGCGCGCTCGCCAAGTCGGGCCAGCGTCTGCGCATAGGTCGCATCAGAAACGGACCGGCTGGCATTGAGTTCTACCGAAAATTGATGCACCAGCGCTTCATCCTCGTTCAGGCCCGGCGGCACCTGCTGCTGCAGCAAGGCCTCGATGATGGGCGCCTCGATGCCAATGGCCTCGGCCTCCTTGCGATGGGCATACCACTCAAAGGGCGACTGGCAGGCGCGGCCCGTGACCAGGATGGCCAGCTCCGACCAGCGCGGCGGCAGCGTGGTGTTGTAGCGCAGCAGCTCACCGAGCGCCTGCCAGCGGTCAGCCAGTTCGGCATTGTGCAGAGCAGCCCGCAGCGGGCCCTGGATCTTGCCGCGACGGCCGGAAATGATCTTGTTGTAGACGCGAAGCTGGTCCGCATCCATCTGCTCAGGCGATGGCAATGAAATTCGTGACATCAAAGGCTCCATGAATGATGCAAAGCTTAACCACTGCGCGGCACCGCGACCCGCAGCGAAGGCGCATGGCTGCTATGAGGAACCGATCAAAGCGGCAAGCTCGAACGCCACATGCCGTTGCGCGCCATCTCGTCGACGATGGCCTGAATTTGCGCGGCCACGGCAGACACCGCCTTGGCGGGCGCTTTGGTGCGCGTGAGCACCATCGAGACCGAGCGCTGCAGCGCAGGCGAGACAACCCTGGCCGCCTGCACCGCACCTTCACCGATCTCCGACCAGACCGCATGCAGCGGCAAGACGGTGTAGAGCCGCTCGCTGGCCACCAGCGACTTTTGCAGCGGCAGCGAGTCCGCCTCAATCACCGGCTCCAGCGAAATATGCTCCTGCCGGGCCAAGGCATCAAGCGCCGTGCGCAGGCCATTGGGCGCGCTGGGCAGAATAAAAGGAAGCCCCTGCAGCGCCTTAAAGCTCACCTCGGGCCCTGCCGTAAGCCGGTCACCCGGCGGGCCAATCAGGTAACTGTCGACCATGGCCAGGCAGTGGTCCTGCGGCGTCGGCGTGGCACCGTAGCGGTACAAAATCGCGATGTCGACCCGCGCATCAGCGAGCCACTCCTCGACCTGGCCGCTGGAGCCCTCCAGAATTTTCAGGCTGATGGCCGGATAGCGCTCGCGCAACTGAACGAACAAGCGTCCGACCATCGTAAAGCCGATGGAAGGCAACATGCCCACCGTGACCCGCCCGGCCGGCTCATGCGCTTCGCTGCGAATTTCAAACTCAAGCCGCTCGGCGTCAGCCAGCAAGGCCTTGACCCGCGCAAAAATGCGCTGCCCGATCTCGGACAACTCCACCCCCCTGCCGGTGCGCGTGAACAGCCGCGTCTTGCATTCACGTTCGAGCGCGTTGAGCTGGCGGCTCAGCAAGGACTGGTTGCTGTCCAGAAACAAGGCCGCGCGCGTGAGGCTGCCCAATTCGGCAATGGCCACGAACACCCGCCACTTCTGCAGGTCCGCCGTGATGTTGATGTCAAAGGCGGTGGTTTTGATGGAAGACATGCGCAATTCTAAGTTTGCCCGCCTCGCTCGCAAGCCCTTCGCCTGCCCAGACAGGCATGACAGCTATGACTAGCCAGGCAGGCTGGATTGCCCTAGGATTGCGCGACAAAAAAGGCAAGCGCTCGCATGAAGAAATTTATCTACGTCGATGGTCAGGGACTGGACACCGCCGAGGCCTATCGCCTGATCGTCGGTTGCGTGGTGCCCCGACCGATCGCCTGGATTACCACCATTAATGGACAAGGTCGCGTTAACGCCGCCCCGTTTAGCTCCTACAACTACGTGGCCACCGACCCGCCCATGGTGGCCGTGAACATCACGTCCAAAGGCGACGTGCTCAAAGACACCGCCCGCAACATCCGGGACAGCGGTCAGTTCGTGGTCAACATCGCCAACGAGGCCACCATGGAGGCCATGCACGCCAGCGCCCAGGAATACCCGCCAGACGTCAGCGAGACAGACGCGCTCGGCATCGACCTGCTCCCAAGTACCCGCATCAAGCCGCCACGCATCGCGGCATCGCCCGTGCAACTGGAATGCCGGCTCGATCAATTCATCGCTCTGGGCAAGGGGCACAACACGTTGTACATCGGCGAAGTGCTGGCCTTTCACTTGTCCAGCGATGTCTATGACGGCCAGCGCGTGGATTCGGTCGCCATGCGACCGGTTGCCCGCCTGGGCGGCCCTTACTACTCGGGCCTCGGCGAGATTTTTCACCGTCCCATGCTGCAGCGTCCACCGGGCGGCGAAGGCTGGATTCACCAAACGGGAACACAGTTTCCTCCCTTGAAAAGCGATTAACTTCATGAAAAAAGCATCGTACTCAACACGCCGCCAGCTGCTTGGCGCCCTGTTGCTGGCCCCCTGTCTGGCGCTGGCTCAGGCCTGGCCCGAAAAGGTCATCCGGATCATCAACCCCTACGCGGCAGGCGGCCCTTCTGACATCATCGTGCGCATGCTCGCCGAAGGCCTGACCACCGAATTGGGGCAGCGCGTCATTGTTGAAAACAAGCCCGGCGCCGGCACCGTCATCGGCGCCAACTTTGTGGCCAAGGCGCCCGCCGACGGCTACACCCTGCTGCTGGCGACAGTGGCGCCTCTGGTGGTCCAGCCCATCATCAACACCAGCCTGCCTTACGAGCCGAACAAGGACTTCGCCCTGGTGGGCATGTTTGCCACCGTCCCGAACCTGATCTCGGTGCACCCATCGGTGCCTGCGAACAACATGGCCGAGCTCATTGCCTACGCCAGCAAAAACCCCGGCAAGCTCAACTACGCTTCTGCCGGCGCAGGTACCGGCCCCCACCTGGGCGGCGAGCTGTTTAGCAAGATGACCGGCGTCAAACTCACGCACGTGCCTTATGCCGGGGCGGCGCCCGCCGTACTCGGGGTGCTCAGCGGTCAGGTCGAGGTGTCATTTGTCAACATCACCCCCCAGATCCAGCACGTCAAGGCAGGCAAGCTGCGTGCGCTGGCCGTGGGCAGCAATCGCCGATCAAGCGTGTTTCCAGATGTTCCGACCATGGCCGAGACCGGGCTGACCGGTTATGTCTCCGAATCATGGAACGGACTGGCCGCACCAGCCGGCACCCCCAAGGCAGTGATCACCCGGCTTCAAAACGCCATGGCCAAAGTCATGGCCAGCGCCAAATCGCTGGAACTGCTGACGTCGCTGGGGGCTGAGCTGACAGTGATGGGTCCGGAGGAATTCACCGCCTATGTCAAAAGTGACGAAAAGCAGCTGACCCCCATCATCCGTTCACTGGCCCTGAGCACCAACTAAGCGCAACTGAGCACCCACTGAGCGCCCACTGGGCGCTAGGCGCCGGCCCGACATCGGCCTCATAGCCTGCGGGGACCCTAGCGACAGCCCACAGCGCCGGAACCCGGACGGGGGTCGATGGCACCTGATCGAAAAATCATAAAAAAAGCTCGCGAAAGGCGAGCTTTTTTACAAATTAAATTGGTCGGAGTACAAGGATTCGAACCTTGGACCCCCTGGTCCCAAACCAGGTGCGCTACCAGACTGCGCCACACTCCGCCAAGTCCAAGATTATAGCCCGAAACCCGGCTTGGATTGGACGGCCTGATGACTTTTTCCAGTGTCAGCTCAAAGCGATGGCCCGGACAGGCAGCAGACGAGCCGTCAGTGCCCAGCTGATCTCATCGACAATCGGACTCAGACTACGGCCGACCCCAGGCTGACGCCAAACTGCAAGAAGGACACGCATGCAACTGAAAATCTTCGTCGGGACCATGACGAACACAGCCGAATACATGGCTCAAGCCATTGAGATGGACTGCACCGATTTGGTCAGCAGCATACAGGTCGAACTCATGGATGCGCTGGGCCCGGACGTTTTTGGCGAAGCCACCGACACCGACACGCTCTACCTGATTTGCAGCTCGACCTATGGCACGGGCGACGTTCCTGACAACGCCAGCGCCTTTTATGACTCGCTGTCCGCGCAACCGCGCTTTCTCGGCCATGTGCGCTATGGCGTGATCGCCCTGGGCGATAGCAGCTACCCGCAGACCTTTTGCTTTGGCGGCAAGCGATTTGACGAGCGCTTGCAGGACCTGGGCGCGCAACGCATCGGCGAGCTCTGGTGCCACGATGCCAGCACCGGAACCCAGCCGGAGGCCGACGCGGTAGCCTGGTGCAGACAGTGGCTGAGTTTGGCACTCACGGCCTGACCAACTTGACGCCAACCCGAACAACGCTGGCGTGAATTTCGGGTTTTACACTAGCGAGGGGCGATCCGCAGACGCGTACCATCATCGCTTAGCTGGCGGGTGGTCCCGCCGTACCAACTCAGGAACTTTCAAATGACCTCACCCCTTGCTTCGCGCCGCCTGGTGCTGACCCGCAGCGCTGCCCTCGTCGGCGCGGCCTCCACCGGCTTGCTGCTGCCAGAAATCGCCCGCGCCCAGACCGGCAAGGTCCGGGTCGGCTTCATGCTGCCCTACACCGGCACGTTTGCTCAACTCGGCGTGGCCATCGAAAACGGCTTTCGCATGGCGCTCAATGAACAGGGCGGCAAGCTCGGTGGCAGGGAAGTCGAGTTCTTCAAAGTCGACGACGAATCAGAGCCCTCCAAAGGCATCGAAAACGCCAGCAAACTGGTGCAGCGCGACAAGGTCGACGTGCTGGTGGGCACCGTACACTCCGGCGTGCAAATGGGTATCCAAAAAGTCGCCCGAGACAGCGGCGTACTCAGCCTGATCCCCAATGCCGGCGTGCATGCCGCCACGCGCCAGCTGTGCGCCCCCAATGTGTTTCGCACCTCCTTTAGCAACTCCCAGCCGACCCGCGCGCTGGGTCAGGCCATGGTCGCCAAAGGCCACAAGAAAGCCGTCTGGATCACCTGGAAATACGCAGCGGGCGACGAGGCCTTTGAAGGCTTCAAAGAAAGCTATACCGCCGCTGGCGGGACCATCATGAAGGAGTTGAGCCTGCCCTTCCCGAACGTCGAGTTCCAGGCGCTGCTGACCGAAATCGCCGCCCTCAAACCCGATGCCGTAGCCTGCTTTTTTGCCGGTGGCGGTGCTGCCAAGTTCATCCGCGACTACGCGGCGGCCGGCCTGAAGGGCAAGATTCCACTGTACGGCTCCGGTTTTCTGACCGAAGGCGTGCTCGACGCTGCCGGCCCGGCGGCCGACGGCATCGTGACCGCGCTGCATTACAGCGACTCGCTTAACACCCCCCGCAACAACAAGTTTCGCCTGGAATACGCCAAGGCCTTTCGCCTGCAGCCCGACGTTTACGCCGTGCAGGGCTACGACACCGGCTTGCTGCTGATTCAGGGCGCCAACGCCGTCAAGGGTGACCTGAGCAACAAGGCTGCACTCTACAAAGCCATGGAAAGCGCCACCATTGACAGCCCGCGTGGCAAATGGACCATGAGCAAGTCGCACAACCCGGTCCAGGACATGTACCTGCGCGTGGTTGAAAACAAGGAAAACAAGGTGATTGGCGTTGCCGCCAAAGCGCTGGCTGATTCTGGCGCCGGCTGCAAAATGGGCTAATGTCCCCTGGGGACGGCAGGCGTGGCCGTCCACGGCTGCCACGACAACCTACTGCGACACGCATGCCCGTCCTTGCGAGGACCGAGGAGCCGCGGCAATCCATGGATTGCCACTCTTCGCTTTCTATGACGCAATAAATGCCCGTGTCATGCCGCGACCTCACAACACTTGCCGCAGCTCCCGCGCTGCATCCAGCAGTAGCGCCAGCAGATCGCGCTGCAGTGCATCGGGCAGCAATCGCTCGGCGGAGGTCACCACATTCAAGGCCGCTACCGTGCGCCCGCGCATATCGCGCAGGGGCACGGCCAGCGCGTGAACGCCTAATTCATGCTCCTGGCTGGCCAGACAAAAGTCATCGCGCCGGGCCTGTTCCACCAGCGCCTTGAACTTGCGGGGGTCGGTCGTGGTGTGAAGCGTCAGCCGCGGCAAACTGCCAGCGACCGTGCGGGCCCGGATCCAGGCGGCCACAGCGGCCGGGGTCTGGCTGGCGAGCAACACCCTCCCGGTCGATGTGGCGTGCGCCGGCAAGCGGGCGCCCAGATGCAGGCCGTAAGCCAGCAAGCGGGCCGGCCGGGCGGGCTCATCGCCAGCGGCGCGCCACTCCAAGCCGCTGCGACCAATGATGACCACTTCATCGGCGTCCAGTACGGCCACCGAAAACGACGCCTGCGTCTGTGCGGCCAGCCGGTTCAGGGTCGGTTGCACTGCACGCGGCAAGCGCGCAGTGGCCAGATAACTGCCTGAAAATCGCAGCACTTTGGCCGCCAGCCAGAAATAACTACCGTCGGTGTCGAGGTAGCCCAGATGCGCCAGCGTCAACAAATGCCGCCGCGCCGCAGCCCGGCTGATGCCAGCGCGTTCAGCGGCCAGAGTGGCATTGAGGCGCTGGCGCTGGGTGTCAAAACTCTCCAGCACCGCCATGCCCTTGGCCATGCCTTCAATCAGATCGGCCTTGGCCAGCGGTAAAACGCCAGGCGAGGCAGCCCGCGCGACACGGGGTGAAACCAGATGTTGACTCATTGCGCGATGATCGCACATCCAGGCCAGCGATCGCGCAAACAACGCAAGGCCCGGGTGGCGCAATGACACGCCGGCACTTAAGCTGGCAGCAATCTCAATCTGACCGTTGCCAGAGCCAGCCAAACCGTGGGCACCTCCGTCAGCGCGTCACCAGCCTTCACGACTGACATCAGCATGAAAAAACAGCGCGTACAGGTCGCCATTATTGGCGCCGGCCCTTCTGGCCTGCTTCTGGGGCAATTGCTCGCCCGCAGCGGTATCGACGCCCTCATCATCGAGCGTCAGAGTCCCGACTATGTGCTCGGCCGCATCCGCGCCGGCGTGCTGGAACAAGTCACCATGGACTTGCTCGACGAGGCCGGTGTCGGTGAGCGCATGCACCGGGAGGGCCTGGTGCATGGCGGCTTTGACATGCTTTTCAAAGGTCAACGGCACCGCATCGACCTGCAGCAGCTCACCGGCGGCAAGCAAGTCATGGTCTATGGGCAGACCGAAGTCACGCGCGACCTGAGGGACGCACGTCAGGCGGCCGGCCTGCGCACTGTTTACAGTGCCGAACACGTCAGCGTGCATGACTTCGACACGGCGGCCCCGCGCGTGCGCTACCAAGTGGGCGGTGAGCAGCACGAAGTCGAATGCGACTTCATCGCCGGCTGCGACGGCTTTCACGGCGTCTGCCGGGCCAGCGTGCCCAGCGGCGCCATCACCGAATATGAAAAGGTCTACCCGTTTGGCTGGCTGGGCGTGCTGTCGGACACGCCGCCCGTGCACCACGAACTGATTTACGCCAACAGCCCGCGCGGCTTTGCCCTGTGCTCGCAGCGCAGCCAGACGCGCAGCCGCTACTACCTGCAAGTGCCGCTGACCGACAAGCTGGAGAGTTGGTCAGACGAGGCTTTTTGGGACGAGTTACGGCTGCGCCTGGACCCGGCGGCTCGCGACCATCTGGTCACTGGCCCGTCAATTGAAAAAAGCATCGCCCCGCTGCGGAGTTTTGTCACCGAGCCCATGCGCTTTGGCCGCATGTTCCTGGCCGGCGACGCTGCGCACATCGTGCCACCGACAGGTGCCAAGGGCCTGAACCTGGCGGCGACCGATGTCAAATACCTGGCTGGCGCACTGCTTGAGTATTTTCAGGAGAAAAGCCAGGCAGGCATCGACGGTTACTCCGAGCGTTGCCTGCGCCGCGTCTGGCGCGCAGAACGCTTTTCGTGGTGGTTCACCAGCCTGATGCACCGTTTTCCGGAAAACGGCGAGATCGGCCAGAAGTTCCAGGAAGCCGAGCTCGACTACCTGATCCACTCGCAGGCGGGCGCCCGATCCGTGGCTGAAAACTACGTCGGCCTGGCGCTGAACTTTGGCGAATAGGCGCAAGGCACCGACCCGCCACCCCAACCATCCCCCAGTGCGGCAATGAGTAGGACGTAAGATTTCACGGCCCGTCTTGCCCCACCGCGCCATTGGGCTCCATTGAAGGAAGGCGTGAAAGCAGTTCACTGGCGCTAGGCATGGGACGAATAAATGGCGGGCTGACGTTGCGCTGTCGCTGACGCGGCAACCATGGCCAGGAGTGCGGTAAATTGCAGCTGTTTCGGGCCTGGCAGTCGGGTCCGGTCTTTACTCAGTCAACAGAGCCCCGCATGAGCACCACACCCAAGCGCCCCACCCGCAGCCTCGCGACGCCAGCGTCCAGCCAGACGGTGGGGGCCAGCAAACCCCTCAAACCCCTCAAACCCCTTAAAGGCTTGCGGATTCTGAGCCTGGCGCTGAACATGCCCGGCCCCGCGGCCCTGATGCGCTGCCAGCAAATGGGCGCGACTTGCCTGAAGCTCGAGCCTCCCTCGGGCGACCCCATGGACCACTATATGCCTGCCGCCTACACGGCCATGCACGCGGGCGTCAAGCGGCTCAAAGCCGACCTCAAGACCGCGACTGGCCAGCGCGCCTTGCACCGGGAACTGGCCAAAACCGATGTGCTGCTGACCTCGTTTCGGCCCTCGGCGATTGACAAACTCGGGCTGGGCTGGAAGACGCTGCACCGCCAGTACCCCCAGCTGTCGCATGTCGCGATCGTCGGCAGCCCGGGCGCGCGCGCCGAAGAGCCCGGCCACGACCTGACCTATCTGGCTGAGAACGATCTGGTGTCGGATCTGGCGCTGCCCGCAACGCTCTTTGCCGACATGGGCGGCTCGCTCATGGCCAGCGAAGCGGTGCTGCAAGCAGCACTGGCGCAGCGCCTGTCGGCCAAGGCCAGCAAGGGTATTTACCTCGAGATTGCTCTGTCCGACGCCGCCGCCTACCTGGCGCTGCCCAGACACTGGGGACTGACGCAGCCCGACGGGGTGGTCGGTGGCGCCCATGCCGGCTACCGCATCTACCCCTGCAAAGATGGCAGGGTGGCCGTCGCCGCGCTGGAACCGCACTTTGCGGCGGCACTGTGCATGGCCGCGGGCCTGGCCGCAAGCCAGCCCCAGTCCATGTTGAGCGCCAGTACACGCCAGGCCATCGGTGATTTTTTTGCCTCGCAAACGCGCCGACAACTGGACAAACTGGCGACGGCGAAAGACATTCCGCTGCACACCCTGCCCAGGGCTTGAGAAGATGAGTCGGTGAGTTACCCGGCCACCGAACCGAGCTCGCCTGGCCGCCATGAGGGTTTCGGCGAGCCAGGTGGCTGACTCACACCACCAGCGCGATCAACGCGATCAGCGTTCTCAGCGCTTGGGTCTTGAGCTGGCCTTGACACCGGGCCGCGGCGGCAGGCCCGTGTGCTGCGTCAGCAAGCGGCCCTGGGTCACTGCGGCAACCGGCTTGCCGGGCGCTGTTTTGACGGCACCGACCTTTACCCCGGTGGAGTTTTTGCGTCTGGCGCTTTGGTAGCTGCCATCGACCAGCGGCTGAAAAGTCGGGATCAGGTGGTGCTTGCCGTTGCCGATCAGGTCGGCCCGGCCCAGGGTCTTGAGCGCCTCGCGCAGCAGCGGCCAGTTGTTGGGGTCGTGGTAGCGCAAGAAGGCCTTGTGCAGGCGGCGGCGCTTGTCACCGCGCACGATATCCACGGTTTCGCTGTCGCGGGTGACCTTGCGCAGCGGGT
>CAIMVC010000300.1 GCA_903844825.1 uncultured Burkholderiales bacterium | reverse complement strand
CTTCGAATTCACCACGCTGGCCATCGCACGGCTGTTGTCGCTGGAACCGCTCGATCTGGTCGTCCTCGAAGTCGGTCTGGGCGGGCGGCTCGATGCGGTCAACGTGTTTGATGCCGACTGCGCCGTCATCACCAGCATCGACCTCGACCACACCGAGTTTCTCGGCCCTGATCGCGAATCCATCGGCCGCGAGAAGGCCGGCATCATGAGGGCGGGGCGGCCGGTGATCGTGAGCGATCCCTTGCCGCCGCAAAGCGTGCTCGAGCAAGCCGCTGCGGTGGGCGCTGAACTGTGGCGCTTCGGCGTCGATTTCAACCATGCTGGCGACAAACAGCAATGGGGCTGGGCTGGGCGCCGCAAGCGCTTCAACGGCCTGGCTTATCCAGGGCTGCGCGGAGCCAATCAGCTCAACAACGCGTCGGGCGCGCTGGCGGCATTCGAGTCGCTGGGCGACCGCCTGCCCATCACGGCGCAGTCGGTGCGTCAGGGCTTTGCCACGCTGGACTTGCCGGGGCGTTTTCAGATCGTTCCCGGCCAGCCCACGCTGGTGCTCGATGTGGCGCACAACCCGCACGCGGTGGCCGCTCTGGCGCAAAACCTGGATCACATGGGGTTTCATCCGCGCACCCATGTCGTGTTCGGCGCCATGCGCGACAAAGACCTCGCGGCCATCTTTCGCCGCATGGCACCCATCGTCGATTCATGGTGCTTCACCGACCTGCCATCGCCTCGAGCCGCCACGGCGCAGCAACTCAAGCTCTTGCATGAAGAACTCGGCTTGAAGGGCCCTGGTCCGCTGACCATTTCGACCCATTCCTCCCCTGAGCAAGCGCTCAGCCAAGCGCTCTTGCACTCAGACCCGACAGATAGAATCGTGGTGTTCGGGTCTTTCCTGACGGTGGGTGGGGTGCTCAAGAATGGTGTGCCCCGTCTGGGCAGCGCGCACGGCGCCTGAGGCACCATGCAAACGCCCCTGAGACCGCGGGGCTTGTTGCCGCCACGATCACCTCAGGCCTCTCCCACTTCACTGGCGACGCCCCCCACTCATGGCCCTGTCGAGTCTTTTCAAACGCAAGCCGCAAGCCGACTCTGAGGCACCGAAGACCGCCGCCACCGCGGTTGACGGGGTGCAAAAGATTCGCATCCGCACCCGTCAGCGTCTCATCGGCGCGGTGGTTCTGGTCACCCTGGGCGTGATCGGTTTTCCCTTGCTGTTCGAGTCGCAGCCGCGGCCGATTCCCGTTGACAGACCCATCGAGGTTCCTGCGCAGGACAACTCGCCCGCGCTGGTGCTTCCGGCGCCCAAGCCAGACAGCGCCAAAGCCCCGCTCGCACCTTCGGTCGCAGCTGACGAAACCGTGATCGAGACCGCGCCTGCGAAGGAGGTCCCATCGGCAGCCGTCGCCTCGCCGGTTTCGGCGTCCAAACCCGCTGAAGCTGCAAGCGTTGCACCTTCATCCAAGCCCGTGGCGGCGTCACCCGCTGCATCGGCCGAGCGCACCGCGGCCGTGGTTGCCAAGCCTGTCTCCGACAGCGCATCGCAGTCTGCTGCCGAGCCCAGGT
>CAIMVC010000299.1 GCA_903844825.1 uncultured Burkholderiales bacterium | reverse complement strand
CTCGAACCCGGCTGTGGCAAGGCTTTGTTGTTTCATCAATGTTTAACGCATGAGCTCAGCATCGGCTGACTTGTGCAGAGTTTCCTTAGCAAGTTGTGCGCCAGTGCGCGGGCGTGTTGCGCCGTTTGCGTCAACGCCGCCACCGGGTAGCGACTCGGCGAGTTGGGCGGCTCCCACGCTTGTCACTTCGTGTGCTGCGCTGCCCCCCAGGGGCTGCTCTCCTTGGACCGGCAGCTCGAACAACTATCGGCTCACCGCCCTACCTTGGCCCCTCGAGGACTTGTGCTGCGAGCTCTGGTGGGCGGTGGTGCCAGTAGCGCAGCGCCTCCTGTCGATGGCAGCGCAGGGCACCGGGTTGCTCGCTGCGCCAGGTGGCCGCGCCGCAGGCCGGCGAGGCCACTACCGCAATACCGCGCGCCCGGTAGCGCTCGAGCACCACAGGCACCGGATGCCCGAACCGGTTGCGGTAACCCGCCTGCGCCAGCGCCAGCTGCGGCCCGACCGCCTCGAGAAACGCCGGGCTCGACGAGGTTTTGCTGCCATGGTGCGGCATCAGCAAAAAGTCGGCCTTGAGCGTGCCGGCCTCAGCCAGCAAAGCCTGCTCCTGCGCCAATTCAATGTCGCCCACCAGCAAGGCCACCGCCGACCGGCCAGGGCCGGGCGCCGCCTGAGCGCCTGGCTGGGTCGTGCCCGACTGAGCGCTCTGCGGCGCGCTGGCGATACGCAGCACGCAGCTCATGGCGTTGGGCTTGAGCGCCAAATCGTAGTCACCCGCAGCGGGATGCAGCACCTCAAAGTCCACCCCGTCCCAGGTCCAGCGCTGACCGGCAACACAGCGCCCGGAAGGCCGGCCCTGCAGGTCTTGCGAGCGCCGCAGCCCATGGTCGTCGTCGAGCGAGCCCATCAGCGCGGCCTGCTTTTGCATCGCCAGCACGGCGGCAGCGCCGCCAACATGGTCGGTGTCGCGGTGGCTCAGCAGCAGCGTGTCGAGCCGCTCGCCATAGGCCCGCAGCAGCGGCACCAGGACCCGGTGACCGGCGTCGCTCTCGCGTGAAAAGCGCGGGCCGGCGTCGTACAGCAGGCTGTGCCTGGCCGTGCGTACCAACACCGCATTGCCCTGCCCCACGTCGGCGGCCAGCAGCTCAAACTGGCCCTCGGCAGGGCGCGCGCCCTGCCACATCAACACTGGCAGCAGCAGCGGCACGCCCAGCGCGCGCCAGTGCCAGGGCAAGCGCATGGCCAGCAGCAAAGCGCCGCAGGTGCCCGCCACGGCGCACCAAAGAGGTGCTGACGCTTTGTCAAAAGTGGCCCAGGACCACTGCGCCAGCACCTGCAGGCCGGCGCCCAGCCAGCCCGTCAAGCTAGCCGCCAGATCCCAGAGCGGGTTGAACAGCACGCCCAGCAGCGCCAGCGGCGTCACCAGCAAGGTCACCCAGGGAATGGCCACGGCATTGGCCAGCAGACCGACCAGCGAGACCTGGTTGAACAGCAGCAGCGACAAGGGCGCCAGCGCCAGAGTGATCACCCATTGCTCGCGCGCCATCCGGCCAGCCGCTACGGCTGCTTGCACCAACATGGCGCCAATGAAGGCGCGCCGTGCGCCTAGTCCAGCTGCACCCCATTGCGGTGCATCAAACGCCTCCTGCTGACGCGCCCGATCGGCCTGCGACGAGCCCGGGTCCACGGCAAAGAGCACGCCCACGGCCACAAACGACAGCCAAAAGCCGGCCTGCAGCAAGGCCCAGGGATCGAGCAGCAAGACGGCTGCCATGGCCAGCAGCCAGACATGTGGCCAGGCCCACTGACGACCACTTTGCCTGAGTACCACCACGACTGCCAGCATCCAGACCGTGCGCTGCGCCGGCACGCCCCAGCCCGAAAACAAGGCGTAAGCTGCCGCCAGCAGCAGACCGCCCCAGGCGGCCGCGCTGCTCGCCGGCAGCGCCAGACACCCCCTTGGCGACCAGCGTGCCGAGCGCCGCCACAGCCAGCCCAGCAGTCGGCCTGACAACCAGGCAAACAAGGTGATGTGCAATCCCGAAATGCTCATCAGGTGAGCCACGCCCGTGGCTCTGAACACATCCCAGTCCGCGCGTTCGATGGCGTTTTGGTCGCCCATCACCAGCGCGGCCAGCACGCCGGCGAGCTGGCGATCGGGAACCCTTTCAAAAATGGCAGCCCGCACCGCCTGCCGGGCCCGTTCCACCGGAAAAAAACCAGCCTCCCCGAGACGGCTCGGCGGCGCATCACGCACGCCATTGCGCACGCTGCCGGTGGCCTGCAAGCCCTGCTCCCACAGCCACAGTTCGTAATCAAAGCCATGCGGATTGCTGTTGCCATGCGGCGCCTTCAGGCGCACCGTCATGCGCCAGCGATCACCGGCGCGCAGGCTCTGGGGCAGGCGCTGCGCCTGCTGCAGGGCTTCAGCGCGATCAGCCTCGTCTTCGGGTGTGAGCGGATCGTTGGCAGCCCCCTGAGGGCGGGCGGCCGCTTTGGTCGGGCGAGCCGGCTCACCCATGTAGCCGGCGTACCAGCCCAGGTAAATTTGCGGTGGCAAGCGCACCGGCTCACCCGCCACCCAGGCCTGCTCGACACCGAAGCGAAAGCGCAGCGCGTCTTCGGACTGCTGCGGCATGGCCAGAACCCGGCCCGTGACCACCACGTCACGCCCCTCCAGTGTTGGCTCCAGCGCCTGCTGCTCAAAGCTGCTGGCACGCCAACCGGTCAGTGCCAGGCCCAGCAGCAGGCCGGCGAGCAGACTGCACAGGCTACCCACCCAGGCCGCACGCCCGACCCGATTCAAAACAAATCCCGCCGCCGCCAAGCCCAGCGCCAGCAGCAGCCCCAGCACGCTGAGCCAGACAGGCGCCAGCGTGACCTGCTGCAGTTGCAAAGCGGTGCCCAACAGCAAGCCCAACAAGGCCGGCGTCGGCGACCACGGTGGGGCGGCCGGTCTCGGCACGATCAGACCCGGAGGTTTCAAGCGGCATCCTTCCTTTTATTCATCGCGGGCAGCAGTCGGCCGGCGAAAACGGTTCATCGCGGTCGCTGTTTTTCGCTGTTAATCGCTGTTTGGCGCGGCTCTTGCATGAAGCCTTGCTACGATAGCCAGCCTCAGCAGCGACTCGGACCGTCAAGGACTTCAAAGTCGTCAGTATGGGCTCAAAGGACCGGAACGCCAACGTCCCCGCGAGCCCATGCGCGAAAGGTCCGAGCCCGCTGAGCCCACTTTTGAAAAGCGAGACCGCCTTGTCCATCCATGTTGCCCTGAGCCACATCACCCATTACCAATACGACCGGCAGGTCAAGCTCGGCCCCCAGGTGGTGCGACTGCGGCCCGCGCCGCACAGCCGCACCAAGGTGCTGTCGTACTCGCTCAAGGTCGAGCCCGCCGGTCATTTTGTCAATTGGCAGCAAGACCCGTTTGCCAACTACCAGGCCCGCCTGGTGTTTCCCGACCCGGCGCGCGAGTTCAAGGTGACGGTCGACCTGGTGGTCGAAATGGCGGTGCTCAACCCCTTTGACTTTTTTCTGGAGCCGCAGGCCGAAGAATTCCCTTTCAAGTACTCCGAACTGCAAGCCAGGGAACTGGCGCCCTACCTGGTGGCGCAGCCGCTGACCCCGCTGCTCAAGGACTACCTTGCCAAGGTCAATGTCAAGCCGCGCCGGACCATCGACTTTTTGGTCGACGTCAACCAGCAGTTGCAAGCGGCCATCAAGTACGCCATCCGCATGGAGCCCGGCGTGCAAACGCCCGAGGAAACCTTGCAACTGGCCTCGGGCTCGTGCCGCGATACCGGATGGCTGATGGTGCAGCTGTTTCGCCACCTCGGCCTGGCGGCGCGCTTTGTCTCGGGCTACCTGATTCAGCTCAAGGCCGACGTCAAGTCGCTCGACGGCCCCAGCGGCGCCGAACAGGACTTTACCGACCTGCACGCCTGGTGCGATGTGTTTCTGCCCGGTGCCGGCTGGGTCGGCCTGGACCCGACCTCGGGGCTGATGGCGGGCGAAGGCCACATACCGCTGGCCTGCACACCCGAGCCTTCCAGCGCAGCGCCAATCG
>CAIMVC010000298.1 GCA_903844825.1 uncultured Burkholderiales bacterium | reverse complement strand
GGCATTTCAAAGGCGCGCAGTTCCAGCAGCCCAAGCCGGCCGGTCGACGAGTCGGGCGAGTACAGCTTGTCGATGCAGAACTCGCTGCGGTGGGTGTTGCCGGTGACGTCCACCAAAATATTGCGTAGCGTGCGGTCGACCAGCCACGGCGGCATGTCTGCGCCATATTTTTCGCGGTTGCTGGTGATTTCGCGCAGGGCGATTTCGAGCTCGTAGAGCTGGTCGTTGCGGGCCTCGTCGACGCGTGGGGCCTGGCTGGTCGGGCCGATGAACATGCCGGAGAACAGGTAGCTCAAGGACGGGTGGTTGTGCCAATAAGCGATCAGGCTGGCCAGCAGCTCGGGCTTGCGCAGAAACGGGCTGTCGGCAGGCGTGGCGCCACCGAGCACAAAGTGGTTGCCGCCACCGGTGCCGGTGTGGCGCCCGTCGGTCATGAATTTTTCGGCCGACAGGCGTGTCTGGTGCGCTACTTCGTACAAAAACTCGGTGTGCGCGACGAGTTCGCCCCAGTTGTAGGCCGGGTGGATATTGACTTCGATCACGCCGGGGTCGGGCGTGACCTGCAGCATTTTCAGGCGTGGATCGCGCGGCGGCGGGTAGCCTTCGAGCACGATCTTCATAGCCAGCGCCTCAGCGGTAGCCTCAATCGCGGCGAGCAGGTCCAGATAGTCTTCGAGTCGCTCCAGCGGCGGCATGAAGACATACAGAGCGCCGGTTTCACCCGGGCTGGCGTTCGCGCCGGCCTCGGGCGCCGGCTTGTTCTTGAGCGCCTCCGGGCCATTGGCACGGTTCGGGTCGCGCACTTCGACGCACAGGGCGGTGCGCGTGAGCCAGGCGGCCGACTCCTGCGGGCCAGGCACCTTGACTGGCGCCGGTGCGGCGTCGGGTTTGGCTGCTGTTGCATCGACTGTCACGGCTTCGGCAGTCAGAGGTGAAGGCACTGCAGGGGGCGCTGCAGACGCGGGACCGGCGCTGCTCAAACTCTCTTGCTCTTTGTGCTGCTCTTTGTCCTGCTCGTTGACACGCTTGGCCACATACGGGCGGAACTGGGCGATCAAGGCGGCCACGGTGGGCGCCGCGCCGCGTGTCAGGCGCGCCATGTGCTGGGCCAGCATGGTGGCGCTGTTGTGCTGCTTCGCCGGTGCCGCCGGTGCAGTCGGTGTTGCCGGTGCCGCCGGCGGCTGCGCCACTGCAGCCATGCGACCGCTGGGCACCGAGGGTGGCGGTGCCTCTTCCTGGCGGTAATGCGCTGCCATCTCGGCGGCGGCTGGCAGCTCCGGCCGCGGCGCGAAGGGATCGGTCTCGATCAGGTAGGGGTAGTCGGTCTTGGAGACCCACGGCACCGAGTCCAGCGGCAGCCGGTAGCCCATGGGCGAGTCGCCGGGCATGAGGTACATGCGCTCGTCTCTGAAGAACCAGGGGCCGGTGCTCCAGCGTGGCAATGATGCACTGGCAAACGCATCGCGCGCCTTGAGTGGCAGCACGTAGCCGACCACCGACGCCAGCCCCTGCGAGAACACGCGGCGCAGCCGGGCGCGCTCCATGGGGTCATCCAGCCTGGTTTCGAAAGGGTCGACATTGACCGGCAGTCGGCGTTCGCGCCAGAGGTAGTACCAGGTGTCTTCATAGCCCGGCGTGAGGTACTGCGCCGACAAGCCCAGGCGGGCGGCCAGCGCGCTGGTGAATCGCTCGGCGTCAGCGCCCTTGTAGCGGCAGGTCGAGGGGTCGCGTTCATCGGCAAAGAGGCTCGGGTTGTGCCAGACCGGCTGGCCGTCCTTGCGCCAAAAAATGCTCAGCGCCCAGCGCGGCAGCTGCTCGCCGGGGTACCACTTGCCCTGACCGAAATGCAAAAAGCCGCCTTCGCCGTATTCGGCCCGCAGTTTTTTCACCAGCTCGGTCGCGTAGCCGCGCTTCGTGGGGCCGAGCGCGTCAATGTTCCATTCGGCGGCGTCGCGGTCCTCTGTAGCCACAAAGGTGGGCTCACCCCCCATGGTCAGCCGCACGTCACCGGCCAGCAGGTCTTCGTCGACCTTCTCGCCCAGGGCCAGCACCGCGGCCCATTGTTCCTCGGTGTAGGGCTTGGTCACGCGCGGTGACTCGTAAATGCGCTGCACCGCCATGTGGTGTGCGAACTCGACTTCGCATTCGTCAACGCCGCCTTCGATTGGCGCTGCGCTGGAAGGCTCGGGTGTGCAGGCCAGCGGAATGTGGCCTTCGCCCGCCATCAGCCCCGAGGTCGGGTCCAGGCCGACCCAGCCGGCACCGGGCAGAAACACTTCGCACCAGGCGTGCAGGTCGGTAAAGTCCTGTTCGGCGCCGCTGGGGCCGTCGAGCGACTTGACG
>CAIMVC010000297.1 GCA_903844825.1 uncultured Burkholderiales bacterium | reverse complement strand
CACGGTTTTGGCAAGATGGCGGCGGGTTTCAATATGCTGGACCCCATCAAATCGACCATCGTGACGCCCGGCATGGACCTGAACGGAAAATTCGCCAAAACCGGTATTCCCGCCAGCATCGTGACCAAATTTTTGGCTGAGCACGGTGTGATTGTTGAAAAAACCGGCCTGTACAGCTTCTTCATCATGTTCACCATCGGTATTACCAAGGGCCGCTGGAACACACTGCTGACGGCCTTGCAGCAGTTCAAGGATGACTATGCCAAAAATCAGCCGATGTGGCGCATCCTGCCCGAGTTTTGCCAGAAGTACCCCAAGTACGAGCGCATGGGTCTGGCCGATCTGTGCCAGCATATTCATGCGCTGTACGCCAAGTACGACATCGCCCGCCTGACCACCGAGGTGTACTTGAGCGACCTGGCTCCGGCCATGAAGCCCAGCGACGCTTACGCGCACATTGCCCATCGCACCACCGAGCGGGTGGAAATCGACCACCTGGAGGGGCGCATCACGGTGGGTCTGGTCACGCCGTATCCCCCTGGAATTCCGCTGCTGATTCCGGGCGAGGTGTTCAACCGGAAAATTGTCGACTACCTGAAATTCGCCCGCGAGTTCAATGCCCAGTGTCCCGGTTTTGAGACCGATATTCATGGCCTGGTCGAGCAAGAAGATGCCAAGGGCAAGGTTCGCTACTACGCGGACTGCGTCAAGCAGGACAGCAAGGATGCGCCCAAGCTGCTCAAGGCGCCCAAACTGCCCAAGCCGCGCAAGTGATCGCTTGTGATTATTTAGCGGCGTAGCTGCCACTCTGTCTCTGGCGGGCCTTCCAGTGCATCCCTGAGGCGAACGAAGCTGGCAAAGCGCGGCAGCCCGCTGTCGTTGAGCCCCCTGAATCGATACGTCAGCCACGTGCCCAGCGGCGGTGGTGACTGGCGCTGCGCGTCTGTCAGGCCAGTGCCGATTTTGAAGCGCAGCGGCGGTTGCCCCGGCTGGCCTGGATCGGCCATAGCCTCGACCAACAGGGCGCCGAGCTTGCCCTGCAAACGCCCCTGGCCGGGAATATGCGCCACCACGCGGGCATCGGCATCATCGTGCGTTTTGTATTTGAGCAGGTCATCGCTGCGCTGGCCCTTGTAGGCCGAGTCGCCACGGTGCAGCATCAAGCCTTCGCCACCGGCTTTGACAGTTTTGCGAAGCCGCTCCTCGAGCGCGATAGGGCTGGCTACTTGCACATGCTCGACAAGTTGCAGCGGTGAGTCCGCCGACGCGAGCAAGCGCGTCAGGGTCTGCAGGCGCTGCGTGAAAGGTCCTGGCTCGGCCGGCAGGTCGAAAACCTGGTAGCGCATGGCGCGCCAAGCCTGATCCTGTGGTACTCGCTGGCGAACCGTTGACAGCGCTGCCGCAAATCGACCGTGGCCGGCCCAGAGTTCGCCGTCCATGGGAACGCTGGGCCAGCGGGCAGTGAACCAGTCTGGCGGCGTGATCGCTTCGCCGCCCCGGGTCCACAGATGCTGCCCATCCCAGTAGCCGCGCAGGCCGTCGAACTTCTCGCTGACCCAGTAGTTGTCGAGATCGATGCCTGGCTTGTAGACCTTGGCGAGCAGCAAGGCCGGCGCCTTGTCAGTGGCCCTACTCTCATGGCTGGGCAGAAAAGTGGCCAGTGCGGCCAGTTGCAGGGCAAGGCGCCGAGTTGCGTTCATCAGGAGGTCCTCCAAGTAGGCGCTGCCACTTTATAGGCAGGCTACTGATGCGCAAAGGCCCCCGGCGCCAAATCGGCCTCAAAAGCTGGTGAGTTGGCTATCTTTTGCAATTGAGCCCTGGCGGCGCTCAGATCAGGCCGTTTCGGGCTCTGCAATGCCACCCACCACATGGCTGAATCCACCGTCAACGTAGGTGATTTCAGCGCTCACGCCGGCGGCCAGATCGCTCAGCAAGAAGGCTGCCACATTGCCGACATCGTCGATCGTGACATTGCGCCGGATTGGCGAGGCTTGGGCGACGACGCTCAGAATTTTGCCAAAGCCCTTGATCCCGCTGGCTGCCAGGGTTTTGATGGGGCCGGCGCTGATGCCGTTGACGCGCATGCCCCTGGGGCCCAGCGATTCGGCCAGGTAGCGAACCGAGGCTTCCAGACTGGCCTTGGCCAGACCCATGGTGTTGTAGTTCGGAACCGTGCGAATGGCGCCAAGGTAGGTCAGGGTCAGCAGCGCCGACTTGTCGTTCAGGTAGGGCAGAGCGGCCTTCGCCATGGCCGGAAAACTGTAGGCGCTGATATCGTGGGCAATCTTGAAGGCTTCGCGCGACAAGCCGTCCAGGAAGTCGCCGGCAATCGACTCCCGGGGTGCGTAGCCAATCGAGTGCACAAAGCCGTCGAACCGGGGCCAGTGCTGCGCAAGGTCGACAAAAAGCTTGTCGATCTGCGCATCGTCGCCCACATCGCAGTCAAAAATCAGCTCGGAGCCAAAGTCTGCAGCGAACTCCGTGATGCGGCCCTTGAAACGCTCGCCGACATAACTGAAAGCCAGCTCGGCGCCCTGTGCGTGACAGGCTTTTGCAATGCCATAGGCAATGGAGCGGTTCGACAACACGCCCGTGATCAGCAGTTTCTTGCCTGTCAAAAATCCCATGGTCTTGTTCCTCTCAAGGCTCGTGATGCCATCGGCCTGCGCCCTGAGCCAGTGAGGGGCGGTATGTGTCTGGGGTCGTTTTGAGAAGGCCCCAGGCAGGCGTGCTGACTTGATGCAGAATTGTCGCATGAGCTTTTTTCGACAACTCGCGCTGCTGACGCTGGTCCTGATCGGCGCCCCGGTCTGGGCGGCGCACGGCTATGCCTTGTGGGGTGACTTGAAATACCCGGCTGGCTTTGAGCAGTTTTCCTATGTGAACCCGAGCGCTCCCAAGGGGGGCGAGCTGCGCCTGGTCAGCAATCAGCGCGCGTCTACCTTTGACAAGTACAACCCCTTCACCATGAAGGGCAGTGCGCCGGCCTATCTGTCTGACCTGATGTTTGACTCGCTGCTGTCGGGTGCGCTCGACGAGACCGCCGCTGGCTACGGGCTGCTGGCTGAGGATGTCAGCGTCGCGCCCGATGGCATGAGCGTGACTTTTGTATTGCGACCGCAGGCGCGATTTCACAACGGCGAGCCGGTGCTGGCTGCCGATGTGAAGTACAGCTACGACATGCTGATGGGGCCTTACACCTCGCCGGCGTTCAAAACCTTGCTCGAAGACGTGGCCGGCATTGACTTGCTCGGCGAGCGCAGCTTGCGCTACCGCTTCAAGAAGCCCAACCGCGAACTGCCGCTGACCGTCGGAGGGTTACCCGTGTTCAGCCGCAGTTGGGGCGCAGTTAACGGCCAGCCCAAGCGCTTTGATGCCATCGTCACGGATATTCCGATTGGCAGCGGCCCCTACCGTGTGGGCCCGGTGCGCTTTGGCAAGGACATCACCTATGTGCGTGACCCCGCCTATTGGGCGCGCGACCTCAACGTGCGGCGCGGCATGGTCAACTTTGACCGCGTGACGGTCAAGATCTACAAAGACAACACCGCCAAGCTCGAGGCCTTGAAGGCCGGTGAGTTTGACCTGATGCGGTTTTTTTCGGCGGGCGACTGGGCGCGCCGCGTCAATGGCAAACGCTTTGCCAGCGGGGAACTGGTCAAAGGCGAGTTCAGGCACCGGCTGCCCACGGGTTTTCAGAGCTACGTCATCAACGTGCGTCGCGACAAGTTCAAGGACGTTCGCGTGCGCCAGGCGCTGGGGCTGGCGATGGACTACGAGTGGATGAACCGGCAGCTGTTTTATAACGCCTACCAGCGCGTACAAGGTCTTTTTGGCAACACCGATTGCCAGGCCAGTGGTTCGCCAGGTGACGAGGAATTGGCCATTCTGTCGCCCTGGCGCCAGACGATCCCGGTGGCAGCTTTTGGCGGCACGTACAGCGCGCCGCGCACAGATGGTGGCAATTCGCTTCGGGGCAATCTGCGCCTGGCGCGCGATCTGTTGCAGCAGGCCGGCTGGCAAGTCCGGGAGGGGGTGCTGCGAAATGCCGAGGGTCAGGCACTGGTCATCGACTACCTCGACAGCAACGAGGGCGGTGCGCGCGTGACGACGCCCTGGGCGCGAAACCTTGAAAAGCTGGGCATTCAATTTAATTACCGCGCTGTTGATTTCGCGCTCTATCAACAGCGGCTGAACAAGTTCGAGTTCGATATCGTTAGCTTGGCCTACGGCGGGACCCACAATCCGGGTCAGGAATACGCCGACATGTTTGGCAGCAAGGCGGCGCTGACCGAGGATTCGGGCAACCTCGCTGGCGTCAGCAGCGCTGCCGTGGATGCGATCATTGCGCACATGACCAGCGCCAAATCCAAGTCCGAGCTCCTGCCCGCCTGCCGCGCGCTCGACCGCGTCATCAGCCACAGCCATTACCTGATCCCCCAGTGGTCGGCCAGCACCCACCGCATGGCCTTTGACGACCGTCGCCTGGGCCGGCCAGCGGGCATGCCGCCGTACGCCACTGGCGAAGCCTGGGCGATTTTTACCTGGTGGACCCGCTGATGCTGCTTTACATCGTCAAACGTCTGTTGCTCATGATCCCCACCTTGCTGGGTGTGCTGCTGATCACCTTTGCGGTCGTCCAGTTTGTGCCCGGTGGGCCAGTCGAACAGTACCTGGCCGAAGCCAAGGCCGGCACAGGCTCGGGTGGCGCCGAAGGTGGTGGGCTGAGCTACCGTGGCGCCCAGGGCGTGGATCCCAAACGAATTGAACAGATCAAGGCCCTGTACGGTTTTGACAAGCCGGCGCATGAGCGCTTTGTGCAGATGCTGGGTCAGTTCGCGCGCTTTGATCTGGGTAAAAGTTTTTTCCAGAACAAGGCGGTGTCGGACCTGGTGCTGGAAAAGTTGCCGGTCTCCATCAGTTTGGGTCTGTGGACTTTCTTCATCAGCTACCTGGTGGCCGTGCCGCTGGGTGTTGCCAAGGCGGTGCGTGCCGGCTCGCGCTTTGACGTCGTCACGACCTTGCTGGTGCTGCTCGGTTATGCGATTCCAGGCTTCGTTCTGGGCGTGGTGCTGCTGGTGGTGTTTGGCGGCCAGTTGCAGTGGTTTCCGCTGAGGGGTCTGACTTCCAGCAATTGGGATGAGTTGAGTTGGGCCGCGCGGGCGGTTGACTACCTCTGGCACATCGCGCTGCCGGTGACGGCCATGGTGCTGGGCAGTTTTGCGGTGACGGCGATCCTCACCAAAAATGCGTTTTTGGAAGAAATTCGCAAGCAATATGTCATCACCGCCCGAGCCAAGGGGCTGTCCGAGCGGCAGGTGCTCTACAAGCATGTCTTTCGCAATGCGCTGATTCCCATCATCACCGGCTTTCCGGCAGCGTTTGTGGGCGCTTTTTTTACGGGCTCCTTGCTGATCGAGACCTTGTTTTCGCTCGACGGTTTGGGGCTGCTGAGTTACGAGAGCGTGATCCGACGCGACTACCCGGTGGTGCTGGGGACGCTTTATTTGTTCACGCTGATCGGCCTGGTGACCAAACTGGTGAGTGATCTTTGTTATGTCTGGGTGGACCCGCGTGTACGGTTTGACTGATACCTCCTCTGAAGCCCCCGCTGGTAGCAGCCCTGCCCAAGGCAAGCCAGTGTCTGCCTCGGTTTCGCCCTCCCGCCGGGCCTGGCTGCGGTTTAAACGCAACCGCCTGGGTTTTTGGAGCCTGGTGATTTTCGTCGTGCTGGTATCGCTCAGCCTGATGGCAGAACTGGTCTCCAACGACCGGCCATTGCTGGTTCGCTACGAAGGCAGTTACTTCGTGCCACTGCTCAAGACCTACCCCGAAAAAACCTTTGGTGGTGACTTTGACACGGCAACCGACTACCTTGACCCCTTCATTCGTGAGCGCCTGTCGGCGGGCAGCAATTGGGCGATTTTTGCGCCTAATCCCTACGGCCCCAAAACGCTGAATTACTTTGCCAAAGAACCAAACCCGTCCAAACCGACGGTCGACAACTGGCTGGGGACCGACGACCGCGGGCGCGATTTGTTGGCGCAACTCATCTACGGATTTCGCGTCAGCGTGCTGTTTGCCCTGGCCCTGACATTCAGCGGCGTGGTTTTGGGGGTGCTCACCGGTGCGTTGCAAGGTTATTTCGGCGGCAAGCTTGATCTTGGCTTTCAGCGCTTCATGGAGATCTGGGGCTCGATGCCCGAGTTGTACCTGTTGATTATTTTCAGTGCCATTTTCGCGCCCAGCATCAGTTTGCTTTTGGTGTTGCTCAGCCTGTTTGGCTGGCTGGGCTTGTCTGACTACGTGCGCGCGGAGTTCCTGCGTAATCGACAAATGGACTATGTTCGCGCCGCTCGGGCCCTGGGCCTGAGCCACTGGCAAATCATCACCCGCCATGTGCTTCCCAACAGCATGACCCCGGTGGTGACGTTCTTGCCGTTTCGCATGAGCGCGGCCATCCTGGCTCTCACATCGCTTGACTTTCTGGGGCTCGGCGTGCCTGCCGGCACCCCCTCGCTGGGTGAACTTCTGTCCCAGGGCAAGAACAGCATTGATGCCTGGTGGATTTCGGTTTCGACCTTCGTCGTGCTGGTCTCCACCTTGCTGCTGCTGACCTTCATGGGTGACGCCCTGCGCGATGCGCTGGATCCGCGAAAGGCCAACCGATGAGCGAGTTGCTGCTCAAGGTCCGCAACCTGACTGTCGCCTTTGATGGCCGGGCCGTGGTGCATGGCATTGATTTTGAAATCAGGCCAGGCGAAAAGTTGGCATTGGTGGGGGAATCTGGCTCGGGGAAAACCGTCACCGCGCTCAGCCTATTGGGCCTGGCCCAAGGCGCCATCAGCTCGGGCCAGGCCGTGTTTACCGGCCTGTCCGAGCCTGACAGTAGTGGGGCCTCTGCAGACCTGCTGGCCCTGCCCGAGCGGGCCTTGCGCGGCGTTCGCGGTCGCGACATCGCCATGATTTTTCAGGAGCCGATGACTGCACTGAACCCCTTGTTCAGCGTCGGCGAGCAAATTGCCGAAGTACTACAACTCAAACAAGGCTTGAGCCCGGCGCAGGCCTGGCAGTCGGCCATCGCCTTGCTGGCAGACACAGGCATTGCCGATCCGGCGCGCCGGGCGGGCGCTTATCCGCACCAGTTGTCCGGCGGCCAGCGACAGCGCGCCATGATCGCCATGGCGTTGGCCTGCAAGCCCCGGTTGCTGCTGGCGGACGAGCCCACTACGGCGCTGGACGTGACCCTGCGCACGCAAATACTTGATTTGCTATCGAGTTTGCAGCAACGCCACGGTATGGCTGTGCTGCTGATCACGCACGACCTGCAGTTGGTCAGGCGTTTTGCCGACCGGGTTGTGGTCATGGAGAGCGGCCACGTCGTCGAGCACGGCCCCGTGGCGCAGGTTTTTGCCAGCCCCCAGCACCCGTACACCCGCAAACTTATTGACAGCCGACCGGTGCGCGACGTGGCACCGGCCTCGACCCAGCCGGGCGAGCCGGTGGCCCAGGCAGAGGCGCTGCGGGTCAGCTACCGCGTGCGCGCGCCCGGCCTGCGCGGCTGGTTCAAGGCGGGAGAATTTGTGGCGGTCAAGGCGGCAAGCTTCGTGCTTTCCCCGGGTCAAACCTTGGGTGTCATGGGTGAGTCCGGCTCCGGGAAGTCGACCCTCGCGCTGGCGGTGCTGGGTTTGATCCCGTACCGGGGGCGTCTGGCTCTGGGCGGGCAAACCTGGAGCCGGGACGAGGCTGCCAACAAGCGCATCCGGCGTGCGGTACAGGTGGTTTTTCAAGATCCTTTTTCTTCGTTGTCGCCGCGCATGACGGTCGAGGAAATTGTCGGCGAGGGTTTGCGGGTACACCACCCGGCGCTGACGTCAGCCATGCGCCGTCAGCGCGTCATGGCCGCGCTGGACGATGTTGGCATGGGAGAAGGGCAATCTGAAAGCCTGCTGGCGCGCTATCCGCATGAGTTTTCAGGCGGGCAGCGGCAACGCCTGGCGATTGCCCGCGCGCTGATGGTCGAGCCGGCATTGCTGGTGCTGGACGAACCGACCAGCGCTCTGGACGTGACGGTTCAAAAACAGGTGCTTGAGTTGCTGCAACGCCTTCAGCGAGAGCGAGGCCTGAGCTACTTGCTCATCACCCACGACGTCGACGTGATCCGCGCCATGGCGCACGAGGTCATGGTCATGAAGGACGGGGAAATTCTGGAGTCCGGCCCGCTCGCCCAGGTGCTGGAGACGCCCCGCCATCCCTACACCCGGGCCCTGGTGGCACCGGCCTTGGTGCTGTACTGAAAAAAGCCTATAGGCGGCGCACTTGGCGGTGCGATGGTTCCCCGGCAAGATGCAGCTTGCGCCATTTTTGTTACCTGATCTTGATGGAAAGCGGCTCAGGAGGCGCTACAATGCTAGCTTCACGACCAAATGGGCGGGTTTTCACCGCCCATTTTTTTTGGGCGTTTGTTTTTGCACCCGGGTGATGCAATTTTTTGCATGCAGCAGATTGAAAATGAGTTTTAGACACTGAATGGCGCTACACGACACGATTGAACAAACCGTCACCGGCCTGGGCTATGCGCTGGTTGAAATTGAGCGCACGAGCGGTGGGTTGCTGCGGGTGACGATCGACATGCCCTACGTGGCCGGTGCGGAGCAGTTCATCAATGCGGAAGACTGTGAAAAAGTCACGCGTCAACTCCAGTTCGTGCTTGAAGTCGAAGGTGCGCAGTATTCCAGGCTCGAGGTGAGCTCGCCAGGGATCGACAGGCCGTTGCGAAGCGAGCAGGATTTTCAGCGCTTCACGGGTGAATTGATCGACATCACCCTGAAAGCCCCGATTGGTGTGGCGGCTAGCGCGGGCTCCGCGATCTCTGCGAACCGAAAGAAATTTCGCGGCACTCTTGAAAGTGCTGCCTCCGGCTGGCAAATCGTCTGGTCGGAAGAGCCGGCTGCCAAGCCGGGCCAAAAAGTGAGTAGGAAAAGAGCCCCGGCGCCGCTTCAGGCACTGGGTTTTACGCTCGATGAAATTGCCCAGGCGCGGTTGGCGCCGGTTGTGGACTTCAAGGGGCGCAAACCCAAAAGCGTTCCTGCTGTAGATAAACAGACTTGAGAATTTAGAGAAAGGCAGGCTTGTGAAATGAATCGCGAACTGTTGATGTTGGTTGACGCCATATCGCGTGAGAAGAATGTTGAACGTGACGTCGTTTTTGGCGCTGTCGAACTGGCGCTGGCTTCTGCCACCAAGAAGGTGTACGCCGAAGGCGTTGACATCCGTGTGGCCGTGGACCGCGACAGCGGCAACTACGAGACCTTCCGTCGCTGGTTGGTGGTGCCCGACGAAGCGGGCCTGCAAAACCCAGAAGCTGAAGAACTGGTCAGCGATGCGCGTGAGGAAATTTCCGACATCGAAGAAGGTGACTTCATTGAAAAGCCGGTCGAAAGCCTGCCGATTGGCCGTATTGGCGCGCAAGCGGCCAAGCAGGTCATCCTGCAGAAAATTCGCGACGCCGAACGCGAAATGCTGCTCAACGACTTCATGTCGCGCGGCGAAAAGATTTTTGTGGGCACCGTCAAGCGCATGGACAAGGGCGACATCATTGTCGAGTCGGGTCGCGTTGAAGGTCGTCTGCGCCGCAGTGACATGATCCCCAAAGAAAACCTGCGTTCTGGCGACCGCGTGCGGGCCATGATCATGGAAGTGGACACCACGCTGCGGGGCGCGCCCATCATCCTCTCGCGCACGGCGCCAGAGTTCATGATCGAGCTGTTCCGCCAGGAAGTTCCCGAGATTGAGCAAGGCCTGCTGGAGATCAAATCCTGCGCCCGCGACTCAGGCTCGCGCGCCAAGATAGCCGTGCTTTCGCACGACAAGCGGGTCGACCCGATCGGCACCTGCGTCGGCGTGCGGGGTACCCGAGTCAATGCCGTGACCAACGAGCTCGCAGGCGAGCGTGTGGACATCGTGCTGTGGAGCGAAGATCCGGCCCAGTTTGTCATTGGTGCCCTGGCGCCGGCGAACGTGTCATCGATCGTGGTGGACGAAGAGCGTCACGCCATGGATGTGGTGGTGGACGAGGAAAATCTGGCGATCTCCATTGGTCGCGGTGGTCAAAACGTGCGCCTGGCCGCTGAGTTGACCGGCTGGAAGATCAACATCATGACGGCCGACGAGTCGGCTGAAAAGCAGGCCACCGAGACCGACAGCAGCCGCAAGTTGTTCATGGAAAAACTCGACGTTGACGAAGAAATCGCCGACATCCTGATCTCCGAAGGCTTTACCAGCCTCGAAGAGGTGGCCTATGTGCCGCTGCAGGAAATGCTCGAGATTGAATCGTTTGACGAAGACACTGTCAACGAGTTGCGCACGCGCGCCAAAGACGCCTTGCTCACGATGGAAATCGCCAAGGAAGAAAACGTCGAGGAAGTGTCGCAAAACCTGCGCGACATCACGGGTCTGACCCCCGAGATGATCGCCAAACTTTCAGAGTCGGGTGTGCATACCCGCGATGACCTGGCCGACCTGGCCGTTGACGAACTTACAGATATCACCGGCCAGTCTGCGGACGAGGCCAAGGCTCTGATCATGACCGCCCGAGCTCATTGGTTTACCGATGAGCCCGCTGCAGCGCAAGAGCAATGATCATGGAGGCCACAGGGAAACTCAATTATGTCCAGTACCACCACCGTCGCTGAATTCGCAGCCGAACTGAATAAGCCAACTGCCACCCTGATCGAGCAATTGACCAGTGCGGGCGTCGCCAAGACGCAAGCTAACGACCAATTGTCGGAGGCAGATAAGCAAAAGTTGCTGAGTTACTTGCAGGCCAGCCATGGCACGGCATCCGCCGAGCGCAAGAAAATTACCTTGGTCAAGAAGTCGACCACCGAGATCAAGCAGGCCGATTCGACTGGTCGCGCGCGCACCATTCAGGTCGAGGTCCGCAAGAAGCGGACCTTTGTCAAGCGTGACGACGGGGTCGAGCCGGTCGCTGAAGAGGCTGTTGTCGACAAGGTCGTGGTGCCCGAGGCGCCCTCGGCCGATCAGATCGAGTTGGCTCGCCGCGAGGAAGAGGCCAGCCGCCACGCCGAGCTGCTGCGTCGGCAAGAAGAAGAGTTAGCCGAAAAACGTCGCCTGCGTCAGGAGCAGGAAGCGCGCGACCAGGCCCGCGAACAAGAGCGCATCGCCGCCGAGAAGGCTGCATTGGCTGCTGCCGAATTGGCCAAGGCTGAAAAAGCCGCAGCCAGCAAGGCCGCCGGTATGGCTGCGCCAGTTGCAGTCAAGGCGCCAGCGCCTACGGCGGCCGAGGCAGAGCAGGCCTCCAAGGCGGCACAGGCTACTGCCGATCAAGTCGCGCAAGCCAGTGCGGTTCAGTCCGCAGCCAAGGCCAAGGCCACCGCCGAATTTCAGGCAGACGCGGCCAAGGCGCAAGATTTGCAGGAACGTCGCAAGAAGGCCGAAGCAGAAGCTGCCGGCATTCGCGCCATGATGAGCGCGCCCAAGCGCGTGCTGGTTCCTCACGTGGACCCGAAGCTGGCCATGAAGGGCACGCTGCACAAGCCGGTAGCGGCTCCGGGTGCACCCAAACCAGCCGCAGCGGCACCGGCAGCGCCTGGCGCCGCCGGCAAAAAGGAAGTCAAGTCGGAAAACCTGTCATCGACATGGAAGGACGACGCTGCCAAGAAGAAAGAGCTCAAGACCCGTGGTGCGCCTGCTGTGCCGGGCCGCGGCAACTGGCGCACTGGTCCGCGTGGGCGTCGCGGCAACGACCGTGATTCGCATGCCGAGTCGAACTTCGTGGCACCTACCGAGTTCAAGGTCATCGAAGTGCATGTGCCCGAGACCATCACTGTGGGTGAGTTAGCGCACAAAATGAGCGTGAAGTCCTCCGAGGTCATCAAGCATTTGATGAAGCTCGGGCAGATGGCCACCATCAACCAGCCGCTGGACCAGGATACCGCCATGATCGTGGTGGAAGAAATGGGCCACACAGCCGTCACCGCTGCCCTGGATGATCCGGAAGCGTTCACCGACGAAGACGTGCAAGGCCAGCAAGCCGAGTCCTTGCCGCGTGCGCCCGTCGTGACCGTCATGGGTCACGTTGACCACGGCAAGACCTCGCTGCTCGACTACATCCGTCGCGCCAAGGTGGCCGCAGGCGAGGCCGGTGGCATTACCCAGCACATCGGTGCCTACCATGTGGAGACGCCTCGCGGCATGGTGTCCTTCCTCGATACCCCCGGTCACGAGGCTTTCACAGCCATGCGTGCCCGCGGTGCTCAGGCCACGGACATTGTGATTCTGGTGGTGGCAGCCGATGACGGCGTCATGCCGCAGACCAAGGAAGCCATCAAGCACGCCAAAGCGGCCGGGGTACCCATCGTGGTGGCGATCAACAAGATCGACAAACCCGATGCCAACCTCGACCGTGTCAAGGGCGAATTGGTGACTGAAGAAGTGATTCCTGAAGAGTTCGGCGGCGACGTTCCCTTCGTGGGCGTTTCGGCCCGCACCGGCGCTGGCATTGACTCGCTGCTCGAGCAAGTGTTGCTGCAGGCCGAGGTGCTTGAATTGCGGGCCCCGGTTGATGCACTGGCCAAGGGACTCGTGATCGAAGCCCAGCTCGACAAGGGCCGTGGTCCGGTAGCCACCGTGCTGGTGCAGTCCGGCACGCTCAAAACGGGCGATGTGGTGTTGGCTGGCTCGACCTATGGCCGCGTTCGCGCCATGCTGGACGAAAACGGCAAGACCATCAAGACGGCCGGGCCATCGATCCCCGTTGAAATCCAGGGTCTGACCGAGGTGCCGCAAGCTGGCGACGAGTTCATGGTCATGACCGATGAGCGTCGTGCGCGTGAGATCGCCACGTACCGTGCCGGCAAGTTCCGCAATACCAAGCTGGCCAGGCAGCAAGCCTCCAAGCTCGAGAACATGTTCTCCGACCTGTCCGGCGGCGAAGTCAAGATGTTGCCCATCATCATCAAGGCCGATGTCCAGGGTTCTCAAGAAGCGCTGGCGCAGTCTCTGCTCAAGCTATCGACCGACGAGGTCAAGGTGCAACTGGTGTACTCGGCCGTGGGTGGTATTTCCGAATCCGACGTCAACCTGGCAATTGCCTCGAAGGCGGTGCTGATCGGCTTTAACACCCGTGCTGATGCGCAAGCGCGCAAGCTGGCCGAGAACAACGGCATTGATATTCGCTACTACAACATCATTTATGACGCAGTAGACGAGTTGCGCGCCGCGATGTCCGGCATGCTCACACCCGACAAGAAGGAAGAAGTCATCGGCAATGCCGAGATTCGTAACATCTTCAAGGTCAGCAAGATCGGCTCGATCGCCGGTTGCATGGTCACCGCCGGTATCGTGCGCCGCAGTGCGCGCTTGCGTCTCTTGCGCGAAAACGTGGTCATCTTCACGGGTGAGCTCGATTCGCTCAAGCGCTTCAAGGACGATGCCAAGGAAGTCAAAGAAGGTTTCGAGTGCGGTTTGAATATCAAGGGTTACAACGACATCGAAGTCGGCGACATTCTT
>CAIMVC010000296.1 GCA_903844825.1 uncultured Burkholderiales bacterium | reverse complement strand
GCTGGACACTTCGATTGCCAACGTCTCGCTGCCGGCGATCGCTGGCGACCTGGGCGTGAGTCCCAACCAGGGTACCTGGGTTATCACCAGTTTTGGCGTGGCCAACGCCATCGCCGTGCCACTGACCGGCTGGCTGTCGCAGCGCTTTGGCCAAGTGCGGCTTTTCATGGTCAGCATCTTGTTGTTCGTGCTGACTTCGTGGCTGTGTGGGCTGGCGCCCAACATGACCATGCTGATCGTCTTTCGCGTGCTGCAAGGGCTGGTGGCCGGACCGATGATTCCGCTGTCACAAGCCTTGCTGCTATCGAGTTATCCGCCGGCGCTGGCGGGGCTGGCGGTCGCTCTGTGGTCCATGACCACGCTGGTGGCCCCGGTGATGGGGCCGCTGCTGGGTGGCTGGATCACTGACAACCTGAACTGGCCCTGGATTTTTTATATCAATATCCCGGTGGGCCTGGGCGCAGCATTGCTCACCTGGTCTGTCTTTCACAAGCGAGAAAGCCAGACTCGGCAGCTGCCCATCGACACGGTGGGCTTGTCGCTGCTGGTGCTCTGGGTGGGCGCCTTGCAAATCATGCTGGACAAGGGCAAGGAGCTTGACTGGTTTCACTCCGGCGAGGTGCTGGCGCTGGGGGCGGTGTCACTCGTCGGCTTTATTGCTTTTGTCATCTGGGAGCTCACCGAGGAGCACCCGGTGGTGGACCTGAGCTTGTTCAAACGCCGTAATTTCTGGGCTGGCGTGCTGACTGTGTCAATCGGTTACGGCCTGTTCTTTGGCAACGTCGTTTTGCTGCCGCTGTGGCTACAGCAGTTCATGGGTTACACCGCCACCCAGGCCGGTATCGTGCTGGCGCCGGTGGGCTTGCTGGCCATGCTGGTGTCGCCTTTGATCGGCAAAAACATCACCCGTGTCGACCCGCGACGCGTCGCCGTCTTTTCGTTTCTGGTGTTTGCCCTGGTGCTGTGGATGCGCTCGAACTTCAACACCCAGGCCGACGTGGCAACCATCCTGGTGCCTACGGTCATTCAGGGGCTGGCAGTGGCCTGTTTTTTCATTCCCCTGATGACCATCACCCTGTCGGGCCTGTCGCCAGACAAGATTCCCGCTGCTTCCGGGTTGTCCAACTTCGCACGTATCACGGCCGGCTCGTTCGGCACCTCGATTGCCACCACCGTCTGGCAAGACCGTGCGGCCCTGCACCACGCCCAGCTCAGCGAAGCCATCAATCCGGGCAATGCGGCGGCTGGCGCGGCGCTTTCCGGCCTGACGAATGCTGGCCTGAGCCCCGAGCAGGCCCTGGGTAGCATCAGCCGGCTGCTCGACCAGCAGGCTTATATGCTGGCGGTCGCGGACGTGTTTTATGCCTCTGCCCTGATCTTTCTGGCCTTGATTCCGGTGGTCTTTCTGATGCGCAACATCCAGCTCAAGGGTGGCAAAGCTGGCGCTGACGCCAGCGCTGGCGCGCATTGAAGAAGACCGCGCTGTATCGGCTTTCAGCTGGCGTCGCGGGGCTCATCGGGCAAGGGCGGCCGGGATAAACCGGACCGGGCGATGCTCTCGTGCATGAGTGCGAGCAGGTTTTCTTTTTGCGGGGCAATGCGCTCCAGCGCCCCGCCCAGGCCAATGACCACGGCCCGTCCCTGGGCCGTGACGGGCAGCAGGGCGCAGACCGTGGCGCCACCCGGGATGGGGATATTTTCTGCATAGGCCCAGCCATCGCGGCGCGCCTGTCGCACGCGCTCTAAAGTCAGATCAAGGCGCTGGCGGTCCGGGATGGCCGGTGTGGCTATGTTGGCCCGTCTGGCCAGGCGCTCAACTTCCTTGTCGCTGCAGGCCGACATCAACACCCAGCCCGTGGCCGACAGGGTCAGCGGGCGCATGCTGCCCTCTTCGGTATGAAAGCGCAGCGGGTGTATGGACTGGATCACACGGATGTACTGGATGTAAATATCGTTTTGCAGTGCGATCGACACGGTCTCGCCGGTCGCACTGTGCAGATCCCGCATCAATTCGAACACCTGGCCTTTGCCAAACAGGGCGTGGCTGACCCAGTCCCCGAGTGCCGCGACGCGCAGGGTCGGAAAATAAAGACGGCTCGAGCGGTCGTAGCTCAGGTAGCCGAGCTGCGTCAGGCTCTTGAGGAGCACCGTTGTGCTGGACTGCGGATAGTCCAGCGCCTCGCAGATGTCCTTGAGGGCCCGCGGCGTCTGGACCAGGCGGAAGTGGTCCAGGACTTCGAGCACCCGAGCGGCAGATTTGACAGGAGACACGGCCATGACAGTCTTCCAAATAGACGAATGTGACAGTAGACAGCAGCTGCCGATGGTAGCTTGCCTACTTGCCGATCGGCAGGCATGATCATCCTTAGCCTGTTTGCTGAGTCAGCAGTGGCAACACTGCCCCAGACTTTTGTGTACCAGCCACCCTGGCAGCCTGAGCCGCGCTGCGGCATCCATCAAGGAGACAAGCATGAATGCAGTTCTTTTTCATCCCGGTCGGCGGCCTCGCCTGGCGAACTCAGCTGGTTCGGCCTGCAGCCGTCATCACACGATGACCCCACTGGCTGATCAGCGGCCCCGACAAGCGTCTTTCGACAAGACGGCGGTGCCAGTATGAGCGCGGTGCGGGCAATTGTGACCGGGGCGGCGCGCGGCATCGGCCGCGCCATTGCCTTGCGCCTGGCGCGTGATGCGGCCGACCACGGTGGCGCGCGCCTGGTGTTGTCGGACATGCATGGCGATGAACTGCAGGTGCTGGCCGAGGAGTTGCGCCAGATGGGGGCACAAGCGGTGCCGGTGGTGGGCGATCTGTCCCAGAGCGATGCACCCTTGGCGCTGGCGCAGGCCGCCCAGGCATTCGGCGGGCTTGATGCCGTGGCCAGCAATGCGGGCTTCGGTACGTTTGGCCTGCTGCTCGACTACGCCATCGAAGACTGGGACAAGATTTTTGCCGTGCATGTCCGGGCGCCCTGGTTGCTCGCCAAGGCCTGCCACGCAGAACTTAAAAAGAGCCGCGGCTCTTTCGTGATCACCGCCTCGATTTCGGGCACGCACGCCACGCCGCCGGGGGGCGCTTACAGCGCCAGCAAAGCCGCCGCCATCATGCTCGCCCGGCAGCTGGCCGTGGAGTGGGGGCCCGATGGCATCCGCGTCAATACCGTGTCGCCCGGCATGACGCTGACCCCGCTCACGCGCGACATGTACACACGGCCAGGTGTTCTTGAGCAGCGCGAAGCCCGCGTGCCGCTGGGTCGCGTCGGGCAGCCGCAGGACATTGCCAACGCCGTGGCCTTTCTCATGGGGCCTGATGCGGCCTACATCAGCGGCACCGACCTGGTGGTCGATGGCGGGCTGGTCAACACCCTCATGGCCTACAACCGCAGCTGGAAAATCGATCAGCCACCGTCCTGAGACAGCCCCTGCAGGCCGCGGCAATCCAGGCTCAGTCAGGGCTGAATCAGTCCTGAGACCCGAGACACAGCCGATAGTGCTTGACGAGTAACCAGCCGGCAGGTAAATTTCTAGCATAGCTGCACGCCCGCGCCAATTCCGGCCTCACGGGGCGCACGGTTTGACGACATTTCTCATGCAACAAAAGGAGACAACACCATGCCCTACAAGACCCTGATTCTCGAGGTGGCTGATCGCATTGCCACCGTGACCCTGAACCGGCCGCCAGTGAACGCCCAGAACGCCGAGTTGCGCGCCGAAATCACTGAACTCTTTGATGTGTTGTCCGACCGTGAGGACGTGGCGGTTATTGTGCTGACGGGTTCTGGCAAAGTATTTTCTGCGGGCGCCGACATCCGCGAGCGCCCGAACCTGGCCGACACGGCCGGCGCCTACGGCCGCCACAACCGCCTGGTGCGCGAGTCGTATTACGCCGTCCTGGAGTGCAGCAAGCCGATCATCGCAGCCATCAACGGCCCGGCCATGGGGGCCGGCTTCGGGCTGGTCATGGGTTCGGACATCTGGGTCGCCTCCGAGGACGCCTATGTCTCCATGCCCGAAATCAATGTGGGACTGGCTGGCGGTGTGACCTTTTTGCAAAAGTACTTCAGCCGCTCGCGTGCCCGACGCATGTTCTACACCGGCATGAAGGTGACGGCACAGGAGATGTACCGTCTGGGCCTGGTCGAGGCCTGCGTGCCCGCCAACGAACTCATGCCTTACTGCATGGAGATCGCCCGCGAGATCGCCTCCAAGAGCCCGATCGCGTTGCGCCTGGCCAAGGAAGCGGCCCGCATGACTGAGGTCATGCCCATGCGCGAGGCCTACCGCTATGAGCAAGGCAACACCGTGGCCCTGTCCAAGACCGAAGACTCGCGCGAGGCGCAGCGCGCCTTTCTTGAAAAACGCGCGCCCGTCTACGTCGGTCGCTGATGCTCGCTCTGGTATAAATCCGCAGCGTAGTAGCAGCCGTCGCCTTTTTGCGGCTGCACCCTGATCCCCCATCTGCAGAGGAACGAACATGGCGACCCCAGTGGCCACGAAAGTGGCGGCCAAATCGGCTCAAAAAGCCAAGGCCAAGGCCAACACAAAGGCTGATACGCAGGCCAGTACCGAGGTGCTTCCCATCATCAGTCGGGGCGACGAGAGGCAGGCGCAATTGCTCGAAATCGCCTGCCGCCTGTTCTCGCAGTACGGGTTCAAGGGCACCTCGCTGCGCGATATTGCACAGGAAGCCGACATCACCAAGGCTGCGCTGTACTACCACTTTCCCAACAAGGAAGCCCTGTTTCAGAAAATTGTGGTCGAGTCATTCGTGCTGCTGCTGGAGCGGGTCAACACGGCAACCGCCCGGGCCGTCACGGCGCATGACAAGGTACTCGCCTTCATGATGACGTCGGCCGATTACTACCAGCAAAATCGCAACGCCTGGGTGGCGTCCTCGAATGCCTTCTGGAGCAAGGAAGAGTCCGATTCGCGCAACCAGGCGCTGACTTTCCGCGACCAATACGAGAAGTTGCTGCGCAAGTGCATTGAGGAAGGCATTGCCAGCGGCGAGTTTCGGGCTGTTGATCCGGCGATGGCCGGGCGCGTTTTGCTCTCCAGCATCAACAGCATGAACCGCTGGCACAACCCGGCCGGACGGCTGACTGCCGCGGCCGTGGTCGAGCAGTTTCTGGATATTGTGCTGGTGGGCATGAAGGCTCGCTGACCCGGCGCAGGCCGGCGGCGCGGCCTGATTTGCGCGCCGCTCGGGCCGGCCGCTGACGCCGTGCCAATAGCTGCGTGCCTTGAGCGGCCCTCGATGCGCGCGTTGACCTTTGGGATTGACTTTTCAGGAACTAGGGTTATCACGGGGTTTTTACTTACCGGTCGGAAGGTAAAATTTTTTCAAACTTCAATGAGCTGCATCACGATGAAACGCTTCATGCTGGCCGCCGCAGTGCTTTTCCAGGCGCTGCTGCCAAGCGCCTGGGCCCAGGGTGCCAACCCGTTTCCGACCAAGCCGGTGACCCTGGTCGTGCCTTATGCGGCCGGCGGGCTCACCGATGTGCTGGCACGTATCGTGGCGCCCAGGCTGGCGGCCCGTTGGGGGCAAAGCGTGGTGGTAGAGAACCGGCCCGGCGGTGGCACCAATATCGGTACCGCCTACGTGGCGCGGTCGCCCGCCGATGGTCATACCTTGCTGATGACGGCCTTTGGCTACATCGGCAACCAGATCATGGTGCCCAACCTGCCCTACGACCCCAAAGCGCTGGCTCCGCTGGCGATGGTGGCCGACAGTCCGAGCGTGCTGTTTGTATCCGCGGCCTTGCCGGTCAACAACCTGGCGGAGTTGATTGCCTACGGCAAGGCCCATCCGGGCAAGCTCAGCTTCGCCTCCTCGGGCAATGCGTCGAGCCCGCACATTGCAGCCGAGCTGTTTGCGGCCATGACAGGCATCGACATGGTTCATGTGCCCTACCGGGGCAATGGACCGGCCATCAATGATTTGATCGGCGGGCAGGTCGACGCCTTGTTTGACTCGCCCGCCACCATGGCGCATGTGGCCACCGGCAAGCTCAAGGTGCTGGGCTTTGGTTATTCCAGGCCCAACCCCCGTCTGCCTCAGGTGGTGCCGATCAGCCAGGCCGGCATTCCGGCACTGGCTTCGTTTGAGGCCGGGGGCTGGTTTGGTCTGCTGGTGCCGAGCGCCGTTGCCGAGCCGGTGCAGCAAAAGCTGGCGGCCGATATCCGCGCGGTGCTTGAGACGGCGGACGTTCGTGAGAGCTTAAGCCGAGCCGGGGTGGACCCGCGGGTGATGAGCCGCGCCGAGTTTGCCAGCTACTTGCAGCGCGAACTCGAGCGTTGGGGGCCGGTGATCCGCGCGCGCAACATCCGCCCCGATTGACATGTATTCCGATTCCTTTTCAACACCATGAACGCCATCGACAACCGAACTGACATTCCTGCACAAGATGTTGTGCGCGACGAGGCCTTTTATCGAGACTTTCGCCAGCAGCTCAGGCACTTCATGCAAGGCAATTGCCCGCAAGAGCTGCGCGAGCTGGTGCGCAGCAACCAGAAAGTCGGACGGGCCGAATATGCGCGCTGGCAGCAGATCCTGCATGCCAGGGGCTGGGGCGCGCCGGGCTGGCCGGTCGAGTTTGGTGGTACTGGCTGGGATTTGCAGCAGCGTTACCTGTTTGAAGAAGTCAGCGCCGAGCTTGATTGCCCGCCGCTGTATCACCACGGCCTGGGTCATATCGGTCCGGTCATCATGCATTTCGGTACCGCCGAGCAGCGGGCGTATTTTCTGCCACGCATCATCGACGGCAGCCAGTGGTGGTGCCAGGGTTACTCGGAGCCCGGCGCCGGCTCGGACCTGGCCTCGCTCAAGACCAGTGCCGTGCGCGAGGGCGACCACTATGTGATCAATGGCCAGAAGACCTGGACCTCGCACGCGCAGGAGGCCGACATCATGTACACCCTGGTGCGCACCTCGCAGGAAGGGCGCAAGCAAGCCGGCATCACCTTGCTGCTGGTGCCGCTTGACACGCCGGGCATCGAGATACGGCCGATCCGCACCATCGACCGGTGGCACCATGTCAATGAGGTGTTTCTCAACGATGTGCGTGTGCCCGTCGCTCACCGCTTGGGCGAAGAAGGGGAGGGCTGGAGCTGTGCCAAGTTTCTGCTCGACCGCGAGCGTTTGTCGCCGGCCACGGTGCCGCGTCTGGCCCGCCAGCTGCAGCAGGTGGAAGAGCTGATTCAAAACCGCCTACGTGAGCAGGGTGCCCAGCCGAGTCTGCACTCGGCGCTCGAGCGCCTGTTTGTGGCCAAGGCCTCGGCCATGGGCGCCCGCGAGATGCTGCTCAGTGCCATTCAGGAGGAGATGAATGGCACGCTGCAGTCCTCCAAATCGTCGGCGCTCAAGCTGCATTGCTCGGAGTTGTCGCAGCAAATATCCAGTCTGGCCTACGACCTGGCCGCTCCCGAGTTCGCCACCCGCTTGCTGCCGCAGGCGCCTGCCGCCGACGGACAAGACGATCTGGAGATGGAGCGCCAGCTGATTCACACCTACCTGTTTTACCGCTCGCGTACCATCGCTGGCGGTACCAGCGAGGTACAAAAGAACGTGATCGCCCGCGATCTTTTCGGAGCCTGACCATGTCTTTTCACGCCACGCCAATGTTTTCTGGTGACATGTATGACACCAGCTTGCGGCTTGCCGCCAGCGCCGATGATCAGACGCGCCCAGGCGCTCCAAATGCTGCGAGTGCCAAGTGGCGCCAAATGCTCGCGCTGGGTTGGCAGGGCGTGTTGATCGCCGAGGACGATGGTGGCGCAGGCGCCGCGCTCAGCGATCTGGCTGCCATCGTCGAGGCCATGGCTCGCCACGCCCAGGTGGCGCCATTGGCCGGGCGCTGTGCCGTGGCGCCGCTGTTGCTCGCGGCCTGTCGGGCGCACGCCGGTGTGCGGCCCTTGCTGGCCGCAGTGGCGGCGGGCCAGGCCTCGGTGTGTGCGGTCATTGATGCGGACGCTCGCCTGCCGGGCGCTGGCAGTGCTGTGCGCCTGGCGCCTGATGCGCGGCTGCACGGCAGCCTCAAGGGCGTTGACCTGAGCGAGCCAGCGACCCACCTGCTCTTGAACACCCGCGAGGGCCAGACCGGCACCCCGGTGCTGGTGCTGCTGCCGCTCGAGCCGCTGCTCGACCGCGCCCGTCACTACGCTGGCGTCGACGGGCGCATGACCTGCGACATCGACCTGCAGGGCGTCACCGCGGGCGCAGCCGACGTGCTGCTGCGTGGCGAGGCGGTGTTGGCGGCGGTCGACTCCGCGTACAACGCCGGCAGCCTGTTGGCGTGCGTGCAGGCCGTGGGCGCCGGCGGTGCGATGATTGAACAGACCATCGATTACCTCAACACCCGCACCCAGTTTGGCGTGCAGTTGTCGAGTTTTCAGGCGCTGCGTCACCGCCTGGTCGACATGTACGTGGCTTACGAGAATGCGCGTGGCATGGTGCGTCGCCTGGTCGAGCAGTCGGGGCAGGGCACCTGTGCTTATTCGGCCGACACGGCCCTGGTCAAGCTGTCGATGTCCGGCATCAGTCGCATGCTCGCCGAGTCGGCCATCCAACTGCACGGCGGCATGGGCATGACCCTGGAGATGCCGGTGGCGCGTCTGGCCATGCATTCGCTGGCGGGCAGTCTGCAAAGCGGCGACAAGTCGCAGTGCCTGGACTGGCTCACCGCACAGACCGTGGCTGACGCGGCGCGCGCCTGAGCCCTTTTTTATTTTCACCACGCCCGCACCATGCACAGCCTGTCTCACGTCTTCGTTCCCAACTCTGTGGCTGTTATCGGCGCTTCGTCCGACGCCGACCGGATCGGTGGCCGCTTGTTGCGCTTTTTGCTCGAAGCTCGCTTCGAGGGGGCGATCTACCCTGTGAACAAGAGCGGGGCAGCCGAGATACAGGGCTTGCCGGCCTATGCCAGCGTGCTCGATGTGCCCGGCAGCATTGACCAGGCCGTGATCGTGGTGCCCGTGGCGGGTGTCGAGGCCGCTGTGCGCGACAGCATTGCCAAGGGCGTCAAGTGCGTGCTGGTGCTGACATCCGGTTTTGCCGAGCTTGATGCCGAGGGCCGCGAGCGGCAGGATCGTCTGGTGCAGATGTGCCGCGCCGCCGGCGTGCGCATGCTCGGGCCCAACTCCCTGGGCCTGCTGAACGTGCAGACGCGCTACTTTTCCACCTTCTCAACGGCACTGTATGGCTTGCAGCCGCGCAGCGGACCGATCTCGCTGGCCACGCAAAGCGGTGCCTTTGGCTCGGCGACCTACGGCATGGCGACCTTGCGGGGCCTGGGCTTTAGCAAGATCATCGCCACCGGCAACGAGGCCGATATCGACGTCGCCGAGTGCATCGACTACCTGGCCGAGGATGCACAGACACGCGTGATCTGCGCGGCGCTCGAATCCTGCCGCGACGGCGCGCGGCTGCGCGCTGCCTTGCTCAAGGCCGCGGCGGCGGGCAAGCCGGTGCTGATCATGAAAGTCGGGCGCACGGAACTCGGTGCGGCCGCGGCCAGCACCCACACCGGCTCGCTCGCTGGCAATGACGCGGTGTTCGATACCGTGTTCACCGAGTGCGGCGCCTACCGCCCGCAGTCGATCGAGGAGATGCTCGACATTGCTTACCTGTGCGCAGTCACCGGCAGGTTACCGGCCAATTCCGACATGGGCATCATCACGGGCTCGGGCGGTATTGGCGTGCTGATGGCCGATCACGCGGGCGAGCAGGGCCTGAGCATGTCGCCGCTGTCGCCGGCCGGCGTGTCCGCCGCGCTGGCGTTGCTGCCATTTGCGATTGCGGCCAACCCGCTGGACATGACCGCGCAAGTCACCTCGGTACCCCAGGGCGTGACCCGCACGCTCGACGTGATGCTCACCCATGGCCCATACGCCACAGTGTTCGCCTACCTGGCCCACACGGGCCTTGCGCCCTTGCGCTTTGCCTCCTCGCTGGTCGAGCTGCAGGCCTTGCGCCAGCGCCATCCCGACAAGGACATGGTGATGGTCATGTTGTCAGTACCCGAGGTGAATCAGCAACTCGAAGCCATGGGCATCCCGGTGTTTGCCGACCCGAGCCGCGCGGTGCTGGCGCTGGCCGGCGCGGCGCGCATGGTGGCGTGTCGGCGTGCGCTCTACAAATTGCCGCAGCCCACGGCCGCAGCCGAGCCGCTGGGGGACGTCAGCACCGAGGCTGCGGCCAAGCGGGTGTTGTCGGCCGCCGGTCTGCCCACGCTGCCCGAGCAGTTGTGCCAGAGCGCCGACGAGGCGGTGCAGGCGGCCCGGCGCATGGGCTTTGCGGTCGTGGCAAAGATTGCATCGCCCGACATTGTGCACAAGACCGAGATCGGCGGAGTCCTGCTCAACTTGCAGGACGAGGCGGCCGTGCGCAGCGCCTTTGACACCCTGATGTCCCGCGCACGCAGCGCAGCGCCAGCGGCCCGGATCGATGGCGTGCTGATCACCCCCATGCTGGTCGGCGGCGTAGAAACCATTTTGGGGCTGCACATGGACCCGACCTTCGGTCCGATGCTGATGTTTGGCGCGGGCGGCACGGCCGTCGAGCTTTACAAGGACGTGGCCTTTGCCTCGGCCCCGCTGTCGGCCGAGCAGGCGCAGCGGCTGGTGAACCGCGTGCGCTCCTCGGCCCTGCTCAGGGGCTGGCGCGGGGCACCAGTGTGCGACGAGCTGGCGCTGGTCGACGCCTTGTGCCGTCTGTCCGATTTCGCGCTGGCGCACGCCGCGCAGCTCGAGAGCATCGACATCAACCCGCTGCTGGTCCGGCCCAAGGGCGCGGTCTGCCTAGATGCCGTGATCACCTTGCGTCAACCGTCTTGAAGGAGTGCTTTTATGAACTCGCCCGATTCGCAATTGCTGCAGGAACTACTGGACCGCGAGGCCATTCGCGATTGTCTTTACCGCTACTGTCGGGGCATTGACCGGCTCGATGCCGAGGCCTTGCGCTCGGCCTACTGGCCCGATGGCACCGACCGGCATGGTGCCTACCAGGGGAGCGCCAAGGGCTTCATCGACCACGCATTGCTCAAGTTGCCTTTGGCGGGCCGAATGATCCACTTGATCGGCAACATCCTGATTGAACTGCGTGGCGATGTGGCGGCGGTCGAGAGTTACTTCCAGGCCATTCAGGCCGAGCGCGATGCGCAGGGTCAGCCCCTGGAAACCTTTTTGTGTGGTCGCTACGTTGACCGCTTCGAGCGCCGAGCTGGGGAGTGGCGAGTCGCTGCCCGTACGGTCGTCTATGACTGGGTGCGGCAGACCCCCCTGCCGGCCATCAGCGATGCGGAACTCTTTGGGGTCAGGCAGCCCACCGGCGGGCGCCAGCCCAATGACCCGCTCTACGAGTTGCTCAGGCAAGCCCCCTTCGCGGCCGAGGAAGGGGCCGCCTGATGCGGTGCTGGCTGGGACAAACCCCTAGTGCTGTAGCGCTTGCGCAGACGGTGAAAGGGGGCGCCCAATGTTAGGATTCGACCTACCTACTTACCGGCCGGCATGTAAAAGTTTCAAGACGACCGGACCAGAAAAATCATCGCCACGTCAATGCAGCAGCGCAGGCCAAAGTCGGGGCTGCGGCAAAGGCATGCTACGGGAATCAACACAATGAGTCTGTCGGGTTTGATGCAAAGCAAACAGCTGCTGATTTCCGGCTTGCTGACCCACGCAGCGACCCACCACGGTGATGTCGAACTGGTCTCACAGCTCTACGGTGGGGAGGTGCGGCGCAGCAACTGGCGCACGCTCGCCCAGCGCGCCCAAAAGCTGGCGCATGTCCTTGCGGGGCTTGGCGTCAAGCCCGGCGACCGGGTGGCCACACTGGCCTGGAACACCGACCGACACCTTGAGCTTTATTACGCTGTAGCGGGCATGGGCGCGGTGCTGCACACCGTCAACCCCCGACTGTTCCCTGAGCAGATTGCCTACATCGTCGACCATGCGGCCGACGGCATTGTGTTTTTTGACCTGGACTTTGCCGACTTGCTGGTCAAGCTCGCGCCGCAACTCAAGACGGTCAAGCGCTTCGTGGCCTTGTGCCGACCCGAGCAGCTGCCGGCCCTGGACCTGCCCCATCTCAGTGCCTACGAAGCGCTGCTCGACGCCGCTGACGAAGACTACGTCTGGCCCGAGTTTGACGAGAACACGGCGTCTTCCATGTGCTATACCTCGGGCACGACGGGCAACCCCAAAGGCGTTCTCTACAGCCACCGCTCGACCGTGCTGCATTCCTTCGCCGCGTGCGCCGCCGATGGTCTGGGCCTGTGTGCCCGGGACTGCGTGTTGCTGGCCGTGCCGATGTTCCATGTCAACGCCTGGGGCGTGCCCTACGCCTCGGCCATGTGTGGCGCCAAGATGGTTTTGCCGGGCTCTGCGCTGAGTGGCGACAAGCTTTTTGCAGCCCTGCGCGATGAAGGCTGCACGCTGTCCCTGGGCGTGCCAACCGTGTGGCTGGGCCTGTTTCAGTACCTTGACCAACACCCGCTTGAGCGCGACTTGCCAAAGCTGCGCCTGAACCGCGTGGTGGTGGGCGGCTCGGCTGCGCCGCGCGCCATCATCGAACGCTTTGAAAAGCAGCTGGGCGTCTTTGTGATCCAGGCCTGGGGCATGAGCGAGACCAGCCCGCTGGCCACCATCTCCAACCTGCTGCCCAAACACGAAGGGCAGCCGCTGGACGAGCGCTACGCCGTCCAGTGCCGGCAGGGGCGCGCGATTTATGGCGTTGAAGTTGCGGTCTTCGATGCCGAAGGCCGGGCCTTGCCGCATGACGGTCAATCCGTCGGTGAGATCCGGGTGCGTGGTCCGTGGGTGTTGTCGGCCTACTACGGCACGGAGCCGGGCTCGGCGCTGGATGCGCAGGGCTGGCTGAGCACGGGCGACGTAGCCTACATCGACCCGGATGGCTACGTTCAGATCACGGACCGCTCCAAGGATGTGATCAAGTCCGGGGGCGAGTGGATCTCGTCGATCGACCTGGAAAACGTGGCCTTGGGTCATCCCAAGGTGGGCGAGGCGGCGGTGATTGGCGTGGCGCACAGCAAGTGGCAGGAGCGCCCCTTGCTGGTGATCGTGCCCAAGCCGGGCGCCGAGTTGACAGGGGCCGAGATGCTCGACTTCATGAAAGATCGCGTGGCCCGCTGGTGGCTGCCTGATGACGTGGTGTTCGTGGACGAATTGCCGCACACGGCCACCGGCAAGTTGCTCAAGACCGCGTTGCGTGAACAGTTTCGCAACCTGCGCCTGTCGACCGATCCTGCATAAGCTGATTTTTTTAAAAGGAGACAAGAAATGATTCAATTAACAAACAAGAGCGTGCTGGCTGCTGCGGTGGCTATGAGCGTGCTGGGCGCGGGTGTTGCGCAGGCGCAGATCTCGGACGACGTGGTGCGCATCGGCGTGATGGCCGACATGACGGGCCCGTACTCGGGCAACGGCGGTCCGGGCTCGACGCTGGCGGTGCGCATGGCGGTAGAAGATTTTGGCGGCAAGGTTGGCGGCAAGACGATTGAAGTGGTGGTGGCCGACGACCAGAACAAGCCGGACGTGGGCACCAACATTGCCAGGCAGTGGGTCGAGAAAGACAAGGTGGATGCGATCTTGGGCGGCTCGGCCTCGTCGATCGCGCTGAGCGTG
>CAIMVC010000295.1 GCA_903844825.1 uncultured Burkholderiales bacterium | reverse complement strand
GCAGGTCAAGACGCCGGCGGAGTCCAAGGGCAAGAACGATTTGTACAGCATCAAGGGCGAGATCCCGGCCGAGCAGGCGTTTCGCCCGCTGGCCGAGGGTGGCTGCGACTTCATCAAGAAGTAACGGGCTGCCGCGCATGAGTTCAACTGCCACGGCCCCGCGATCCGGACGTCTTTGAAGAGCATGTTGCGCATCGACATCGTCACCGACACGCGTGACCTGCTTGGCGAAAGCCCGCTGTGGGATGACCGCAGCGGGTCGCTGCTGTGGATTGATTCCCGGCGCCGTCTGGTGCATCGGATGCAACTGGCGAGCGGTGCGCGCCAGCAGTGGCCGATGCCGCATGAGATTGGCTCCATCGCGCTGTGCGAGAGCGGGCGCCTGCTCGTTGCGCTGGAGCGCGATGTCCATTTTCTGGATCTCGGCAGCGGTGAGTTGACGGCGCTTGCCGCTGTCACGCATCCGGCTGAACGCATGCGCCTGAACGATGGACGCACGGACCGGGCGGGACGCTATTGCGTGGGCTCGCTGGTGCTGGGGCGACGCGAGCCGCACGGTGTGCTCTACCAGTTGCAGGCCGACGGTGCCGTGCGCGAACTCGATCGCGGCGTCTGCGTCTCTAATTCCACCTGCTTTAGCCCCGATGGCCGTTGGCTGTATTTTTCTGACAGCGTGGCACACCAGGTCTGGCGTTATGCCTACGACACGGCCACGGGCGCCGTCGGGCCGCGCCAGAGTTTCATCGACACCCAGGCCCTCAATTCAGCGCCCGACGGTGCCGCCGTTGATGCCGACGGCGGGCTGTGGGTGGCGCTGGTTCTCAGCGGGCAGCTCGCCCGTTTTACGTCCGAGGGTGCGCTTGATCGCTTGATTGACCTGGGCATTCCCTACGCCAGTTGCCCCTGTATCGGGGGCGAGGCGCTCGACACGATTTACGTCACCAGCATCAGTGACAGCGGCAACATGCTGCGCACCGACCACCCGGACGCCGGGGCCTTGCTGGCGATTCACGGGACCGGCGTGCGCGGCTTGCCCGAAGTGCGGTTTGCCGATCTTGGCACGTCACGATTGACAGGAGCTATTGATGAACAAGCGATTTGAGGGGCGTGTGGCGCTGGTCACCGGGGGTGCCCGTGGCATTGGCCGCGCCATCGTTGAGCAGCTGGCCAGCGAGGGCGCGGTGGTGGGCATCATTGACCTGCGCCAGGACCTGGCGCAGGAGGCGGCCGATGCCGTCATCGCCGCTGGCGGTCAGGCCATGGCCTTTGGCGGTGATGTCTCCAAGCGCGAAACCCTGGCCGATGCCGCGGTAGCGCTCAAGGCGCGGTACGCGCGGCTGGATGTGCTGGTGAGCAATGCCATGTGGGTGCGCTACAGCCCGATCGAGCAGATCACTCCCGAGATGCTGCAACGCATGATTGGCACCGGCTTTAGCTCGGTGGTCTGGGGTATCCAGGTGGCGGCCGAACACATGAGCGAGGGCGGCAGTGTGGTCAATATCGCCTCGGCTGCGGCATTTCTCGGCATTCCCGAGGCCATGGTTTACTGCGGCGTGAAGTCCGGCGTGCTGGGGCTGACCCGTTCGGCCGCAGTGGATCTTGGGCCACGCGGCATTCGGGTCAATTCGGTAGCGCCAGGCTCGGTGCCGACCGAGGGCGTGAAGATCAACGTCGACCCCGAGAAGGTCAAGGTTCGCCTGGCCAAGACGCCCATGCGCCGCCTGGGAACGGTGCAGGACGTGGCCTCTGCCGCCTGCTATCTGGCTTCATCGGACAGCGGCTTCATCACCGGCGAGTGCGTCAAGGTCGATGGCGGAGTGACCCATGCCTTCCTTTGATGTGCCTTTGGTGAGCCTCACGGGAGTACGGCGATGAGTCAGGACTACATTCTCGAGGCGCGCGGCCTGAGCAAGCAGTTTCGTGGGTTCTATGCGGTCAAAGACGTGGACCTGCGCGTGCAGCGCCATTCGGTCCATGCGCTGATCGGTCCCAATGGCGCCGGCAAGACCACCTGTTTTAATTTGCTCACCACCTTTCTCAAACCCTCGGCCGGTACGATTGTTTTTAACGGCAAGTCCATCGAAAACAGCGACCCGGCCACGCTGGCCTGCAGCGGCATGGTGCGTTCGTTCCAGATCTCGGCCGTATTCGGCCAGATGACGGTGATGGAAAACGTGCGCGTGGCGCTGCAGCGCAAGACGCGCTGGAGCTACGCATTCTGGCGCCGGGAAAGCGTGCTGGAGTCGCTTGACGAGCGTGCGCGCGAGCTGGTCGACATGGTGGGTCTGGGGCGCTGGATGCAGACCCCGGCCGCTGAGTTGTCTTATGGTCGCAAGCGCGCGCTGGAACTGGTGACCACCATCGCGCTGGAGCCCGAGCTGATATTGCTGGACGAACCGATGGCGGGGCTCGGGCACGAGGACATCGGCCCGGTCATGCAGTTGATCGCCAAGGTGGCCAAGGGCCGCACGATCCTGATGGTGGAGCACAACATGAAAGTCATTGCCGAGTTGTGTGACCGCGTCACGGTGCTGCAGTCCGGACAGGTCCTGGCCGAAGGCAGCTATGCCGAGGTCTCGAGCAACCCGCAAGTCATTGACGCGTATGTGGGAGGCGCTCATGTCTGAGTCCACACCCCAGCCCAAGCCGCTTTTGCGCATTGAGCACCTTGTGGGCCACTACGGCGAGACGCAGGCGCTGCATGACATCAGCCTTGAGGTGCGCGAAGGCGAGATTGTTTGCCTGCTCGGGCGCAACGGTGCCGGCAAGACCACGACGCTGCGCGCCGTCATCGGCCTGCTGGAAAAACGCAAGGGGCACATCGAAATTGACGGCCAGTCGACCGAGGGTCTGCCGCCCGAGGCGATCGCTCACCTGGGCGTGGCTTACTGTCCGGAAGAGAGGGGAATCTTCGCCAGCCTGACGGCCGAAGAGAACCTGCTGCTGCCCCCCGTCCTTCGGCCCGGTGGCCTGAGCGTGGACGAGATCTACGAGCTCTTTCCCAACCTCAAGGCGCGCCGCAGCAGTCCGGGCACCAAGCTCTCGGGTGGCGAGCAGCAGATGCTGGCAATTGCCCGCATCCTGCGCACCGGCGCCAAACTCTTGCTGCTCGACGAGTGCACCGAAGGGCTGGCGCCGGTGATTGTTCAGCGCATCGGGCAGGTCGTTCTCGGGCTGCGCCAGCGCGGTTTTACGGTGCTCATGGTCGAGCAGAACTTCCGCTTTGCCTCGCGCCTGGCGGACCGCTTCTACGTCATCGAAGAAGGCACTGTGGTCGAGCAGTTCACGCAAGCGCAGATCGCCCCCAACCTCGAGCGCATTGAGCGCTTGCTAGGCCTGTGAAAACGGCACTGGCCTCGCCGAGCCGAGCGCACTGGAGACAAGACTGATGGAATCTATTTTTGGTATTCCCGTGGCGGCCGTGATCGGTCAGGTCATCATCGGCCTGATCAATGGCTCGTTTTATGCGCTGATGAGCCTCGGCCTGGCCATCATTTTTGGCCTGCTGCATGTGGTCAACTTTGCCCACGGGGCGCAGTACACGCTGGGCGCCTTCGTCGCCTGGGCTCTGCTCGAGTACCTGGGGCTGGGCTACTGGTGGGCCCTGATCGTGGCACCGGTGGTGGTGGGGTTGTTTGGCGTGCTGATGGAGCGCTTGTTCCTGCGCAAGCTCTACCAGGTCGATCATGTCTACGCCTTGCTGCTGACGATTGGCGTGGCCACGCTGATGGAAGGGGCGCTGCGCCTGAACTTTGGCGTCAGTGGTCAGCCCTACCCGAACCCGATGAGCGGCGGGCTTGATGTGTCGGTGACCTTCATTCCCTGGTACCGCTTGTGGGTCATTGGCGTGGCGCTGGTGGTGTGCCTGGGCACCTGGTATGTGATCGACCGGACCAAGCTCGGCTCCTACCTGCGGGCGGCCAACGAAAACCCGAACCTGGTGCGCACCTTCGGCATCAACGTGCCGCGCATGTTGATGCTGACCTATGCCTTTGGCGTGGCGCTGGCTGGCTTTGGCGGCGTAATGGCCGCGCCCATTTACCAGGTCAGCCCGCACATGGGCGCCAACCTGATCATCGTGGTGTTTGCGGTGGTGGTGATTGGCGGGATGGGCTCGATCATTGGCTCCATCGTCACGGGCTTTAGCCTCGGTGTGATCGAGGGTCTGACCAAACTGTTTTATCCCGACGGGGCCGGTGTCGTGATCTTCGTGGTCATGATCCTGACGCTGGCCCTGCGCCCCCATGGCTTGTTCGGAAGCAATGATTAGCACCAGGACATCTGACATGAAAAATGATTCAATTTCCAGGGTCCTGCTGCTGCTGCTGCTGGCCGTGGTCCTGTTATGCCTGGCCCCGCTGGTGGCCTACCCGCTGTTCTTGATCAAGCTGATGTGCGTGGCCTTGCTGGCCGCCTCGCTGAATTTGCTGATCGGCTACGTCGGTCTGCTCTCATTTGGTCACGCCATGTTTTACGGAGCGGCCAGCTATGTGACCGGTTACGTCGTCAAGGCCTGGGGCGTTGACGGCGCTGTGGGCATTCTGGCCGGGGTGGCGGTGGCCGCTGCCATTGGTTTTGTCACCGGCTTGCTGGCAATCCGGCGCCAGGGCATCTACTTTTCGATGATCACGCTGGCTTTTGCGCAGCTGATTTACTTTTTGTCCCTGCGCATGCCCTTTACCGGCGGCGAAGATGGTCTGCAAAACGTGCCCCGGCCGATGCTGCTGGGGGTCATCAATACCGCCGACAACCTGACCCTGTACTACGCGGTGCTGGTGATTGTGGGCTTTGGTTTTTGGTTGATTCACCGCACCGTGCACTCGCCCTTTGGACAGGTGCTCAGAGCGATTCGGGACAACGAGCCCCGCGCCATTTCCCTGGGTTACCGGGTCAATCGCTACAAGCTGATCGCTTTTACCTTGTCGGCCGCACTGGCTGGTCTGGCGGGCGCGACCAAGGTGCTGGCCTTTCAGCTGGCCACCCTTGCCGACGTTGGCTGGAACACCTCCGGTGAGGCGCTGCTGATCTGCATCGTCGGCGGCCTGCAGACCTTGCTCGGCCCGGTGGTCGGTGCGTTGCTGATTGTCTCGATGGAGCATTACCTGGCCTCATTCGCCGAATGGGTGTTGATCATCCAGGGTCTGGTGTTCGTGGTGGTGGTGATGAGTTTCCGCAAGGGCATCGTTGGCCAGTTGCAGGCGTCGCGCAAGCTGCGCCGGGAGCGCGAACAAAACGCGGCTGCGGCCGCGTTGCGCAGCTGAAGCTGAGGGCAGTGCATGAAACATACCGTGGGCAGTTCGGAATCAAGGGAGGTAGGCGCATGAGCACAGGTCTGTTGCAGGGAAAACTGGCGCTGGTCACTGGCGCCGCCAGTGGCATTGGTCAGGCGATTGCGGTGGCTTACGCCGCAGCGGGTGCGCGCGTGATCGTGACCGACCGCGATGCGGCGTCCTGCGCCACGACGCTGGCGCAGGTCCAGGCCTGCGGTGGGCAGGGCTGGGTCTTTGCCTTTGATGTGACGGACGCGGCAGCGGCGCAGGCGCTGGCTGATCAGGTCGGGCGCGACATTGGCCCGCTTGACATTCTGGTGAACAACGCCGGCGTGATGATCCGTGAGGGCCTGAACAGTCCGAAGGCGCACGCCACCTTGCGCCAGGTGATGGACGTGAATGTCTTTGGCGTTTTCAATGCGATCCACGCCTGGCTGCCAGCCTTGCGCCAGACCCGCGGTTGCATCATCAACACGGCGTCGGGTGCAGCCTTCATGGGCCAGCCCAACGCAGTGGGCTATTCGGCTTCGAAAGGTGCGGTCAAGATGCTCACGCAGTCCATGGCCGCGGACCTGGGGGCCGACGGCATACGGGTCAATGCGCTGGCGCCCGGCGTGATCGTGACGCCCATGACCGAGGTCACCCGCGCCAACCCCGAGCGCCTGCAACGCTTCATGGCGCGCATTCCCTTGGGTCGGCTCGGGCAGCCACAGGAAATCGCTGGCCCAGCGGTCTTTCTGGCCTCCGACCTGGCCAGTTATGTCAACGGCGTCACGTTGCCGATCGACGGCGGCGTCATGGCCGTTTGAGCCGGTGAACGGGCCCCCACCTCGGCGCACAGAGCGTGAGGGAAGGGCTCGAACGCCGCGCCGACCGGGCCGCTGCGGCCCGGTCAGCGCAAGCCAGGGTCAGCTACCCCGATGGCACTGGAAAACCCCTACGCAAATGACGCGGCAAGTCTCTTGTGAGCCGCAAAGCCGGGTGTTAGCATTTAGAAACTAACCGGCCGGCATGTAGAAAATAAAGGCTGTAGCGTGTTTATTCAAGCAAGACGCGCTGATCGATGAGGTGCTTTATTTCCACGGTCTTCACAAAACCGGACAGTTGCCGGTGGCGGACCATCAACCCATTACAAGGAGACAAGAAATGATTCAGTTGACAAACAAGAGCGCAGTGGCTGCTGCGGTGGCTATGAGTTTGCTAGGCGCGGGTGTTGCGCAGGCGCAGATCTCGGACGATGTGGTGCGCATCGGCGTGATGGCCGACATGACGGGTCCGTACTCGGGCAACGGCGGTCCGGGCTCGACGCTGGCGGTACGCATGGCGGTAGAAGATTTTGGCGGCAAGGTCGGCGGCAAGACGATTGAAGTGGTGGTGGCCGACGACCAGAACAAGCCGGACGTGGGCACCAACATTGCCAGGCAGTGGGTCGAGAAAGACAAGGTGGATGCGATCTTGGGCGGCTCGGCCTCGTCGATCGCGCTGAGCGTG
>CAIMVC010000294.1 GCA_903844825.1 uncultured Burkholderiales bacterium | reverse complement strand
GGGGTGGGGGCGGTCGAAACGGTGACCAGCCAGGTCACGACTTCGACTTCAGAGCCCGGCACGCGCAGACCGTAAATTCGCTCGTAAGCCAGCTCGAAGCGCTCGGCCATGGCGTCCAGGGCCTGCCGGTCCAGCGGGCCTTCGCTGGCCGGGGGCAAGCGCACGCGCAGTTCGTGGCCCTGGCCCACATAACGCAATTCGGCCAGCCTGATGTCATGCAGCTCGGCCCCGGCGCTGGCGGTTTGCACCACGGCCAGGGCTTCGGCGTGCATGGCTTGCAGCCGGGCCTCGACCAGGTGCGGATCGGCCAGCCGCAGTACCGACAAGTCGCTACGCACCACCTCAAAAGAAATCGGCGCCCGCAAAAACCCGATGGCCGAGCCGACGCCGGCGCCGGCCGGGATCAGCACCCGTGCGATGCCCAGTTTTTGCGCCAGCCGGCCGGCGTGCAGGGGGGCGCCGCCGCCAAAGGCGATCATGGTGAAGCCTTCCAGATCCTGACCGCGCTCGATGGCGTGCACGCGGGCCGCGTTGGCCATGTTTTCTTCGACCATTTCGCTCATGCCGGCCGCCGCCCAGAACGCATCCATGCCCAGTGGCGTGCCAACGTGCGCGAGCAGCGCCTGCTGTGACAGCGAGGCTTGCAGCGGCATGCGGCCGGCGGCAAAGCGCGCCGGGTCGATGCGGCCTAAAGTCAGGTTGGCATCGGTCACGGCCGGCAGTTCACCGCCGCGGCCGTAGCAGGCCGGGCCGGGCTCGGAGCCGCAGGAGTCCGGGCCGACGGTGATGCGCTGCATGGCGTCGACGCGGCCGATGGAGCCGCCGCCGGCGCCAATTTCTACCAGCTCGATCACCGGAATGCGGATCGGCAGCCCGCTGCCCTTGAGGTTCTTCCAGGCCCGCGCCACCTCGAAGCGGCGCGAGTGCTCGGGCTCACCGTCGTTGATCAGGCAAATCTTGGCCGTGGTGCCGCCCATGTCGAAGGCCAGCACCTTTGGAAGGCCGCATTCGCGCGCTAGATGGGCGGCCAGAATCGCACCGCCAGCCGGGCCGGATTCGACCAAGCGGATCGGAAAACGGGCGGCTTGCTCCAGCGTGGTCAGGCCGCCGCCAGACATCATCAGCAGCAGCGGGCAGGCCAGGCCCTTGAGCCGCACGCCTTGCTGCAGGCGGTACAGGTAGCTGCCCATCAGCGGGCGCACGTAGGCGTTGGCCACGGTGGTTGAAAAGCGCTCGTACTCGCGGATTTCGGGACATACCTCGGACGACAGACAAATGCTGACCTTTTCACCAAGGATGGGCTGCAGGATGTCGCGAGCCCGCTGCTCGTGCGCCGGATGCGCCCAGGCGTGCATGAAGCCGATCGCCACCGATTCGATGCTTTGGGCGCGCATGTGCTCGCCGGCGGCCCGGACCTGAGCCTCGTCCAGCGGCAGCAGCACCGAGCCGTCAGCCGCAATGCGCTCACGCACGCTCAGCCGCCGGGGGCGGGGCACCAGCTCGGTCGGCCCTTCGAGGTTGACGTCGTAGGCGTCAAATCGTTTTTCGTAGCCCATGGCCAGCACATCCCGAAAACCTTCGGTCGTGAGCAGTGCGGTACGCGCCCCTTTGCGCTCGATCAGCGCATTGGTGGCCAGCGTGGTGCCATGAATGAACAGGCTGATCTGCGCGCCCGTCAGGCCGGACTCCTGGAGCAGGCGGTCCATGCCTTCGAGCACGGCGAGTTCGGGCTCGCGCGGCGTGGTCAGTACCTTGCAACTAAAGCGCCGCGCTGGGGTCTCGAGCACCACGTCGGTGAAGGTGCCACCAATGTCGGCGGCCAGGCGAATACCCGCGTTGCCACGGGGGGAGGTGAGTTCAGGGGAGGTCATGAGGGCAGGGCTGACAGGTCGGACGGGTCGGAAAACTGCAAAGGTTGGTGGGCTCAGACACTGGCTTGTGCAAAGCGCGGGTCTTGCCAGGCCCCGCTTTGCAGCAAGTCGCGCAGGATCTGCACCGCTTGCCACAACTGGCGGTGGGTGGTGGTCAAAGGATGAACGCCCCAGCGCAAGGCATCTGGCTTGCGCGAGGACACGACCACCCCGTGGGCCACCAGCGCTTGCGCCAGCGGCGCAGCGCCGGCAAATTGCAGCGCCACATGGCCGCCGCGTTGCGCGTGATCGCGGGGACTCGACAAGCGCAAGCCCGAGTCGCCGCACTGCTCTTCAAACAGGGCGATCAAGGTGTTGGTCAGCGACCGGTGACGGCTGTCCATGGCCTGCGGATCGACCCCACGCCAGATCTCGGCCGCTGCCGAAAACGCCACGTTGGCCAACGCGGCGGGCGTGCCCACCAGCAAGCGGTCCAGGCCCTGGCCCGGTCGGTAGTCAGGCTCGAAGGCAAAGGTATCGGCATGGCCCATCCAGCCGCCGATGGCAGGCCAGGCCGCATCGGCCCAGCGCGGATGGACGTAAACAAAAGCCGGCGCGCCCGGGCCGCCACACAGGTATTTGTAGCCGCAGCCAACGGCCAGGTCGGCCTTGCAGGCGCGCAGTGCCACGGCCACGGCGCCGGCCGAATGCGACAGGTCCCACAAGCTCAGTGCCCCGGCTTGCTCCATCATGGGTGCCAGGGCCGCCATGTCCAGCCGCGTGCTGCTGCGGTAGTCCACATGCGACAGGGCCACCACCGCCACATCGCCAGGTGCCAGCGCTGCGGGCAGCTCGGAGATGTCAGAGATGAAACGCAGATCGGCCAGGCGGTCGTGGGCGATGCATTCGGCCACGTAGCGGTTGGAAGGAAACACCTGCCGTTCAAGCACGATCACCCGGCGCGGCGCGGCCACGCTCAGCGCGTAGCGCAGCAACTTGTACTGGTTGACGCTGGTGCTGTCGCCCACGCGCACATCGTCAGCTTCGGCCCCGATCAAATGGGCGATGGATGCCCCCAGCGCGCGCGGCTGCGCCAGCCAGTCCAGCTCGTTCCAGCTGCGGCGTCGCGCCTGGGCCCAGCCCGCATGCAGCACCGACTGCATTTTTTGCGGTGCACTGCGCGGCATCGGTCCGATCGAGTTGGCGTCGAAATACAAAGTGCCGGGCGTGCCGGGATCAAAGCATTCGGCCGCTGCCGCCAAATCGGTGTGGGCCGGGTCAGCGGCATCCAGGTGGATGCAGTCGGCCAGGCTCAGCGACACGCGGGGCTCCTGCGCGGCGAGCCGGTCGGTGGGGTGTGGCGGGCATGAGTTGGCATGGATGAGTCATCGTAGCCACGCGCTATCATTCCAACAAGACGTTAAACCGTAATGTTCATTCCACCAGGTTATGGAGACACGGATGCCTGAAATCCTGGCCGAGGCCGCTCTGCCCGCACCCGATCCCGCAGCCGCAGCCGCAGCCGCAGCCGCAGCCGCAGCCGCAGCCGTTCGTCCTGAGGTATCGGAGGACCACCGAGCGTCTGGGTCGCCCCGCTCTGCCGAGTCAGCCTGGGTGCCCGATCCGGCTGCGCTGATGCTGCTCGCCGAAATTGCCGATGCCGGTAGCGTGACCGCTGCTGCGCGTGCCCTGGGTCTGTCCCAGCCGGCAGTGAGCAAGCAATTGCGGCGACTGGAAGAGGCGCTGGGTGTGCCCTTGTTCGAGCGCGGTTTGCGCGGCGTTCAGGCCACCGACTACGGCATGGCCTTGCTGCCGCGCGCGCGCTCGATTCGGGCCCAGGCGCGCCAGGCCGGGGAAGAGGTGCTGCAACGACGCGGCCAACGCGAAGGCCGGCTCGTGGTGGCCTTGTCGCACTTTGCCACGATCGCCCTGTTGCCACAGGTCATCCCGGCCTTCCGCTCGCGCTGGCCCGGCGTGCAGCTGAGCATCGTGCCGCCGACCTTTCAGCTGGGTGGCTTGCGTGAGGGGGCGCCAGATTTTGCAGTGATGTCCTTGCCCGCTGAGAGCCTGGGCACTGAATTCAGTACCCGTGCCGTTTATGCCACCACGGTCTCGGTGGTGGCGCGTCCCGGGCATCCGCTGGCGCAAGCCCGTAGCCTGGCGCAGCTGGCCGGTGCCGAATGGGTGTTGCCGAGCATGGACAGTTCGGTGGCGCGTGGTCTGAAACGGGCGTTTCGCCAGGCCGGGCTGCCACCCCCTCGCTGCACAGTGACCTGCCAGACGCTGACGGGTCTGGAAACCCTGGCCCGCCATAGCGACCTGGTGGCGGCCATGCCCATGGAGGTGCACGATGCGCGCACCGAGGCCAGCGGCCTGCGCCGGGTGCCTGTCGCAGAGTCGATCGAAGGCCCGCGTGTGGCCATCTTGCGCTGGGCCGACGCCCGACCCACGCCAGCGGCGCAAGACCTTGAAGAAGCCTTTGTGCAAGCCGCCTATGAGATGGCGCGCCAGCAAGCCCGGCTCCGGGGGATCGCTGGCTGATGCGGCTTGGCTATCGGACAGTCCTCCCGTTGGCAGGGGAGAGCCGGGGCGAGGGTGGCGGTCCTGGCGGGAGGGATGGAGGGATGGAGGGCTGGAGGCCGGTCGGGCCAGTTTATGGGCCTACCCGCCTTCGGCTTTGCAGCAAGGCAATGTTTTGCTCCCCGGTGACCGTGCTGGCGTAGTGCTTGTTGATCACGTCCACGCTGGTGCGGGCGTTGCGCGCCAGGGTGAGCAAATCGATGCCCTGGCCGTAAAGTAGCCTGAAGGTGATGGACGAATGGCGCAAGCTGTACAGGCTGCGAGGCTGGCCGTGCGGCCCCTTTTTCAGGCCGGTTTCTGCCAGCACCCAATTGAAGTGGAAATTGAGCACCCAGTGCGCGTAATTGCGGTCTTTGATGTGCGGCAAAAACAGGTAGTCGTCAGGCCCGGCCAGACCGTCCGGCTGATGTTGCTTGCAGATTTGCTGAAAGATGCGCACCGCCGGCTGCAGCGTCACAATGGGCGCGCCGTGGCGTTTGGTTTCGGGCAGGGTCAGGCGCAAATAGGTGTTGCTCGCGCGCACGATCTCCACGTGCCGGTGCTTGAGGGTCTTGAGGTCGCTCGGGCGAATGAAACTGTTGACCATGAAACCGATAGCCCATGCCAGATCGGGCGGCAGGGTTTGCTCGGCCAGACGGATTTTGTAGTTCGTGCGAATCGTCTGGATGCTGTCGGGGTGGGGCTGGCCACGCAAGCGCCTGGCGGTGCGCAGGATTTGCCAGTACTCGCTGGGCGTGAAGGCGCCGCGCGAGGTGGTATTGATCTTGATTTTCGGGAACTCCGGCAACTTGTCCAGCACCCCGTTGGCCACCGCGTACAGCAGCACCTTGCGCACCGCCACCAGGTACTGGCTCACGGTGGTGCTGCTGTCACTGACCGCCGTAATGGAGCCACCGATGTTCGGCGTAATGGAGCCACAAACAGGTAGTTAAAACGACACCCCGAGGGGGTTAAACAATGGTGGATTTTGCCTCTTTTTTGGTGACGGTTTTGCCTGATTTCGGCAACAGCTGAGGCGCCCGAAACGACGGACCATCGAGCTCCAGGCAATAGGCGTTATGACGCAGCCGATCCAACGTGGCCGAGCCCAGTAGCCGGTTGACCGCAAAGGCC
>CAIMVC010000293.1 GCA_903844825.1 uncultured Burkholderiales bacterium | reverse complement strand
TGCAGCGCTTTGCGCGATGGACCAACCTGTCGGAGACCACGTTTTTGTTGCCGCCGACCGACCGGGCTGCCGACTACCGCGTGCGTATTTTTACGCCAGGCGGCGAGCTGCCATTTGCCGGTCACCCGACGCTGGGCAGTTGCCATGCCTGGCTGGAGTCCGGGGGGCGCCCCAAGGCGGCCGGGCTGGTCGTGCAGCAGTGCGAGGTGGGCCTGATCAAAATCCGGCGCGGGTCAAATCACGAGCCCTCGGCCTTTGCAGCGCCGCCCTTGCGCCGCAGCCTTCCTGATGCGCCGGCGCTAGCCCAGGTTCTGCAGGCCATGGGCCTGCAAGCCGGGCAAGTCAAAGCGGCCCAGGTCCTGGACAACGGCCCGGTCTGGCTTGGCCTGTGGCTGGACTCGCCCGACACCGTGCTGCAACTGGCACCTGATCACCTGGCCTTGAAAAACATCGGCATCAAGGTCGGCGTGGCCGCCGCGTATGTCAGCGAAGACGCGCCGCCACTGATTGGCCGGCGCAACCGGGAAGCGCAGGCTTTCGCCTCAAACCCATCGGCAACACGCGCCCGGACAGAGTCCATGCCCAATCTGGAAGTGCGCGCCTTTGCCGCGCCCCTGGGCGTCAACGAAGATCCGGTCACCGGCAGCCTGAACGCCAGCCTGGCGCAGTGGCTGATCGCCGAGGGCCTGATGCCAGAGCGCTACATCGCCTCCCAGGGCCTGTGCCTGGGGCGGGCCGGGCTGGTTTATCTGCAGCAAGACAGCGCAGGCCAGGTCTGGGTCGGCGGCCATGCCGTGACCTGCGTCGACGGCACGGTGCAGTTGTGACACTGGCGCTCAGGCGCTCCATCCGCGGGGTGCTGCTCGGTCAACAAAAGACCGCTTGAAGCGGCCAACGCCGGCATCAAAAAGACAGCGCTACCCCGGCGAACAAGGTAAAACCCAGCCAGTGGTTCAGCCTGAACGCCTTGAAGCAGGCCTGGCGCTCGCGGTGGCGGATCAGCCAGACGTGCCACAGCGCCTGCAGGGCCGCAGCCACAAAAGCCGCTGCCATGACCGGCGATCGGCCAGACCCCCACAAGGCCCAGCCCCATATGGACAAGTAGGCCAGGTAACTCAACAAGATGGCCGCAACATCAAAACGCCCCAGGGTGATCGCCGACGTTTTCATGCCGATTTTTAAATCGTCATCGCGGTCGACCATCGCGTACTGCGTGTCATAAGCCAGCACCCAGAACAAGTTACCCAGCAGCAGCAGCCAGGCCATCAGCGGCACGCGCGACTGGACCGCTGCAAAGGCCATGGGAATGCCAAAGCTGAAAGCCACCCCCAGCACGGCCTGCGGCATTGAAACGTAGCGCTTGGCAAACGGATAGGCCAGCGCCAGCGCCAGCGCCGCAAACGACCACAGAATCGTCACCCGGTTGGTCGTCAAAACCAGCGCAAAGGCCAGCAGTGCCAGCAAGGCACCGAACAGCAAGGCGGCCTTGACCGACAGGGCGCCGCGGGTCACGGGCCGCCCGGCCGTTCGCTTGACATGGCGGTCAAAGTCGCGGTCGGCCACGTCATTGACACAGCAGCCGGCGCTGCGCATAAGAACCGTGCCCAGCGTGAACACCAACAGCAAATGCCAGCCAGGAAAACCACCCGACGCCACCCACAGCGCCGACAAGGTCGGCCACAGTAGCAACAGCCAGCCAGCCGGCCGGTCCCATCGGATGAGCTGCAGATACAAGCCCAGGCGCCCCGGTGCCGGGCTCTGAGGCGGCGCGTTGTCAAGGGGAGGACTCACCAAATCAATCCTTTTGTCGATAGCGATAGATGGCACTAGGCAGCGCGGCCAGAATGCCGCATCAGGACCGTATTGTGATGCGCAGACAACCGTTGCCAGCGCTCAGGACAGGCGCGTTACACCAGGCAACTCGCAGGCGTAAATCGCATTGCGCAGCGCCGCAATCGCCTCGTAGCGCGTGAAGCTGCGCCGCCAGGCCAGCACCACGCGCCGCGTCGGCACGTGCCCGTCAAAGGGCAGGTATTTGATGTAAGAAGGCTCCTCAGCCAGCCTCGCCGCAGACGCCTGCCTGGCTCGCTTGGCCTTGGCAGCCCGGCTCGCCTCGCTCCCGGCCGGACCCGCAGCAGCCTCACCGAGCTCCCCGCGGGGAACGCTCAGGCGCGGCACCAGGGTCACGCCCATGCCGGCGGCCACCATGTGTTTGATGGTCTCCAGCGACGAGCCTTCAAAACTTCGGCGTATGCCCTCGGTGCTGCTGGAGAAGCGGGCAAACTCCGGGCACACCTCCAGCACATGGTCGCGAAAACAGTGGCCATTGCCCAGCAGCAGCATGGTCTCGCGCTTGAGCTCCTCGGCCGTGATGTGGCTGCGCGCTGCCAGCGCGTGGGTGCTGGGCACCGCCGCCACGAAAGGCTCGTCGTACAAGGGGGCGATGGCCAGGGTGGTGTGGGGAAAAGGTTCGGCCAAAATGGCGCAGTCAATCTCGCCAGTGCGCAACTCTTCGAGCAGTTTGACGGTGAAGTTCTCCTGCAGCATCAAGGGCATCTGCGGGCTTCTGGCGATGGTCTGGCGCACCAGGTCGGGCAGCAAATACGGCCCGATGGTGTAGATGATGCCCAGGCGCAGAGCGCCGGCGAGCGGGTCCTTGCCGCGCTTGGCGATCTCGCGGATGCTGTCGGCCTGCTCCAGCACGCTCTGCGCCTGCCTGACGATCTCCTCGCCCAGCGGCGTGACCGTGATTTCATTAGCGTTGCGCTCAAACAGCTTGACCTGCAACTCCTCTTCGAGCTTTTTGATCGCCACACTCAGCGTTGGCTGCGACACATGGCAGGCCTCGGCGCCTTTGCCGAAGTGCTTTTCGCGGGCCACCGCGACGATGTATTTGAGTTCAGTCAGAGTCATAGCCAAATTTCCTGGGGCGCGTCGCGCCGCCTTGTTATGCGTGCCTTGTTATGCAGGCCCCGTTTGAACGCCTTGTTTGCACGCCCGGTTAAGCCGCCTGATAGCGAACGCGGGGCGCCTTGAACAATCGCAGCACAGCCATTGTGCCGTCAGCCGGCGCGCGGAGCCTTAGGCCACGTCCCGCCACCCACCACCCGCCGCACCGGCAAAGCCCACCCGGTCGCCACCAAGGGCAAGCACTCAAGCTTTCAGGTAGTCCGCCTTGCCGCCCAGCCAGCGCTCGATGTGCCGCCGCGCCAGCACCGGCTCGTGGTCCAGCATCCAGGGGGCCAGCTCTCTTGCCCAGCCCAGCAACTGAGCGTCAGTGGCCAGGTCGGCAAAGCGCAGCAGTGGCGCGCCGGACTGACGCGCGCCCAAAAACTCACCCGGCCCGCGTATGTCCAGATCGCGCCTGGCGATCTCAAAACCGTCCTGGGTCTCAGCCATGGCCTTGAGCCGAGCCCGCGCAGTTTCGCCCAGACGCGGGCCGTCGCCGGTCGAATACAGCAGCACGCAGGCCGAGGCAGCGGCGCCACGCCCGACCCGCCCGCGCAGCTGGTGCAACTGCGACAGGCCAAAACGCTCGGCATGCTCGATCACCATCAGCGAGGCGTTGGGTACGTCCACCCCGACCTCGATCACCGTGGTGCTCTCCAAAACGCCTGTCTTTCCTTCGTTAAAGAGGCTCATGACGGCTTTTTTGTCGGCCACCGGCATGCGCGAGTGCAGCAGGCCGACCTCGGTGCCGGCCAGGGCTGCGCTCAAGTCAGCGTGGGTCTGGGTCGCGTTGGTCAAGTCAATGGCCTCGCTTTCTTCGATCAGCGGGCAGACCCAGTAGACTTGCCGCCCCTGTTCCAGCTGGGCCTGGATGCGGGCGACGACCTCATCGCGGCGGCTGTCGCTGATCACCTTGGTCACGACCGGTGTTCGGCCGGGCGGCAATTCGTCGATGGTCGAGACGTCCAGGTCGGCGTAGTAGCTCATGGCCAGGGTGCGCGGAATCGGCGTGGCCGTCATCATCAGCAAGTGAGGCTCCAGCGGGGCGCCCTGGCTGTCGGGCGTCATCTTGCTGCGCAGGGCCAGACGCTGCGCCACGCCAAAACGGTGCTGCTCGTCGATGATGGCCAGGGCCAGGTGCTTGAAGCGCACCTTGTCCTGTATGACCGCGTGCGTGCCCACCACCAGGGCCGCCTCGCCACTTTCGATGAGTGCCAGCGCCTCGCGCCGTTCGCGGGTTTTTTGGCTGCCGGTCAGCCAGGCGGTCTTGATGCCCAGCGGCTCGAGCCACCCGATCAGTTTGCGAAAGTGCTGCTCAGCCAGAATTTCGGTGGGCGCCATCAGCGCGCATTGCCAGCCCGCATCCATGCAGCGCGCCGCCGCCAATGCTGCCACCACGGTCTTGCCCGAGCCCACGTCGCCCTGCAGCAAGCGATGCATGGGCAGGTCTCTTTGCAAGTCTGCGTCAATCTCCTGACCCACACGCTGCTGCGCTGCAGTCAGCTGAAACGGCAGGCGCTCAAGCAACTGCGCATGCAGCGTGGCCTCTGCTGCAGGTCTGAGCGCCGGCGCCCGCATGGCCGCCCGGATGCGCCGCGCTTCGAGTTGCGAGAGCTGCTGCGCCAGCAACTCTTCGAGTTTTAAGCGCTGCCAGGCCGGGTGGCTACGGTCCTCCAGGGTCATCAACGGCACGTCAGGCGTGGGCTGGTGCAGAAACTGCAGCGCCTGCCGCAAGGTCCACAGCGGCTGGCGCCAGGCAGCCGGTCTGCCGTGCAGCTCGGATGAGGCGGCCGGCGGCAAGGTCTCGCCCAACTCCGCTCGTCGAAGCCCGCCGAGCACGGCCTTGCGGATATAGGCTTGCGGCAAGGCCGCCGAGGTTGGGTAGACCGGGGTCAGCGCAGCGGGCAACTCGGCACCTGCGAGCTCGAACGCGGGGTGAACCATCTCACGCCCCACAAACCCGCCACGGATCTCGCCGCGCACCCGCACCCGGGCGCCCACCATCAAGGTCTTTTGATGAGAAGGGTAGAAGTTGATGAAGCGCAGCACGCAAGTGTCCGTGCCGTCGTCAACCCTGACGCGCAATTGCCGGCGCGGCTTGAGGCTGATCTCGCTGCTCATGACCTCAGCTTCGATCTGCACCACCTGGCCATCGCGGGCGTCGGCCAGCCGAACGATCCGGGTCTCATCCTCATAGCGCAGCGGCAAATGCAGCGCCAGGTCAACGTCCCGAACCAGGCCGAGCTTGAGCAAGGCCTTTTGGGGGGCCGACAAAGGCTTGTTGACGGGGGGCGCCGGGGCGGACATAGCTCGATTGTGCCTTTGCTAGGCCTCTGCAATTGCGGGCATCGCGCGGATCAGACGCCCTCGGGTAAAAGCCGGATCACCACGCCTTAATCTAATTATTTGGGATTAAAGATATTTCATATAACATCCGTATTTGTTAATTATTTAACACTAAAGGTCATTTTATGATTGTCAAGAATTTACGGCTTGCCGCACTGATGGCAACTTTGGCGGCTCTCGTGGCCTGCGGCGGTGGCAGCGGCAGCGGTGGCTACACCTTCACGGGCGTTGCCGCTTCTGGCGCCGCGATTGCACAAGCGACGGTCACGGTCAAATGCAAAGTTGGTAGCGGCTCAGCGCTCACCGCCGCCGACGGGTCCTACGCCGTCACCGTCGCGCAAGGGCAAGCCCCTTGCATGATGCAAGCCAGCCAGCCCAGCACCGGCCTGACATTGCACTCGATGATCGAGGAGGGGAGCAACATCGCCAACATCACGCCGGTCACGGAGCTGATCGTTGCACACCTCTTCAAGAAGACCCCGAAAGACGTTTTCGACACCTTTGACGCTGACAGGGCCAGTGAAATTTCTGCCTCCGGTTTGCTTTTGAGCCAGGCTATCGTCCTCGAGGCCACCAAAGGCTGGCGGCTGGCGACTCCCAGCCAGGAAGAGTTCGACCCCTTTAAAGCGCCACTGCGTTCGGGAACCACCCTGGCAGGGGGCAACAACTTCGATGGAACGCTCGACGCCCTGATGGCCTCCGTCATTGCCGCAGACACGAGCCTGCCCGCCCTGGCCGAAGAAATGATCAAGGCACAAACCAGCCAGGACGCCAAAAGCAGGACGACGGCCCTGATGAGCACCAGCCTGGATTCGCTGCAAGATTGCTCAGCCGCGCGCAGCGGGCCGATCTGGTTGCTCGATTTCAGCAACTCGCAAAACGGCCCTCGCCGATTCACGGTCGACTACAAACAGGGCACCCTGACCGACGAGCCTACCGAAGGCAGCGCCACCAGCAGCCAGATCACCTTGTCAGCCACCGAGTACTGCAGCTTTTCGGCAGCAGTCGACAACAAACCAACCGAATTCAGGGTCTCCGACAGCGGCCTGATGCTCTGGAAAAACGCGGACTATGCCGGTCTGGCGATTCCGCGGCAGAGCCTGCTTAATCAGGGGCCACTGCTCTACCAGACCACACAGGCCTCGCTGGCTTACCTGGTCGCTAGCGTCGGTGAGCAGGACTCTACACACGCCATTGCGAACCGCTTTGAATGGAACGATGGCAAAGCGACCATCTACGGCTGCGACTTCACCGACATCAGCAATCCGGCCTGCAACAAGGACCTGAGCCGCGACTTCACCGTCACCTGCCTGCCCAAACTGGGGGCGGACGCACGCGAGGAACCCCTGGAATGCAGGCGCAGCGACAACGCCGCCGCGGGTCAAGCGGTCGGATTCGTTTCTGGCGCCACCGCCACCACCGTCATCGCCGTCAGCGATTTTCCCATTCTCGTTCCCGTCCCAGGCTTTGGCGTCGTCGAGGCCAAGGCTCGCGGTCTCATGATCGTGACGCAACCCACGAGCCAGGCCATGCCGTCGGCGGGAGACGTCACTGCGCAAAGCAGTCGCTGGTTCGTCGGGCTAGGCCCCACAGGCGCACCGCTGGCCGGCTATGCAGCCAGCAGCAGCATCGAGTCTGTCAACCTGGCGCAGAGAGAGTATTCAAGCCTGGAAAACGGCAACGCGCTGCTCAATCAGGTCGACAAGCCCGCCATCGGCATGCTTTACAGCCGCCCGGTCGTCGGGTCCGGCTACCGCTTGAGCATTCCCTCCGCCGAAGGCTGGACCTTCGGCATCGACGCGACCGCTACCGGCCCGCTGCCGCGGGCGTCGGTGCGGACCCGGCCGCGCTAGGCGCCCGCTAGGCACCCGCCACAGCCGTGCCACAATCGCGGCTGTTTTTTTAGTTGGAACGGGTCCGTCCGGCCCTCACACACATGGCTTCATCGCTCGCTGCTTTGCCGTCTGAACGCGCTTCAGGCCTGCCCCACCACGAATTCACCCTCAGTGACTTCGACTTCACCCTGCCCCCCGAACTGATTGCCCAGCACCCGGCGGCAAAGCGCAGCGGCTCGCGCTTGCTCGACGGCCGCGGCGAGCTGCCAATCGACCGCCAGTTTGTCGACCTGCCCGGCTTGTTGCAGGACGGTGATTTGCTGGTGTTCAATGACACGCAGGTGGTCAAGGCCCGGCTGTTCGGCCAGAAGGCCAGCGGCGGACGCCTGGAACTGCTGATCGAGCGCGTGCTCGACGTCGGGCGTTTCGAAGTGGCCGCACACATGAAGGTCAGCAAAAAACCGCTGCCCGGCGCCGTGCTGCAAATGGACGGCGGGTTTAGCGCCACCTTGCTGGGGCGCTGGCCGCATGAGAGCGGCCCGCTGTACCGCCTGGCCCTGAGCGCCGACCCCTACGCGCTGATGAACGCCCATGGCCACGTGCCGCTGCCGCCTTACATCACCCACAGCGACTCGGCCGACGACGAGGTGCGCTACCAGACGGTCTTTGCCAAGCACCCCGGCGCCGTCGCGGCACCGACGGCGGCCCTGCATTTCGACGACACCATTTTGGCGCAGCTCGCGGCGGCGGGCGTGCGCCAGGCCAGCGTCACGCTGCATGTGGGCGCGGGCACCTTTCAGCCCGTCAAGACCGACACCCTGGCCGACCATGTGATGCATTTCGAACGCTTTGAGGTGCCCGCCGCCACCCGGCAGGCGATCGCCGAGTGCCGCTTACGGGGCGGGCGCGTGGTGGCCGTGGGGACCACCACGGTGCGGGCGCTGGAGTCGGCCGCGCACTTTGGCCCGGACTGCGATGACACCAATATTTTCATCACGCCCGGTTTTAATTTCCAGGTCGTGGACTTGCTGCTGACGAATTTTCATTTGCCCAAAAGCACGCTGATGATGCTGGTCAGCGCCTTGAGCGGTCATGCGCGGGTGATGGCCTTGTACCAGCACGCGATCGCGCAGCGTTACCGTTTTTTCAGCTATGGCGACGCCAAGCTGCTGCAGCGCAGCACAGCCCCACCGAACGCAAAAGCCACCGCGGAGACAATCGCCACATGCTGACATTTGACATTCTCAAGACCGACCCAGCCCGCGGGAGCAGCCCTGGCTCGCACGCCCGACGCGGCACCCTGACCCTGAACCACGGCGTGGTGCAGACCCCGATCTTCATGCCGGTGGGCACCTATGGCACCGTCAAGGGCGTGATGCCCCGCTCGCTCGAGGACATGGGCGCGCAGATCATCCTGGGCAACACCTTTCATTTATGGATGCGGCCGGGTCTGGACGTGATGCAGCAGTTCGGCGGCCTGCACCGCTTTGAGAACTGGAGCAAACCCATACTCACCGACAGCGGCGGCTTTCAGGTCTGGTCGCTGGGCGAGATGCGCAAGATTTCGGAGGAAGGCGTTCGTTTTGCCTCGCCGGTCACTGGCGACAAGCTGTTTCTCACGCCCGAGGTGTCGATGCAGATCCAGACGGTTTTGAAC
>CAIMVC010000292.1 GCA_903844825.1 uncultured Burkholderiales bacterium | reverse complement strand
TCGTTGACGTCACTCACGCTCAGGGTGAATGGGGTGCTGACGGCTGTGCTGCCGGTCACGCTGGCGTCGGCGACGTTGACAGTGACGTCGTAGCTCGGCTTGGCTTCGTAATTGAGCGCCACGCCCGCTCTGAGGTAGAGCGCCGTACCAATGACTTCAAAGCTGGCCGCGTCGGTACCGCTCAGGGTGACGGTGTTGCTGCCCAGCGCGTCGTCGGCCAGCGCGATGTCGGCAACTTTGGTGCGGCTGGTGGTGCTCGTGTTTTCTGCCAGCGTGTTGGCGCTGAGCGCTGATGTGAGCGTGACGGCGCTGGGGGCCTCGTTGACGTCACTCACGCTCAGGGTGAATGGGGTGCTGACGGCTGTGCTGCCGGTCACGCTGGCGTCGGCGACGTTGACGGTGACGTCGTAGCTCGGCTTGGCTTCGTAGTTGAGCGCCACGCCGGCTTTGAGGTAAAGCGCCGTGCCAATGACCTCAAAGCTCGCCGCGTCGGTACCGCTCAAAGAGACGGTGTTGCTGCCCAGTGCGTCGTCGGCCACCGCAATGTCGGCGACTTTGGTGCGGCTGGTGGTGCTGGCGGTCTCTATCAGCGTGTTGGCGATGAGCGCCGGGGTGAGCGTGACGGCGCTGGGGGCTTTGTTCACCGCCACTGAACCACCGCCACCGCCGCCGCCAGCGGCAGCACCGAAGAGCACCGCCGCGCCCACGCCCACACTGCCCAAGCCCGAAGTGGCAGCCGCGGGTGACGGTGTACCAGCGGCGGGCAGGCCTGCGGACAGCACACAAGCCTGACCATCAGGCGACCAGATCAGGGCCTGGCTGGCCGAACGCTCGCCGTAGGCTGACACGTCGACCAGGGTCGGTGCGCAGGTAGCGTCGCCCGCATCGGCCAGGTACTGCGGACTGTCCGGCTCGGACGCCGGGCTGAGCTCATAGAAATCCTGGACCACCAGAATCGTCTGACCTTCGACCTCGACCTGCAGGTTTTTCCCCTTGCGCAGGATTTTTTGTGCGGCCAGAACCCGACCTGTGCGGTTGTCAATCAGGCTGTAGATGACGCCCTTTTGGGCCTTCAGAAAAACCGGACCACCTTGTTCGGGAAGGTCACGCTCCGCCAGCACGACGGGAGCGCCGTCTGGACGCGAGGATGCAGTTGTAGGCTTGGCCTGCAACTGAAGTTTTACTTTCAACAAGATCATAGAGTCGGCTTAAAAATCGATGCAAAAGCCACCTGTAAAAGCCCAGATGGAGCAAGAGCTAGGTCAATAGGTAACAAATGTAAACAATTGAGCAACATTCTTCCACTTTTTAGATCGTTTTTTTCGAAAAAAAAATACCCAACTACTCATTTCTCTAGATAAAGAATTTCAATAAATTGGTACAAAAAACCTCTACTCAGACGATTAAATTTCGTAAAAGTTAATTTTATTAATATAAAACAACTAGTTATGTCAGCGCCGAACGCTCTGGCGCAGCGAGCTTGTGAACGCATTACCCGTCCAAAAAATGTGGGATCTCTGACGAATTTCCGATTTTCAATTGTTCAAAAAATCAACATTTAGCAACAATCTAGGTCGCTCCCGCGCGCCGCGCCCAAGTCTTGGAAAGTGCGTTGGAGCGGGTGTCGGGACGTGCTGCAGAGGCGCTGGAGGGTGTCCACCCTAGGCACTTACTTTGGAATTACCTGCTCACCGCCCCGTGACCCATCGGTTAGGCGGGTGCTGCGGCGGTGTGGCCGGGCAACTGCGCCCGGCGCCCCCCACCGTCAGGGGATGCAAGAAGCCAGCAAAGGAGCTAGAAAAATCAGGCGAACTGGCCGGGCACCAGCGGCGCGGCCGCTGTGGCATCAATGCCCTGGAGGGTCTTGGCGGTGCGCCCCAGGAGTGCTTGCAAGTCGGTCCACATGGCGCGCAGATCGGCTGCCACATCGAACATCTGATCGAGTGTCTCGGCCAGCTTTTGCCCCGTCATCTGGCTCAGTGGCAGGCTGCGCGTGACCATCAGCATGTGGTCGACAGAGACCTGCGCCTGCGCGCCGTGCGTGAAGCGCGTCAGTCCGTTGAGCTGGTGCAGCAGCAAAAAACGCTCCAGATTCACCGGCTCGGTTTGCGGCTGCCGCAATTGCAAGACCTCAATGTCGATCACCACGGCGTCATCCTGGGGGTGCTGAAAAATGAAGGCCAGCATGCCGTCGAACTCGAATTCGAGCTCAGCCCCGTCATCCAGACTCGCCGGGTCGCCGCCGACGAGGTCGACGAACTCACGGAGCGTGTACACAAAGCGGTCTTGGGCTGACATGGTGCTTCTTTCAGTCGATGGCGACGGTTCGATGTGTGCGTCTGCGGCGGGGTCCGCGCCCCTTGCACCCCGGCGGGATCGAGGGCCGTGGCAGTCCAGAGCATGGATTGCAGCGGCCCTTTGGGCCTCATGAAGCCAACACGAACCGCCATTTGTTAAAAATTGAGTCCAGTTTAACGGCGCCCGAAGAAGAGTCTCAGCGCGACATCACCACATAGCGAGCCGGGTCCTGTGTCGACCTTATCCGGCGGTGGTGCCTCTGTTTTTGAAACAATTTGCAAACGATTGTTATTCTATTTATCATAAGGACTTATTTGTCAAAATGTGTCTTTCGTAACTTTTTGCAGCAGCTCACCCATTCACCAACGTCCCCGCGGAGCCCCCCATGAACGCCCCCTGCCCGTCCCGCCCACGGCCTTTCGGCCTTTCGGCCTTTCGGCCTTTCAACAATCGGTGCTGGCGTTCAGCGGCGCCGACGGCGCGGCGCAACCGGCCAACGAATGGGTCGACGCTCGGCAAGCCCAGGCCCAGCACGACAAGCTGTTGGCCCAACCCTAGCTTCAGCCGGCGCCGGCACCCTTGATTTGAGTCGGCGCCACTCTCCACCCACAGCGGGGCGCTGTCACGCTGCCTATTTTTTTCATCTCGTTTAACTCCATTTCTTTCAATAGCCGGCGGCCTGACCCCTGGCGAGAAACCACCCGATGCAAGTTCAGACCCCACCCCTCACCCCAAGGCAAACCGACCCCACCCACAGCCCACAGCAAAGCGCTGCAGCCTCGCCGCCGCCAAGCGGGCGGCGGCAGCCGGTTGACAAAAGCATGGCGGCCCTGCCTCACAGCGCGCCGCAGTGGTTGCGGCGCCAGGCGCGCGCAGATGCCGACGACGCCATGCCCTCGGCTCAGGCCGAGGACGTGCCGGCCGGCTACGCCGAGCCTCAGGCATCGGCGCCAGGGGACAGCGCAGTCGCGGCTGTCAGCGCGTTGCCGGCCGCCGTTGCCATGGGCTCATCAGAGGGCGTAGACCCCGCGACCGGCCCTGCCTCTGCCACCCCGGGCCAGAGCATTGGCCAGGGCCACAGCCAGACCTGGGAGCAGTCCTGGCAATTGAGCAATCTGCCCAACCTGCCCGCGCTGCCGAATTGGGAACCTGGCTGGTTGCTGGCCAATGCCGGCGTGAGCACAGGTGCGGCTGGCGGCGGCGTGGCGACCGGCGCCGCCAGTGCGGCAGCAACGGGTGCCACCGGCGCCGGCCTGAGCACGGCGGCCATGCTGGGCCTGGGCGCGGGTGCGGCTGGCCTGGCCGCCAGCTTCAGCAACAAAAGCCAAAGCGATGACAAGACCGCGCCCACGCTCACCATTTCCAGCAACAAGTCAGCGCTGATCGCGGGTGAAAGCGCCACCATCACCTTCAGCTTCAGCGAACCCGTGCGCGACTTTGATGCGGCCACCGATGTGCTGGCCACTTACGGCCGGCTCGGCCCCCTGCAGCAAATCGACGCGCAAACCTACACCGCCACATTCAGGGCCGTCGACGGCATCAGCGATGTGATGGCGACCTTCGAAGTCGCCGCCGCCAGCTACACCGACCTGGCCGGCAACCCGGGACAAGGCGCCCGGGCCAGCGGCCCGGCGCTGGACACCACCGGTCCCACGCTGCTCAACGTCCTGGGCGAAGCCTCCAGCGACACGGTCCTGATCGAGTTTGCCGACGACCTGCAAACCCCCATCGACCTCGCCGGCCTGTTGCCCGCCTTCAGCCTGAGCCAGGCCGGCCAAACGCTGACGCTGGCGGACATCGGCACGCTGAGCAGCGCCAATGCCGTCTGGGGGCTTGAGCTGCACCTGGCGGCGGGCAGCGACCTGCGTAGCGGCGGCTTCAGCCTGGCCTACGACGCCAGCGCCCTGAGCCACAGCGCGCAGTTGCGCAGCCCCGAAGGCAATGCCCTGGCCGCGTTCCATCTCGGCTGGCTCGCCGACGGCCCGATCCGGGGTGCGCGCATCTACGCCGACCGTGATGGCAACGGCAGCCCCAGCGCCAATGAAGACACCGGCCTGACAAGCAATAGGTACGGCCTGCTCGCGCTGTCGCCGGCGGACGCCAGCGCTCCCGTCATCGCAACGGGCGGGCTCGACACCTTCACCAGCCAGCCCAACCAGATGGTGCTGCAGGCGCCGGCCGGCGCGGTGGTCGTCAACCCGCTGACGACGCTGGTGCAAGCACTGGTCCATCAGGATGGCATGACGGTAGCCGCGGCGGCCAGTGCCGTGGCGCAGGCCCTGAATTTGACCTTGAGCCTGCCCGCCGGCTTTGACCTGACCAACTTTGACCCGCTGCAGACCAGCGCTAACGAGGGCCTGCCAGTGCAGATTGCCGCCGTGCAGGTGGCCAGCCTGGTCACCCTGGGCGCGGACAGCGCGGCACAGCGCCTGGCCCTGACCGCGGCCCTGGCCGACGCCATCGCCAACGCCGGAACCGCCCCCATTGACCTGGGCGACGAGAGTTTTCTGAGCACGCTGCTGGCACAAGTCTGGCCGGCCGGCGAAGATGTCAGTGCGCTGGCGAACCACGTGAGCACGGCCGTGATCATCATCGGCACCGCCGGCGACCAAAACACCTTGAACGTGGCCCAAACCTGGGCGCTGGACCTCTACGCACCGGGTCAGCCCAGCCTGGCCCTGGTGCTGCCGCCGCTGCCCTCCGCGCAGGGGGACGATCCCTACACCAGGATCTTCATCGACCTGCCCGCGCTCGACGCGATGGACGGCTCGGCGCCCGCCGTCGGCGACACGCTGCACATCTTGATCGGCGCGGATGAGGCCAGGGCCGTGTCGCTGAGCCTCAACAGCGACGACCTGGACGCCGGCTATGTCACTGCCCGCCTGTACCCCACCCGCTACAGCTACGGCGAGTCGCTGGGCATCTGGCTGCAGGACCGCTGGGGCCATGAGGGCGCCATCACCGACTGGAAGGCGCTGGACATCTACCAGAGCGCGCAAAGCTTCGACAACCTGGTGCTTGAACACTTGAACAGCGGCATCCTGGACTTCGTGCCCGATCAGATGCAAGGCCTGCACGAAGACCTGAGCCAGGCCAGGCAGAGCCTGCTGGCACAGCATCCGGGCCTGATCGGTATGGGCTACGCGATCGGCAACGACCTGCTGAGCTCGATCGTGCTGGGCTGAGCGACGCTTTTTCCTAGCAAAAATTCGAGGCCGACCATACCCACCACCATCTTCCAACTCACAGGCGGCCAGGGTGTTTCGGCAGCTTTTCAGCGCCTTGACGCCAGCCCGGCAGAGGACGTCCTCAAGCACCTGCAAAGCCTTTGCGCCGGCGAGCCACTGAGCAACGCCCAACTCGCCCAACTCGCCCAACTCGCCCAACTCGCCCAACTCGACCAGCTCGATCAGCTCGATCAGTGGTTCCCCTGAACCCGCACGCTGGCCGCCTCCCGATGCCTGGCTGCATAGTGGGCGCGGCTGGGCTCTAATTTCACGAAATTGACGAAACCCGCTCTTGTTCTTCAAATTATCACAACTACAATTGACACACTTTATGACAATTTGATACCTCAAGGAAGTCCGCCATGCGTCAGCCCCAAGCCGAAAAGTCCGAGCCAAGCAGCCCTGAGACCCAGCCTGGGGCGCAGCAGACGGACAAGACACCGGGTGGCACCGCACTGCGCGCAGACGGCGCCCGCCCGGACCCGCGGCTGCCAGCCCAAGACGGCAAGGCCGCACCCTTTCGCAAGCGCCGCGGCTCGCAAGACCCGGACGCCACCAACGTCGACGAGGCCGCCGGCCAGGAACGCCTTGAGCCTGTGCAAGACGCCCAGTCACTGACACCCAGCTCCCAGGCCGCCGCCAGCGCCACAACGCAGACAGTTTTTGACTTTGACGGGCAGCAAGACAGCGCGACGTCATCGCCCCTGAGCGAGGGCAGCGCCACCTTGGGCCACAGCTGGCTGCTGGCCGACGCCACAGGCGTTGCGGCGGGCAGCGCAGGCAGCGGCACGGCGGCCAGCGCAGCCGCCGGCAGTGCTGCAGCCACTCAGGCCGTGGCCGCTGGCAGCACCGGCTGGTCGATCGGCTCGGGCCTGACCGCAGCGCTGGGCGCGGCCGCAGGCGTGGCCGTTGTGGCCGCCGTCATGGCCGACACCACGCCCCCGACCCTGCGAATCAGCAGCAGCGCCCAAGCGCTCAAAGCCGGCGAGACAGCCCTGATCACCTTCAGCTTCAGCGAGAAAGTGAAAAGTTTTGAGCTGACCGACATCGCCGTCAGCGGCGGTGCGCTCAGCGAACTGCAAAGCCTGGACAGTGGCCGCACGTTCACCGCCGTCTTCACGCCCACGGCCAATCTGGCCGCCACCAGCGCGACGCTCACCGTCGCCGACGCCAGCTACAGCGACAACGCTGGCAACCCGGGCTCGGGTGCCACTCTGGCGCCCATGGCCATTGACACGCAAGCGCCCAGCCTGCAGATCAGCAGCAGCCAGGCCAGCGTCAAGGGCGGCGAGACGGCGCTGATCAGCTTGCGCTTTAGCGAAAAGGTGCAGGGCTTTGAACTCATCGACCTCGGCCTGAGCGCCGGCACCGGCGTGCTCAGCGACTTGCAGGACACCGACGGCGGCCAAAACTTCACCGCCCTCTTCACCCCCACGGCCGACCTGGCCGCCACCACCAGCACGATCAGCGTGCTGGCGGCGGCCTACCGCGACCTGGCCGGCAACGCCGGCACGGCCGGCCAACTCAGTGCCCTGCCGGTGGACACCCGGGCGCCGCTGTTGCTGTCGATCACCAGCGCCGCCAGCGGCCTGGGCGCCGACACCAGCACAGCGGTGACCTTCAGCTTTAGCGAAAAGGTTATCGGCTTTGACCTGTCTGACGTGAGCGTCACGGCTGGCACCTTAAGCGATTTGCGCAGCAGCGACGGCGGGCAAACCCTGGTCGCCACGCTCACGCCCGACGCTGATCTGCCGGCTGGCAGCAGCATTTCCCTGAGCGTGGCCGACCAGTGCTTCACCGACCTGCTGGGCAACACCGGCAGCGGCGCGAGCATGGCCGCCTTGCCCGCCAACACGAGCCGGCCCGGCCTGCTCACCATCACCGGCAGCGCCAGTGCCAACACTGTCAGCCTGAGCTTTGACCAGGCGCTGGATGCGGCCGCTTTTGCCGGCAGCCCCGCCGACCTGGCGCCGCTGCTGGCGCGCTTTGTTGTGACCCAGGGCAGCGCGGGCTTAGCTGTCACCGGTGTCAGCCTGTCAAGCAGCGCCCGCCTGCTGACCCTGCAACTCGATGGCGACCTCAGCGCCAACCCGTTCAGCGTGCGCTACAGCGACAGCGCCGGCAATGACAGCCGCGCCATTCAGAGCGTCAACGGCAATGACGTGCTCAGCTTTGAGCAAGGCCTGGTGGCCGACGGCTACATTCGCGGCGCGCGTATCTACGTCGACGCCAACCGCAATGGTGTGGCCGAAGACGCCGAGTACACCGGCGTCATGACCGACGCCGATGGCCGCTTCATCCTCAAGAACATCATCCAGAGCGGCCCGATCATGGCCGTGGGTGGCGTCAACACCGACACCGGCATTGCCAACACCATGGTGCTCAAGGCACCCGAGGGCGCGCTGGTCATCAACCCGGTGACCACCTTGATTGCGTCGCTGGTGGCGGACTCGAATGGCAGCCTGAGCGCCCAGCAGGCCGGCGCCCAGCTGGCCCTCGCGCTGGGCCTGCCCGGCGTGGACCTGAACAACTTCAACCCGCTGGTGGGCAACAGTGCCGACGCGCTCAAGCTGCAAATCGCCGCCGCCAAGATCGCCACCTTGATCAGCAAGGTCTCCAGCGACCCGGACGTGCAGCAAAACCTGGTCAGCAGCCTGGCCAACAGCCTGGCCGAGCACGCCAGCAGCGGCAGCGGCGTGATGGACCTGAGCGGCAGCGACCTGCTGCACGCGCTGGTGGCGCAGGGCGCACCCGATGGCGACGCGGCCGCCCTGGTTGGCGACCTGCAGGGCGCACTGGCGCCGATCGGAGCGGCCACCAGCACCCACGGCATCAGCCAGGCTCAGGGTCTGGCCATGGACACCGTGGCGCCCGAGGCACCCACCATCAAGATGATCTCGCCCACCGCCCTGGGCCAGATGCCCAGCGTGGTGATCAGCCTGAACACCAGCGCCACCGACGGCAGCGCCGCCACCATTGGCGATGTGCTCACGATCACCCTGCCCGACCAGCAGGTGGTCACCCACACCCTGACGCGCGCTGACGTTCTGAGCGGAAGTGCCAGCGTGACGATTCCCATGACGGCCAACATGCATGAGCTCGGCGTCACATTGACCGACCAGTCGGGCAAGGTCAGCGGCGTGGCCAGCCAAGAGGTCGGCGGCAACACCTTGCAGCTGGCCGACTCCCTGGGCACGACCATCCAGATGATGCTGCAGTCGCTGGGCAACCAGGATCTGCCGCTGATCGGCTCGCTCGACGAGATGTCCGCCATGATCTGGGACGTGATCAGCGAGATGCTGGCCCAGATTCCGACCGCGCGCCTGGTCTCCAGCGCCCCGCCGCAGCCGATGCTGCGCGCCATGGCCTCGCCCATGCTGATGTCCGCCTCGGACGAGCCGATGATGATGTCCGCCTCGGAGGAGCCGATGCTGATGTCCGCCTCGTCCTATCCCTCGCTTGAGGACCTGATGAGCGACACCGAGCCGACGGCCGACGACTACACCATCACGTTCGACACCAGCACGAACACCAGCAGTGGCACCAGCAGCGGCGCAACACTCGACTGGTGGGAGGACGACGGCACCTCGAGCGACCCCGGCACGGGCACTGACCCCGGCACCGGCACTGACCCCGGCACCGGTACGGACCCAGGCACGGGCACGGACCCCGGCACCGACCCGGTCCGCAGCACGCCCTCGCCGCCCCGCGTCATGATCGGCCGCAACACCGGCACCCAGTTCGACCTTCCTTCCTGGGCCGAGTACAAGGCCAATTTCTGGCCCAACTCTTTCAGCCTGACGCCGGACACGGGCGTGTTCAAGTTCAACACCAAGCTGGAGTTCGAGGCCCTGAACCTGGACATGCTCGGCAGCGTGGGCGTTGAAGGCGCGCAGGCGCGCATTGATGCCAATCTGGGCGCCAAGCTGGCCCTGGAGATCAACCTCGAAGGCAAGGTAGACGCCAACAAGTTCTTGGTCTACGACACCACCAAGACCAAGGTCGAGCTGTCGATCGACGCCGGCCTGAAAGAAGGCTCGCAAGTCGCCGGCCAGCTCGGCCCGCTGATCGTGGCTGGCTCGGACATCAACAGCCCGCGCGCCCTGTCCACCGACGCGCGCAAAAACACGGGTATCGAGGGCTCGGTCAGCGTCTACCTCAAGGACAACGACGGCACCGTCAACGACAAGATGACGATGGACGTGGACACCACCGCCAAGTTCTTCAACCAGATCGCGGCCGGCGCCTTCAAGCTGTCAGACTGGTATGCCCTCAAAGCCGAGCTCAACGGACGCCTGTCAACCCAGTTGCTGGCGCAGCTGGACCTTGCTGGCATCCCGATTGGCGACATCAACATCCGGGACGCGATTGGCGAGTCTGGTCTGCCGGACTTTTTGCTGACTGCGGCCGGGGCCACCGACAGCGCGCTCGACCACATCGACAGCCTGATCAGCATTTTCAGCCCGCAAATCAGCACCAAGCTGACCGTGCCGATTTCCCTGAACTACGACTCGAGCGACAGCACCAAGGACCGCCAGGACTACGGCAAGGTCTACTTCGACGACATCAGCATTGGCGCCCAGACCGTGCTGCAAAAAACCATGGAGCCCGGGCTGAACCTGCTCGACACGGTGATGACGCCGATGTATTTTGTGGAGGACTTTCTCAACGCCCCGCTGCCCTGGCCCGCGGACCCGGTGCCTCTGGCGATTGAACCTGGCGACGTGTCCGACTGGCTCTGGTTTGTGGAGGATCTCATCACCAGCGTGGCCAACGCACCTGCCAACGCCATCAACAGCGCCCTGGCCGACCTGCGAGCCGGGCTTGATCGCAACAACGACGGCGTGATCACCTTGTTTGAGAGCATGCGCTCGACGGTCGACTCCTTCCAGGAACTGGCGCTGACCGTTGCCGCCTTCTGGAACGACTTCAAGGACCGCGACGGGGTGGATGTCGCCATGGCGGGACTGTCCGCGGCCATCACCGCCGCCACCGGCATTCCCTTTGACGCCTACCAATTCGTCAAAGCTGTGGCGGACTCGGTCGCGTATTCAGTCACCCGTCCGTCACCCAATGAGCTCAGCCCGGTCGAGCAGATCCAAAAAGCGCTGGACACCACCGAGCAGGTGCTCGAAGCCGTCAACCAATTGCAAAGCCTGCGCGGTCTGTACAACCAGGCCCTGACCGAGGTCAGCCAAATCGACCAGACCGGTGGCACCGCCCTGTCGTTTTCACTGGGCAGCTATGTCTGGGACGTCAAAAACGGCAGCTTGGACGCCACCAGCAACGCCTATGCCAAAAAATCCATCGACTACAGCTTGCCATCGTCGGCCAGCGAGGTCGACTACCTCAGCCGCACCGACGCCATCAAGTTGATCTACGAGCAGGTCAAGGCCGGAAAGGCAAGCTCCCAAACCCTGTCGCCACAGATTTTTGACAAAGCCGGCGTCGACTTCAGCACCGTTTCCACTTACGAGAAAACTGGCGCGAAGGGCGTGGACTTCACGAGCATTGATGCGGTCACCAGCATCCTGAACAACAAAAAGGGCAGCGACGGCAAGAGCAATGTCTTTGCCAAGGACTGGTCGGACGAGACCGTCTTGAAGACCTTCAGCAGCGTCGATTTCACCAGCGATCTGGATGAAATCGTGCAATACGTGCGCCTGCAAAACATGGTCAGCGGCAAAGGCGACTACCCCGGCTGGAACGCCAAGAGCATGGGCGATACCTTCTACAAACTGGGGGTCATCACAGAAGGTGAGCGCAAGATCGTTGATGGCACGGGCCTTGACTGGAGCGGTGGCTCCTTCAGCCACGAATACGACGACTACAAGTACGGCGGTAAAGCTGCCAGCTACATCCTCTACGACATCGTCAATGCGCTGGAGCGTTCGGACATTGATAGCTACAGCGAGCTCAAGGCGCTGTGGACCGTCGAGAAAAAGATCGAGGACCTGATGGCCAACCAGACGGTCAAGGGCAATATCCGCGGCTGGGAAATTGACAACCCTGATGACGAAGATCTGGTGAAGTTTCACCTCACCTTCAATGACTTTGCGCTGATTGGTCTGCCGATCTTGTCCCAGCAAGAAAGTGTCAGGACCGAGGCCAACGAAGCCATCAGAGACTGGTCATACGACAGAACCTGGCGCAGCCCCGAGAAGTTTGCCGACCTCTATGACGCGGCCGCCAAGGTCATCAACGCCAGCAACGACAGCTACAACAAGGCGCGGGGAACCACTGGCAGCGGCCTGGCGGTGGCAGTGATCGACGAATTCAAGACCCTGGCAGCGACAGACAACAACTCCGCCGGCGATGTCAAATCGATCACGATGTCGGACTTTCAAACGCTGGGCATCAGCAACATGAGCAGCGACTGGATACCGCTGTTTGCCAGTTTGCTGGCCTCTACCGCGATCAAGGGCGAGCATGTCAACTCGGCCAAGAAGATTGGCGACTTGGTCAACGCCTGCCAGACCTTCATGAACACGGTCAACGACCAGACCGTGGCGCCCACCGATTTTTACAAGGCGATGGCCACGCTGATGGGCTCAAGCCCTATCCAAACCCTGGAGTACATTCCACGCGCCAACACCGGCGGCATGAAAGAAACCAACAGCACCTACAAGCTGACGCTGCTGCAAGACATCATCAAGGCGCGCGACCCGGTCGAAGTGGCCAGCTACAACCAGATCGACAAGCTGATTGGCGTGACCCGTGACATCCTGATGACCACCATGAAGGACAGCACTGTCTGGGACAAGCATGGTGACTGGTGGCGCCCCGCTGGCCGCAGCGAGGACACCGACAAGGCCTACATCGACTACGCGCCGAAACTGACCTCGAGTGACCTGAGCTTGCTGGGTTACGACAAACTCAGCGACGACACCGTCAAAGAAGTGATCGCCGACCTCAAGAGCTACAACATCACCAATAAGACCTACGTGTTTAGCGACTATTCGTCCTGGTCCTCAAGCAATTCTCGGGTGACCTTCCTCAACACGCTGGACGGCAAAGGGCTGGACAAGCTTGTGGGCGACAACGCCATGTCGGGCTTTTTCCTGGCGCTGCTGGACAAGTCGCCGGCCCTGAAAGAGTGCTGGACCTGGCTGCAAGACAACGGCTTTGACTTCCCCTTCCTCAGCGACCCGGCTCTGCTGCAAAAACTATGGATGGACGAGCCGGTGGACCTGATGACTTTCAACCCCGACCTGAAAGCTCTTTCTTTCAACTCGGGGCCGCTGTCCTTGTTCAACCTGGACCTGATCAAGGCCACTGGTTACTCGGACATCATCAACACCTTCTACCCCCTGTCAGCACCGATTTCGGCGACAGCAGAGTTCAACGTCACACCGCGCCTGTCCTTTGGCGTGGACACGGGTGGCCTGATCGAGTGGTCCAAACTGGACGCGGGAGAAAACGTATCGGCCAGCGAGTTCGGCGCGGGCATTGCCGCTTTGCTCAACGGCTTTTACATCAATGACCGTTACCTGACCGGCGGCACCTGGGTCGATCTGCCAGAACTTGATGTCAACCTGGCGCTCAGCGGCCTGTTCAGGGCCGAAATTGGCAACGCCGATCGGTTTGCCAACGCCTTTGCCCAGATCAGTACCGGCCTGAATCTCAATGCCCAACTCGATCTGGCCAACCCGGGCGCAGACGGCAAGGTGCGCCTGGCCAACTTGGTGGGCGACTTGTTTTCGCAGCCGCTGGACGTGCTGGACCTCAATGCCTCACTTGAGTATTTCATCAAGGCACAGGCCGGCGCCAAACTTGACCTGGACCCAGTCAGCTGGGGCAAAGGCGGCGTCATCACCGATGCCATCAAGTTACTGGCCGGCGCAGCAGCCTTTGCCCTGGGCGAGTCGGAATTCGAGTGGGTATCGCCCGAAGTCGGTGTCACGGTACCGCTGATTGACGACGACCCGAGCACGCGAGCCCCCGCTCTCGCTGACCTGCTCGGCAGTCTCAAACAGGCTGTGATCGGTTAGCGCGCCGCAGCGCTTGGCCTTGCTTCAAGGCCGGGCAAGCGGCAGCTGCAGCGACGCCAGTATGGTGCCGCTGCGCCCGAAACCCTCACCGCAATGGATGGCCAAATAACTGCCCTCGGCGGCGGCTCCGAGATTGCGGCCATGACGCCACTTAGGCCCTGAGCATTCCGGCTGCGGCGGGGTCAAACCTGACGGGCGCAGGCTCGTCGGCGCCCGCCCGGGCTGGCATGGACGCAAGCAGTTGGGCCAGGGCGGCAGCGCGCTCGATGCCCTCGGCCAGCAAGCCCTCAAGGTCGCCGGCGCTGGTGCTGGCAATTGGCTGCTGGGTGTGCAGGCGCAAGGCCTGTGCCGGGCTGATCGAGACCACCCAGTCGTGCTCCAGGCGGGCCGCATCGTTGAGCTGGTGCAGCAGCATGGCGGCGCCCTCGCGGAGCTCGCCCACGCCGCCAACAAGCACCTCCACCAGCAGCCTGTCGTCAGCGCGCGGATCTTCGGCCACGACCACGGTGTGGCCGCCAGCCTCGAACTCCAGGCCTAGCGCCTGATCGTCCAGCGGCAGCCCGACCGCCTGGCAAAAAGAATTGAGCAAGCTGTGAAATTGGGGACTGATGGTGTCGTCGTCCATGGATATTTAGCCGGTTAAAAGACTTGCTCTGAGGGTTCGTATTGAAGATGAACGCACGCTGACCTCAGGTCAGCGCCTGGCCCAGGATGGGTTGCTCGGCCAGCGTTAGCAGCCGCTGCAGAGAGTACCGCGGCTGACCGCTGGCATCAAGCAGGTCCTTGAAGTTCTCCGCATAGGCCTGCAGAAAGGCTTGCTGCAGCTCGGGGGGACCCTCCTTGAAATGACTGCCCTGCTCCATCGCCCGCTTGAGGTCCATCAGCATGTCGCGGCCGGGCGGCACTCGATCCGTGTAAACCGGCGCCTTCAGCGGTCTGGCGACGGCAAACTCCACGGACTCTTCATTGAGGTCCAGAAAATTACCCGCCGCGCCGGCCAGGTCGATGGCCGTCAAGGTCCGGCTGTCGGGGTCATAAAACAAGTTGCCCGGGTGGAAATCGCCATGGATCAGGACTTTGAGGCCGCCGGTGGGCTCGACCAATGAAGGGTCGGCCGTCTGCCGGTGAAAGGCGCCAAGCGCGCTGCCCATGTCGGCAGCCGCTTGCAGGGCCAGCGCCGGGTTGTCCGCACTGGCCTCCAACACATCGGCGATGGGGCGTCCGGGCGCCAGCCTCAGCACATTGAGCTGATGCATCACTTTCTGGTTACCAAGCAAGGCAACGCCCCGGTCCAGCACATGCGCGTCAAGCTCGGGCAGGTAGCGCAAGGTGGCTTCGGTGTGGGCCAGGCCGAAGCGGGCGCCGTTGGGCGTGTCGATGGTGCCCATGCGTCCGATCGGGCTTTCGCCGACGTACTCAAGTTTCTGGTCCTCAAAGGCATAGCTTATCCAGGCCCGGCTGTCCACATCCTGGTAGTAGCCGGCATACTGAGCCAGACCGTCGAGCTCGAGCATCTGGCCGCATTCCTTCACGAGAAAAGTGTTCTGGCCATCGTCCTTGACCATCATCAGCGCCATGGTGCTGGCGCCGCTCTTGGGTAGCAGTTCGATCTGGATATTTTGCGTTTCCGGATCCAGCGCAGGCCGCAACTGGCCGCTGCTGACCAGCCACTGCACAAGCTCCGGGGTAACGATTCCCTGGTTCTGACGCAGACCCGCTGCAGCCGAGGGCGGCAGGCCTTCCAGATCGACAACCCCCTTGTTCAGGAGGTGGCCCTCCAGGTGCGGCTGATGGGCTGCCACCAACACAGGCGCCGGCGGTGGCGACGACCGGGGCGGCTGAATCGGCACGGGTGGCGCCTGCAGATCAAGCTGCGGCTGGTCCTGCGGCAGCGGCTGGGCGGCAGGTGGCTGGGCGCCAGCCATGACCGGATGCGCCTGCTGCGGCAGCTCGAGCTGATGGCTGATGGCTGTTGACAAGCGTGCCGAGCCGGCCAAGGCACCATCCAATGAGCGGCTCAGCGGGCGCGGCATGAGGTCGGGCTTAGGCGGCACCAAGGCCGGCATCGGAGCGATATGTTTGCCACCACGCCACAGCCGCAAGCGGCCCCCCATGTGTGGCAGGCTCATTTTGTTCAGATCAGAATCGGGCGGGAGCGAGTCACGCTCCATGGCCTTGACCAGTTTAAGAAAGCTCTTGACCCCCACCTTTTCACGCTTTTGCAAATAGGCGTCGAAATTTTTGGCAATCGGCGAATCGGCGCCGTAAGCCTTGTGCACCAAATCCTTGACCAGGCTGGCGGCCGCGGTGCTACCCGAGCCCCAGCGACCGTTGCTCAGGTCGGGTCCGGTCTTATCGCCAGCGCGCAGCCGCAAAAAACCCGACTTGGCGGACCCGCCACTCGTCAGGGTGACCGCCATGCCCAAGAGTTGCCCCCTGGCTTGAGCCTGCCCGACCTCGTCGGTGCTGCTGGCCGTCTTCAGTACCGGGTTGAAATGAATCGTGTTGGCTGGGATTTTCATTTGTATTCACCGACTCTGAGGTCTGTCATCACCAGCCAAGGAGGCCACGGCCATGCACGCAACGCCCAGCATGGCGAGGCTGCAGGCCGTGGCAATCCGTGCATGCGGGCTACTGGATCGCCAGATTTCGCTCGCAATGACGGAACGTTTTGCGCCCTCGCATCGTCGGTAAATGCCGCGGCCTCTCAACGACGCGACCTTGGCCGGTCGCGTGGCTGGGCCATCCGGGCGGCACCACCACGCCGCTCAGGACGACTTCTGGACCACGCCCTTGAGCGCGTCAGAAACTTCCTTGTACAAGGTGCTGACCACCTGGATCAGCATGGACCACTGCTGTACCTGCTGCTGCAGGTTGAGCATGTCGACCGTGGTTGGTGAGCTGCCCACGCCGCTGATGGCGGTTTGCAGCTGCGCCTCGCGCGTGCTCAGTGCGGCCAGGCCGACCTGGTTGATGTATTCGCCGGAAATGGATGACGAGTTGGTGATCATGGTGGGCTCTCTTTGGTAATTCTTGGTGCGCTGACCAAGGGACTGTCGAAATTGTCGTTAAAACTGACTGGCAAACGCAGCAGGATGTCTCTGGCTGCCGCCGTGGCCGCCAGCGCGGCCTGGAGTTGCTCGTAGGTGTGGCTGTCAGCGCCCTGGCTGGCACGGTATTGCAGCCGGGAGCGCAGCTCATCGAGCCGTTGCCGGAGTTCGCGCATCAGCTGCGGCCCGTCCGGTCCCTGCAGGCGCTGGACCAGCTCGACCGGCTCGATATCGTGTGATGGCGCCGGCGATCCGCCCCCTTCGCCGGGGTGATCGAGCAGACCCATCAAGCCAGGTTCGATGCTCATCGTGGCCTGCGCAAGGTATTGCCCTGCGCGTCGTCAAACACCAGCGCCTGATCCTCAACGGCGCGCAGCGTGACGCCGCCGAACTGGCCGCCAGGCAGCCACTTGTCGCCATTGAGTAGCACCACGAACGGCCGGGCGCCGCCGACGACCGCGGCAATCTCGGGCAGTGGCGGAAACACCACTGGCGGCGGGGCGGGCGCAGCCGCGGGTGCGGCCTGGCGCTGAGCTTGCACGGTCGCCCGTGTATCGCGCCATTCGCGCATCACCTCGGGTGTGCCGGCGGTGCGGTGCTCCACCGACAAGACCTCGGGCAGCTCACTGTCGACCAACTGGCGGGCCAGCACCCAGTTCACATCGGCGTTGCTACCCATGAGCACCAGGCGGCCAGCGTCCTCGGCCATGGCTTCAATGCCCTCGGGCAGGTTGGCCTGCAAGCCCCGCGCTCGGGCCACAAATTCGGCCTGCGTGATAACCCGGGGCGAGGCCCGGCGAGTCTGCAGCGACACGGCGCGCAGCAAGGCATCGAGTTGCGCCTCGTCGGGCACCACGCCGCTGAGCAGCAGCCGGCCGTCGTCGCGCAGCTTGGCGCGCACCAGGCCGGTCAGCTCCAGCTGCGCAATCGCTTTGTTGATGTTCGATAAATTCACCGGGGCCGCTTCCACCGCCAGACTGACCGGCACGTCACTGGCCGGTGCCGGGGTCTGGCCGAGCAGCACGAACAGCAAGGCAAAAACCAGCAGTAGCGCGCCGACGATGCCCACCAGCGCCACGCGCAGGCGCGCACCGGAGCGGGTGCGAACACCCCGGCGCGGTGCAGCGGCCGGATCGGCTGCGGCCGGCGTTTCCGCAACATCGGCGGCTTCGGCGGCCGCCGCAGGGACCGACGGCTCTGCCGCCTCGGGGGTCGCAGCCGGCGCCGGGCTGACCACGGCCCGGTCAAACACCAGCGCGGGCAAGCCTTCTTCGGGCCAGGGCTGCCTGGCATCGGCCAGCGCCAGCACCAGGGTGCCCCAGCGCCAGGCCTGGCCCACGGCGATGGCTTGCTCAAAACCCGGCTCGCGCCAGTGCCAGGCGCCGTCGTCGCCGCTCTGAAGCAGCGCTTCGCCGGGGGCGTCACGCAATAAGACATCGGTCTTCCCGCCCGCCGCCAGGCGCACGGCACCCGCATCAGCCGCCAGCGCCAGTACCGCGCCCTCGTGCAGGCCCGCCAGCACGCGCAGCTGCACGCTGGACGTGGGGGTTGCGGTTGCGGTGGCTGTGTCTGTCACCGTGGACTCACAAATCCACCCGGGCCAGCGGCTGGATGTTCACTTCGGGCACCAGTTCCTGGTAGGAAATCACCTGCAGCTCATAGAGGTCTTGCTCGATGAGTTTGCGCAGGTAACGGCGAATGTCCATGGACGACAGCAGCACCGGCAGCGGTCCGGTGGCGGGCAGCTTGCCGACGGCTTTTTTGATGTTGTCGACCAGCTTTTTGCTGACCGCCGGGTCGAGCGCGAGGTAGCTGCCGGCAGAGGTCTGGCGGATCGCGGCGCGCACGGTCTCCTCGAACTTGGGCGCCAGCAGGTAGGCGGGCAGCATGTTGCGACCGGCCGAGTACTTGTGGCTGATGTGGCGCTTGAGCGAGCCCCGCACATACTCGGTGAGCAGCACCGAATCCTTTTCCTTCTGACCCCACTCGACCAGCGCCTCCAAAATGGCACGCAGGTTGCGAATCGAGATGTCTTCGGAGACCAGACGCTGCAAGATCTCGCCAATTTTCTGGGTCGGCATGACCCGCATGGCTTCCTTGACCAGGTCCGGAAAGCGCTGCTCCATGGCGTTCATCAGGAACTTGGTTTCCTGAATGCCGATGAAGTCCGGCGAGTACTTGCGCAGCACCGAAGCCAGGTGGTAGGTCAGCACCTGGCTCAGGTCCATGGCCGACAGGCCGGCCGTGCGCATCGACGCCTCCATGCTGGCGGGCAGCCACAGCGACTCGGTCAGGCCGGGCAGGAAGGCCGGCGTTTTTTCGTAGCTGGTGCCCATCGCCGACAGCGTCTGCTCGGGCTCGCGGGTGAGCAGCCAGCCCGGGCGCAGGGTGCCGCGTGCCACCGGCACTTCGGACAGCAAAATGTTGTAAGTGCCCTCTTCCATGCGGTCGGAAAAACGCAGAAAGATGCCCGGAAAAGGCACGCCCATTTCGTAGTACAGCGAGCGGCGGATCTTGATGAGTTCGTCGTTCAGGGCCTGCGCATCGAGCGACACCTTGAGGTTCTGAGCCACGTCCAGGATCAGGGGAACAGTCGGCACAAACTCGTCGGTGCCGTCGTTTTTCTTGACCGGCGCCGGGCCGCTGCTGGCCTGCAGGGCGGGCACTTCGGTGACCTCGCCGGTGGTGGCGTCCACCTGCATGCGCGGCATCAGGAGGTAACCCAAGCCCAGCAACACCACCGCCAGCACTGCAAACACAAAGGTCGGCATGCCCGGGATGATGCCCATGCCGGCAGCGATGGTGCCGCCAATCATGAGGGCGCGGGGCTGCGCCAGAATCTGCGCGCCGATTTCCTTGCCCACGTTGGAAGGCTTGCCGTCGTCGGAGTTCACGCGGGTGACGATCATGCCCGCGCAAATGGCGATAAAAAGCGCCGGAATCTGCGAGATCAGGCCGTCACCGATGGACAGGATCGAGTACGTCTGGATCGCCTTGCCGGCCGTCATGCCCTTTTGCATCATGCCAATGAGCATGCCGCCCAACAGGTTGACAAACACGATGATGATGCCGGCAATCGCATCGCCTTTGACGAACTTCATGGCGCCGTCCATGGCGCCGTACAACTGGCTTTCCTTTTCAACCACGTTGCGGCGCCGCTTGGCCTCGACCATGTCGATGGTGCCGGCGCGCATGTCGCCGTCAATCGACATTTGCTTGCCAGGCATGGCGTCCAGCGAAAAGCGCGCCGCCACCTCGGCCACCCGCTCGGCACCCTTGGTGATCACCACAAACTGCACGATGGTCAGGATCAAAAACACCACCAGACCGACCACCAGGTTGCCACCCACCACAAAGTTGCCGAAGGTCTGAATGATGCTGCCGGCGTCGCCTTGCAGCAGGATCAGGCGGGTGGTGGCGATCGAGATGCCGAGCCGAAACAGCGTGGTCACCAGCAGCACCGAGGGGAACGATGAAAACGCCAGCGGCGACGGCAGGTACAGCGCCACCATCAGCAACACCGCCGACAGGCTCATGTTGATGCCAATCAGGATGTCGACCACCAGCACGGGCAGCGGCAGGATCATCATGAAGATGATGCTCACCAGGAACACGGCCAGCACCAGGTCGTTGCGACTGGACGCCGCGAGAGCCAGGCGCTGCATGGGGGCAAGTATTTTCATGAGCGGGCGCCGCGGTTTGAAACAGTGGAAGACGCAGCCACAGAAGTCTTGAGCTGCACGCAGGTGCGCATGGCCGCGCGCGCCTCGGGCAGGCGACCCAGGTCGGTCAGCACGCGCGCACGCAGCGAATAAAACGGGCCGTCAACAGCCCCTTGCAGGGCCAGCTGGTCCAGGGCGGCCAGGGCCTTTTCGTGCTGGCCAGAGCGCGAGCAGGCCAGCGCCAGGCCACGCAGGTGCTGCACCACGCGTGGCTCGAGCGCCCGCAAGGAGGCGTAAACCACCAGCGCACGCTCGGGGTAGCCCTGCAGCAGGTACAGGTAGGCCAGTTGCGACAAGACCTGGGTTTCGCGGGCGCTGACTGCCATGGCTTAACCCTTGAACACCGCGTTGACGTAGTAATGCACCAGGTCCAGGTTGGCGCGGACCTCGCTGAGCAGGCGCTGGCACTGCTTGAGCACCCGGGTGTCCTCGGGGTCGCCGCCCCGGTCATTGACCAGCCACTGGCGAATTTCCTCGCGCGCCAGGTCAAACGACTCGGCAAACGGGCCGGGCAGCAGCAAGTCCTGATCGTCCAACGATTCTTCCTGCACCCAGTCCATCCATTCGCGGTCGGCTTCGGAGCCGGCCCGCTCATCGACCACCAGGTTGTGCACCGCCTCCAGCCCCATCGGTTTGACCGAGGGCGCCAGGGCGTCGGCCACCTTTTCGTCGAGGACGGTCAGGCCCTGACGAAAGGAGTATTCGCTGGTGCGTGAAATTTCAGCCATCAGGCGTGCACCCGTGCTTGCGGCGAAAAGGATGTCATAGGTGTCATGCGGCCAACCCCAGCCACTCGCGCCGGCACTGCGCAAAAATCGACAAGGCGGTATGCAACTGCGAGGCCTGCAAGTTGTGCTCGGGCCATCGAATGAGCATGATCAGCTGCATGTCGGCACCCGCGCCCTGCTGCGCCACTTGCACTGCCGGCCGGTTCGGGGCGCTGCGGCGCAGGTCGCAGGCTTGCAGCACCGCCAGCACGCGGGCGCTGTCCAGATGCGGCGTGTCCAGCGTGGTGTAGACCAAAATTTCGTCGCCAGATTCTTCCACCGACAGGCGCAAACCCTCGGCCAGTTGCATGTTGACAACACCCTGCGGCGGCAAACTCACATCCGGCAGGCCAAGGCCCCGGGCGAACTCCGACAGCGCGTAAGAGGCGCTCATATCAAACCTTCCTCCCGGTCAATGGCTTCGTCCAGCGCGCCCTGCGCGGCGTCGAGCAGGGTTTGGCGCCCTTCCATGCTGCCGAACACCTGCACCGGCAGCTCGCGCAGCGCAATGCGGGCGCCGGTCAAAAAATGCACCGCGGCAAGCAGCGGATCGTTCATGTTGAAGCGGTTGCTGATGCCGGTCACGCGCGAGGCGTCAACCCAGCGGTCAGACGTCAGCGACAGCAACTCCCAGGTCAGGCTGGTGGCTGAAAACTTGGGCACGCCGTGGCGCGCAGTAAGGCTTTGCGAGAGCTCGTCGCATTGGTCAATGACGGTGCTGATCACCTTCAAATGCCCCAGATCGGCCACCAGCGACTGCAGCCGCACCGGGTCGGCTGACGGCCTGGCTGCGGCCAGGTCCAGCCCCAGCGCCTCCCGCGTGGTTTCGAGCACGCGGGCATAGTCGCTGCCCTGGCCTTGCGGCACCATTTCGAGCAAACGCCGCAAGGTGTCGCTCACCGCCGACTCGCCCAGCACCACGTCGCGGTAAGTGCTCCTGAACTGCCCGGCCTCTTCGGGTGACAGCACCCGGGTGGCTTCAAAGGTGTTGATGTCTGCCCGAATATCGCGGCCGTGCTCGGCCAGCAGTTCAGCGGCGGCTTCTCGCAGCGCCTCGCTGGCCCGCCCGCCCGGGTCGGAGCCGACGCGGCCCTCTTCAATGAGCTCGGCGGCCTCCATCAGGGCCAGGTAACGCTCCGAGGCGTCGCCCCCTTGCTCACGCACCAGCCGCCTGGACTGGCCGGGCTGGCGCAGGCACTGCCGGGCCAGATCGGTCACCTTTTCTTCGGCCTGTTGCCCGTCACCGGCGCCACCGGCCATGGACTTGAGCATGGCCAGGCGCTGCGCCCGGCTCAGATCAGACAAGCCCGAGTCGGTGCTGGCCTTGCGCTCTTTGATGGTTTTTTCCTGCGCCTTGCCCGACAAGGACTGCGTCAGCTCTTCGGCCGCATTGCTCAGGGTCGAGCTGATGTCGGGCAAAAGCTGCGCCTGCCCCGCCCGCTGGCTGTCGCCTGCAGGGGCTGCGAACCCGGCCATTGAAGGCTGGGATGAAGAGATCGATGCCTGAATGAAAGACATGAGGCTGAAGTAAATGTGAAAATTGTAACGAATCTTAGTGCAAAAACACAATTAGTCTGATAAATTTACCCCTTGTTTTGATTTGGACACACAAAAACACCATGGACGATCAAGCGATACGCGCGCAAATAGAACAAAGCAAGGCTTTGCTGGCCGAGACTGACGCCCTGCTCGCCCGGCAGGCCGAGGTCTTTGCCGAGGTCAAGGCCGCCCTGGCAGCGCAAGCCGGTTGTGCACCGCACGAGCTGGCGCAGGCCATCGACGCCATGATCGCGCCGGGCGACCGGGAAGCCGCCCAGCAAATGAGTCAGCAGATGCTGCGCGACCAGGTGCCCGAGCTGGACCTGGGCAGCGGCGCCTCGGCCCCCCGCGCCGTCGGCAGCGAGCCCACCGCGCCGCGCCCGCGCCGGCGCATGGTCTGAGTCCCGCCTCCCCATCAATCCCACGCCAAGGAGATCCTCATGAATAACGTGACCGTCAGCCGTAATTTTGAATTCAGCGCCGCACAGCTGGCGCTGAACAAGGAAATCAGTGCCCCCAGTGGCAAGTTCAATGTGCAAATGGCGGCCATGGCGCTGTCGATGCTGATGGTCGACGCCAACACCGATCGCCTGCAAACCCAGTTGCAGGGCAGCACCAACAACCTCAACAAGCTGACCGCCATGAACCAGCTCAAGGAGGACACCACCGGCCTCAAGGGTTTGCGCGCCAATGCCGGTAAAAAAGACACCGACACCATGGAAAGCAATTCGGCCGACTGCAAAAACCTGATGGACAAGGCCATGAAGGCGGGCGTGACCATCAGCGCTGACGAATACAGCAAGTGGTCCAGCGGAAAAATGACGGCCGCCGACATTGACACGCTCGACTCGCGCATCAAAACCATGCAGGACACGGCCTCCAACCAGTCGCAGGCTGACAACATGCAGATGCAAAAGCTCAACACCTTGATCGGTCAGTTCACCAACATGGGCATGACCTTTATAGATGAGTACAAAAAGAGCAGCGAGCGCATCTTTCGCTAAGACAGCCCATGAGCCAGCCCAGCACCACCGAAGAACAGCGACTTGCCCACGGCGAGCGTGTGGTGGCGCATTTGCGCGCCGGCGGCACGCTCGGCGATCTCTTGGGCGTGCAAGACGCCGAACTCGATGCAGCCTACGCCATGGCCTGCTTTTTTTACGAGCGTGACGAGTACGACACGGCGCTTCGCCTGTTCGGCCTGCTGCTGGCGGCCAACCCGTTTGAGACCCGTTACCTCATCGGCATGGGCATGACACAGCAGGTGCTCAAAAACTATGACGACGCGATTGGCTACTACGCCAGCGCCCTGGTGTTTGACTTCGACGACCCGCTGCCGGGCTTTCACACCGCCGAGTGTCTGGTCCACAAGGGCCAACCCGAGGATGCGCTGACCACGCTGTCGGTCTGCCTGAGCCGGGCCAACGGGCCGGCCCACGCGGCCATCAAGCAAAAAGCGCTGGAACTGCAAGGCCTGCTGCTGGCTGCCAAAGCCGCCCAGATGGGCAAGTCAGGCGATAAGGAGCCAGCATGAACACCGGAGCGCTGAACAACCAGTGGCTGCAAAACAAGGCGGCGGGGACGTCTGCATTGTCAATTGACACCCTGGCTGGGAAAACTGAAGGCGCACAGTCCACTCAGGCCGCACAAGGCCCGACCGCTTCCGGCAACATCGGTCTGGGCAAAACGCCCTCGGCGTTTGACACGGCCTGGAACAACAACACGGTCATTCGCGAGGACAAGCCAAGGATCCCCACCTTCGCACTGCAACTGGCGGGCAACACCGAACTGGTCCGGCAGGTCAACACCTTGCTGTATGCCAGCAAGGCCGACCCGCTGGACATCCAGTCCATCATGGACCTCTTGTCCAGCAAGATCCTGGAACTCTCCATTGACGGCGAGGCGCAGACCCTCAAAGACCGGCAAACCAAGATGGAGGCCAACCAGAAAGATCGCGAGAAACTACTGGAGGTCGCGCAGGCCAAGGCCGCCAAGGCCAACAATGTGGGCGACTGGGACAAAATCTTTGGCGTTGTCAAGGCGGTGGTCTCGGTCGTGGCCAGCCTGGCCATCATGGCGGCGGGTGCCATGCTGCTTGCCACCGGTGCTGGCGCCCTGGTTGGCGGCGTGATGATCGCCTATGGCGCCTACATGCTGGCCAATTCGGTGCTGGACGTGGTCAACGCCGTGCGCGCGACACAGGGCAAGGATCCGCTGGACCTCAAGCTCAACCTGGGCTCGGTCATGGCCGACTTGGCCAAAAGCATGGGCGCCAGCGAAGAAACGCAGATGTGGGTCAATCTGGGCACCGAAGTGGTGCTGGGTGTGATCGTCATAATCGTCACGGCAGGCGCGGGCTCGGGCACTGCAGCGTCCAATGTGGCGTCCGCGGCCGCCAAATACGCTGACGTGGCCAAGGCCGCCAAGTTCGTGGGACAGGCTGCCAACATCACCGGCGGTGTCACCGGTATCGCCAAAGGTGTGCTGACCATCAACCTGGCCATCACCAAAAAAGAACAGGCCGACATCAAGGCACAACAGGACCGTCTGCAGACTTTGTACAACCAGCTCAGCGCGCAAATCAAGAACTCGGCCGACTTCATGACCACCTTGCAAGAAGCGCTCATGAGCATTTGGGACACGGCTGCCGCCCGCCTGCAGACCACCAACGAAGCGCGCCTGCGCGCACTCGGCGGCGGCGGGCGCAGCATGGTTTGATGCCGCCACACGCCAGCACACCCTTTCAACGAAGACCCTGACCATGAACACCATCAACCAGTCCATTCCGGGGCCGCGCACCACCAGCGCCGGCCCGGTCGAGGCCAACACGCCCGTCAACCTCAACCCGACCGGCGCAACAGCGCAGCCCTACACCTTCGTTAGTGGCTCGCCGCCGGCTGAGCAGGTGCCCGATGCCTCGCCCACCTACACGCCCGGCATGCCGGTGCCCACCGTCACTGCCGACCAGTTCATGGCCAAGGCCAATACGACCATCGCGCAGTTCGATGCCGTCGATTTCAGCCAGCTCAACACCATGGGCGAAGTCACCAATGCCATCGCCAGTGTGTTCGCCTTGCAGGACCTGCTGATCCAGTTGCAAATCATGATGCGCAAGGGAAACCTTGAAAACCGCGACAAGGAACTCAACACCATGGTCGCGGAAAAAATGACCAGCATTGCCAAGAGTCTGGAGGCTGCCAAGACGGAGATGTACGCTGGCATCATCTCTGGCGTCGGTCAGATCGCGGCGGGCGCTTTCACCGCCTACGGCGGCTTCAAGGGCGAAGGTATCAACGCCAACAATGCCGGTGCCGTGGCGCAGGGCAAGTTCAGCGGCATTGGCACCATCCTCAACGGCTTGGCCGGTATTGGTGCTTCAGTCGTGACCTACCAGGCTGCCAAAGACAAAAACGAAGCCGCCAAAGCCGACTTACGTGCCGAAGTGGCGAGCGCCCGCATGCAGCAGGAAATCGAGCGCGCCGCCAATGCGCGGGATGTCTTTAAAAGCGTCATCGACTCCCAGTTGCAAATGCAGCAAAGCGCGGTCGATAACGTCAAACGCACATTTGCCTGAGGTGTCCGGCATGAACAGCAACACCGCCTTGGCGCCGCAAGCCGCCCCCGACACTCACACCGACACCCAGAGCCTGGTCGAGCAGCTGCGCGCCATGCGGCCGGTCACCAGCGTGCCGCAGGACACCCTGGACCTGACCTACGCCATGGCCTACCACTGGCTGCAGGCCGGCGAATTCGACAAAGCCCGCCCCGCCTTTGAGATGCTCTGGCGGGTTTGCCCTGACCAAGCGCACTTTTGCGCCGGACTGGCCCAAAGCGCGCTCGGCCAAAACGAGCCTGACGTGGCCGTGAGTTACTTTTTGCTGGCCCTCGGCATTGACGAAAACAACGCCGGCTACACGCTCGGCCTGGGCCGCGCCTTTTTGGCCAACAAGCTCCCCGGCCATGCCCGCCTGGCGCTGCACATGGCGCAAGCCATGGGCCAGGTCAGCGACCCGGTGGTGGCCGCGCAGGCCGGCGCCGCACTGGCACTGATGGGTCACGCATGAGCGCTGACGTGATGGACAGCGCCGACGTGCGCATGCTGACCGAGATCGGCATGATTGGCGCGGGGGCCGGTGGCACGCTGCTGCGCGAAGTCGAGCAACTGTTTCGCGGCCTGATGGTGCTGCGGCCGCAGCGCGACTTTCCCTACCTGGGCCTGGCCACCGCCTACCTGAACCAGCAGCGTCCCGATGACGCGGTGCTGGTGCTCGAACAGGGCTTGCGTGTGATGCACACCGGCCAGGACCACGACCACGCCGACCGCTCCATGGTGCAGGTGTTTCATGGCATGGCCCTGCTGATGGCGCGCCGCACCGCCGAGGCCACCCAGGTTCTGCAGGCCCTGAGCCAGACCACCCGCCACGAACCAGCGCTGCGCCTGGCACGCAGCCTGCTGGGCATCAAGGCACCCGCCACCGATCACCCGTCATCGAAGGAGAACCCATGATCGAAGCCCTCGCGTCGTCCGCGGCGCAAATCGGCGCCGACGGCGCTGCCACCGGCAACAAGCCTCTGGCACCACCGAACTTTAACGATGTCGAGCGCTTTCGCGCCAGCATGATGGCGCCCCAGGCAGCCGCGGCTGAAGCGGTCATCACCGCCCCCGCAGCCACGCCGGTAGCCATCGCCCCGGTGGGCCCCACGGCCACGGAACTGGCGCGCCCGCTGGTGCCCGCCGTGGCCAGCGACAACAAAGCCTCCATCGGGGACTCCATTCTGGGTGCCATGCAGGACCTGTCAGCAGACACCAAGGCGCGCTTTGCGCAAGTCGGCGACGTGCTGGCCAAGCCCAACCTCACCATGACCGACCTCATGTCCTTGCAGTTCACGCTGCTGCAAACCAGTCTGCAGTTCGAGATCGTCAGCAAGGGCATCAGCAAGTCCACCCAAAACCTCGAATCCATTTTGAAGACCTCATGAACATCGCTATGAATTTGCGACAACTGGCGCGTTCCCTGTTGCTGTGTCTGTGCCTGGGCCTGGCTGGCTGCGGCGCCAAGGTCGATCTGCTGGCGTCCATCGCCGAGGCCGACGCCAACGACATCATTGCCGCCCTGTCCGGCGCCGGCATCCAGGCCACCAAGGTCAGCGGCAAGGAAGGCATGGTCGGCATTCAGGTCGATGCCAAGAATTCGGCCAAGGCCGTTGACACGCTGCACCAGCTGGGCCTGCCGCGCGAGACCTTCAGCGGCATGGGCCAGGTGTTTCAGAAAAGCGGCTTGATTTCCTCGCCCCTCGAAGAGCGCGCCCGCTACCTCTACGCCCTGTCGCAGGACCTGTCGTCAACACTCACTCGCATTGATGGCGTGCTGTTCGCCCGCGTGCACCTGGTGCTGCCCGAAAAAGGCTCGGCGCTGGACAAGGATTCGCCTTCTTCGGCGGCCGTCTTCATCAAGTACCGGCCCGAGTACGACCTCGAAATGTTGCAGCCGCAGGTGCGACGCATGGTGGTCAACAGCATTCCCGGCCTGAGCACCGAGCGTGTCTCGGTGGTGCTGATTCCGGGCGCAGTCAAAGCCGACGCCAAGGCCACGCAGTGGCAAAGCGTGTGGGGCATCTCGGTACATCCGGACTCGGCCAGCACGCTGCGAATCGCCTTGTGGAGCGCGCTCGCCCTGGTGCTGGCACTGCTGGCCGCTGCCGCCTTTCTGGCCTGGCGGCAATTTAGCCGCGCCGGTGCGGCTACGCACGCCGAGGCCAGCGCATGACACTGGCCCAGAGCCTGCTCGGCTGGCCGCAATCGGTGGCCAGTCAGGTGTTTTCGGCTCTGCTGATACCGGCTGGCGACCTGCATCCGGCGCAGGCGCAATTGCGCGTGCCTGCGGCCATGGCGCCGCTGTCGGCCGTGCAACTGTCCCAGGCGCTGGCCGACGAGCACACGCACCGGTGGTCAGAAGAGCTCGATGGCCGTCAACTCACACACCGCCTGGCCCTGCTGCCCAGCGTGCTGATCACGCAAGTAGCCTGGAACCTGGGTCTGCTGATGCACGGCGCCACCTTGCGCCAGGTGATCGCCAGCAGCGCACTGGCCGAGCTGGCCGCGCAGGGGCTGGACGAGTCAGACTGGGCGCTGGTCTTCAAGGCTGGCAGCCCAGGCGGGCGCAGCCAGAGCGATGCGCTGCGCGAGGTGCCCCTGGCCGAGTGGCCTGCCGCGCTGCTTCAGCACGGCGAGCAGTCGCTGGCAGCGCTGGCGGCCACGCTGGCACCGTCACTGGGTCAGCGCCTGCAATGGAAACTGCCGCCGGCCGCGGCCAAAGCGCTGCCCGTGCCCGCGGCGAGCCTGCTGGAAGCGGCCTATGGGCACGCCGTGCAGACCTGGTCCAGCGACTGGGACAAGTGCCTGACCAGCCTGCCGCGTGCCCACTGACCCCACGCCGAACACCTACGAGTCCCTCATGAGCTTCATCCGAATCCTGCGCCCCGCCGATCTGGCCTCACCCGACCCGGCCCGGCTGGTGCTGTCACCTGAAGAGGTGCGCGCCTGGCAAAGCGCCCAGCAACTCCTTGACGAGGCACGCGCCCAGGCCGAGCACATTCGCAGCCAGGCCGAGCAGGCCTACGAAGACGAAAAGCAGCGCGGCTTTGAAGAAGGCCTGACCATGGCCCGCATGGAAGAGGCCGAGCGCATGATCGAAAACGCCACCCGCACGGTCGACTACTTTGCCGCCATCGAGCAGCGCATCGTGCACCTGGTGATGAAGTCGGTGCGCCGCATCATGGCCGACTTTGACGACACCACCCGTGTGCTGGCGGTGGTGCAAAGCGGCCTGTCGGTGATGCGCAACCAAAAACAACTCACGCTGCGCCTGTCGCCCGAGCATGCTGACACCGTGCGCCAGCGCGCCCACGAGTTACTCGAGCGCTTCCCCGGTGTGGGCATGATGGACATCGTGCCCGACGCCCGCCTCAAGGGCGACGCCGCAATTTTAGAAAGCGAAATGGGCGTGGTCGAAGCCAGCGTGGAACTGCAGCTGCAGGCTATTGAGCAGGGCTTTGCCAAACTGCTGGGCAGTCGGGTCTGAGTATGCGTGACCCAGCACCCAGCAGCGCCACGGCCTTGATTGAGGCCATGGACCGGATGATCGAGCAGCTGCCCCGCGTGCCCGAGACCTCGGCCGAGGAAACGCAGCGGCTGTGGACGCTCGGCGAACAGGCGCTGCTGGACGGCCGCTTTGAAGACGCCATGAACGCCTACGAAGCCCTGGTGCAAAGCCGCCCAAGCGAGGCGGCCTACCAGTTCGGCTTTGCCCTGGCAATTCAGCAACTCGGCCACGTCGAGCTGGCCGGTCGGCACTTTTCTTATGCCTACGCGCTGGACCCGAGTGACGCTGCCTGCGCCTACCGGCTCGGCGAATGCCTGGCCGCGCTGGGCTACACCGTGGATGCGCATGACGCCCTGCTGGCAGCCCAGCAACTGTGTGACCTGCCGAAAAACCCCCCTGAAATTCGCGCGCTGGCCGAAAGCCTGATGCGCGAGCTTCAATAACAAAGAACGCATGCCCGGCCTTCCGTCACAGATTCAAAGCCAGCGCCCGCGCAGCATGGACGTGGGCGCGCTGCGCCCGCTCTCGCAGCAGCTCGACGCGCCGGCCATGGAGCGCTCGCCAAGCCTGCGCGAGCGCCCCTTTGCCAGCGCCAGCATGACCATGCCGCGGGCGCCGGCGCGACCAGAGCCCAATGCGGCACAGGCGGCGGCGGAAGGCGGCCACGCGCCCCCGCCCGCCATGCGACTGTCCGAGGCCGACCGCGGGAAATTCGACTTTCGTAACGTGGACAAAAACCACGACATCAATGCCGATCTGGTTAAAACGTCCGATAGCGTCAAGGAAGCCCTCACGGCTAACCTCGACGTGGTGGCCAAGCGCACCTTCAAGCAAAAACTAGGCGGTGCCTTCGCCGTGGGTGTGATGGCCGCGGTGGCGATCGGCTTTGGCATCGCCACCGGTGGCGCTGGCCTGCTGGTGGCGGGCTCTATCCTGGCCACCATGACAGCACGGATGTCGGGCGACGCCCACTGCGCCAAGCTGGAGGTGGAAAATGCTGAAGCCATCAAGCGCGGCGAAGAGCCGCCGCACAAGCTGCCGCTGGGCACCAACTCGCTGGGCAATTTGCTCTACAAGGCCTTGCCCTCAGACTGGGACGAAGACCGGCGTATCGCCTGGGCCGGTAAAGGCAGCCTGGCGATCGACCTGGCGCTGCAGGCCGCCAGCGGAGCCGCTACCGGCCTGATCGCGGTCGGCGTGGCCGCGCTGCCGATGGCGGCCGTGAGCCTGCTGATGACCGGCGCCCTGACGGTCATCTCCAAAGAGTTGGGCACCACGCCCACCATGGCTGATCTCGCCCAGCGCGATAAGCTGACCTTCGAAGTCCTCCAGAGCGCCGAAGCCGCAGAGCGCCTGCTGGCCGAGCTGCGCCTGCTGCCGTCAGACTCACCCCTGCGTAACGAACTGGAAGGACAACTCGCGGCGATTGAAGAAGACCTGCGCCGCCAGGTCGACAAAATGACCACTGCACTCACCGAGTTGCATCAGCAGGTGGGCGGCGTGTCTGCCAGCATGAATGCCCCCGCTGCCAGCCCGGCCCCGGACAGCTCGGATGAGCTGCTCGCTGCGCCCGCCGAGCCTGCTGACCTTGCTGCCCCTGCTGACCCTGCCGGCAGCCAGGCAGCCCCGAACCTGGCCAGTGCCAGCGACGTGGCCAACGCGCCGCAGCCGGACCTTGTCGCCGCCTCCGCCCCCGCTGGCGCCCCCGGCATCGGCGCCTTCGCGGTCACCGCGGGCGTGATGCTCACTGACGTTGCCGGCAGCAAACTTGTCGACAAGTTCACCGGCGTCGGCGGCGTGGACTTCACCACCACACTCATACGCATCGGGGTCACCTTGTCGCAGCTGAGCCAGCGCGTGAACGACATGTCGGGGCTGAGCCAGGCGCTGGATAACAGCCAGGAGCTGGCCAGCCTGGGTCACCGCATCTACGCAGAAACCGCTCACCTCACCGATCTCGACGAGTTCGAAATGAACATCTCCGAGGACCCGCCACTGAACGGCATGCCCAACTACGCGTGAGTACCTGCGCACCATGAAAAATTTTGACTACGTCACCGACATGATGGAGCTGGCCATCGAGGACACGCCGACCCTGGCCATCAAGGGCCGTGTCACGCAGGTGATCGGCACCATCATCAAGGCGGTGGTGCCGGCCGTGAAGATCGGCGAGGTCTGCATCCTGCGCCAGCCGGGCGAAAAATTCGAGATGAAGGCCGAAGTGGTCGGCTTTTTGAAAGACGCCGCGCTGCTCACGCCGATTGGCGACATGTACGGTATCTCGGGCACCACCGAAGTCACGCCCACCGGGCGCGCCCACATGGTGCCCGTGGGCAACGGCCTGCTCGGCCGGGTGCTGGACGGGCTGGGCAACCCGATGGACTTTGACGAGCGCGGCCCGCTCGAGGCCGACCGTTTTTACCCGGTGTTTGCCGAGGCACCCGACCCCATGAAGCGGCGCGTCATCAAAGACCCGATGCCCCTGGGCGTGCGCGCCATTGACAGCATGCTCACTTGCGGCGAAGGCCAGCGCATGGGCATTTTTGCCGCTGCCGGTGGTGGCAAGTCAACGCTGCTGGGCATGCTGGTCAAGGGCGCCGAGGTCGACGTCACGGTGATTGCGCTGATTGGTGAGCGCGGCCGCGAGGTGCGCGAATTCATTGAGCACGAACTCGGTGAGGCCGGCAGGCGCAAGGCGGTGATCGTCTGCGCCACCTCTGACAAATCGTCGATGGAGCGGGCCAAGGCGGCCTACGTGGCCACCGCCATTGCCGAGTACTTTCGCGACCAGGGCAAAAAAGTGCTGTTCCTGATGGACTCGGTCACCCGCTTTGCCCGCGCGCAGCGCGAGATCGGCCTGGCCGCCGGCGAGCCACCAACCCGGCGCGGCTACCCGCCGTCGGTGTTTGCCACCCTGCCCAAACTGATGGAGAGGGTGGGCATGAACGACAAGGGCTCGATCACCGCGCTCTACACCGTGCTGGTCGAGGGTGACGACATGACCGAGCCGATCGCCGACGAGACCCGCTCGATTCTGGACGGTCACATTATTTTGTCGCGGGCGCTGGCCTCGGCCAACCACTACCCGGCCATCGACGTGCTGGCCTCGGCCAGTCGCGTGCAAAACAACGTCGTCAGCCCGGAACACCGCAAGGCCGCCGGCCGCCTGCGCGAGCTGATGGCCAAGTACGCCGATGTCGAGTTGCTGGTCAAGATCGGCGAGTACAAGGCCGGCACCGACAAGGTCGCTGACGAGGCGATTGCCAAGATCGACGCGATCCGCAGCTTTCTCAAGCAGGGCACCAAGGAGCGCATTGGCATCGACGACACCATTGCCCAGCTGATGCAGATCACCGGTGCGCGATAAGGAGTCAGCCCGATGGCCATGATTGACGAGCTTTTATTCATCAAGACCTTTCGCGAGCACAAGGCGGAAACCGAGCTGCAAAAGTCGCGTGCGCGCCTGGGCATCGCGGCGCAGTCCGAACGCGATGCGCAGCAGGCCCTGGAAGATTTTGTAGCCCAGGCCACCGCCGACGAGCTGCGCTGGTACCAGGAGCTGTGCAGCCGCGTGGTCAAGCCGCGCGACATCGCCGACGTTCAAAACGACGTGGCCGGTCTGCGCCAAAAAGAGCTCGAACACAACGGCCAGTGGCAAGCCGCGCAGCAGCACCACGTCAAGGCCAAAGACGAATTTCAAGGTGCCACCACCCGCATGAGAGACGCCAGCACCGCCCGCCAGAAGTTCTTTGAACTGGCGCGCAACCACCACTCGGCCGTGGCCCGCGAAGTCGAGCGCAAGGAAGAGCTCGAACTCGAGGAGCTGGCCAACGTGGTGCGTGAACGCGAAGAATGGAGCACGCATGACTGAGCGGCCGATTTCCCTGGATCTGCGCATGCCTTCGAGCCGCTCCGAAAGCGGCCCGCAGTCCGGCATGGGCACACCAACGCAACCGGGCGACGACAGCCGCGCCCGCTTTGCGCAGGCCATGAAAGCGGCGGATCTGGCGCCCCCGGCTGCAGCTCCCGCCGAAGCGGCGCTGAGCCACCCCATGGGCCTGTTTGGCGGCGCAGCGTCGGCGACATCAGCCCAAGCGGCCGTCAACCCCGGCGTGCTCGACTTGTTGCGTCAAAGCGTGGGCGGCCTGCAGATCGGCCAGGAACAACGCAGCGTGCGCATGGACCTGGCAGACGACCTCTACCCAGGGGTGAGCGTGTCCGTCTTCGAGGACGCTGGCGCCTGGGTCGCCGAATTTCGCTGCACCGAGGCCGACTCTTTTCAAAGCCTGGCCACACCCGCCCAGGACATGGCACGGCAACTGGCCAACGATCTTGGGCGAGACGCCGTCTGGCGCGTCATCGACGAGTCCCAAGGCCCGGTTGCCGACCACGACACCGACCACATCACCGAAGCATTTGCTTCTGCGCCTTAGGAACCTTCATTTTGAGTCGCCCACTGACACTCCCCCGCCTGACCAGCACCGAGGCCCAGGCCCTGGCCGCCCTGACCACCCGCGGCGGCGGCCCGCTTCTGAGCGGTTTGCCCAACGGCCAGCAGGCGCGCCTGCACTTGCTGCCGCTGGCCCCCGGCGAGGCCCCTGCACGGGCCACGGGCTCCCAGCGCCTGAGCCTGGAATGGGCCGGCGGCCAGCTGGCGCTGGACCTGGCGCCCTGGGTGCTGGACCGCTGGCTGCACATGGTGCTCGGCGTGCGCGAGCAAGGCGAGCTGCCGGCCTCATTTCGCCAGGCCGCGCTGGGCCACGTCGTGGAGTGGATCACCAGCCGCCTGGCCATCGCCGGGCGCGGCGCAGCGCAACTGACACAGATCGCGCTGGCTGGCGATGCCCGCCCCGCCGAAGCGCCGCACGCGCTGGCGGTGGAACTGGCGCTGGTGGACGGCGAGACCCTGCCGGTCGTGGTCCACATGGACAGCCTGGCGCTGATGCTGGTGGCCGCGCTGGCGCAAGACCTGCCGGCCGAGCCCGACCTTTGCCCGATGGACGAGCTGCCAGTGGCGCTGGAGTTGTGCGTGGGCCAGACCCTGCTGCCGCTGGATCAGCTGCGCCGCCTGCAGCCCGGCGGCCTGGTCTTTATGACCGACTGCTTCATGCAGGGCGAGCAAAGCCTGTTGCTGCGCACCGCCCTGGGCCAACGCCGTCACTGGGCCGTCCCGGTCCGGCTTGACGACACCACCCTTCATTTACTTGCATCACCCACCACCATGAACACCACCGTCCCTACCCCCGACGCCGACGACACCGAGATCGCCTGGGACCAGATGCCCGTGCACCTGAGCTTTGACCTGGGCCAAAAAACCATCAGCCTGGCCGAGCTGCGCCTGCTGGGTGCCGGCCAGGCGCTGTCCCTGGGTCGCCCGCTCCAGCACGGCGTGACGATACGCGCCAATGGCGCGGTGATCGGCAGCGGCCAGCTGGTTGACATTGACGGGCAGTTCGGCGTGCTGGTGGGCGAGCTGCGCGCCATTGCAGCCGACAAAGGCGGCGAGTGAACTGATGTCTCCTTCCGGCTTTGATCCGATCTCGCTGGCCATCGCGTTCTCGCTGCTGGCCCTGCTGCCCACCGTGGTGGTGGTCAGCACCACTTTTTTGAAAATCATGGTGGTGATGTCACTGCTGCGCAATGCCCTGGGCGTGCAGCAGATCCCGCCCAACCTGGCGCTGTACGGCCTGTCGCTGATTTTGTCGGTCTACATCATGGCGCCGATCGGCAACGCCATGCACCAGGAGTTCATGAACCAGCCCAAGGCCACCCAGTCCGTCGACAAGATGGTCGCCTCGGTGGCCAAAGGGGCCGAGCCGCTGCGTGGCTTCATGCTCAAACACTCCAGCCGTGACCAGCGCGACTTTTTTGGCAAGACCATCGTCGAGCTGTGGGGCCCGGAACTGGCCGCCAGCGTCAAGTCAACCGACTTCATCATCTTGCTGCCGGCCTTCATGGTGACGGAGCTGACGCAGGCGTTCAAGATCGGCTTTTTGCTGTTCCTTCCCTTTGTGGTGATTGATCTGATCGTCTCCAACATCTTGCTGGCCATGGGCATGATGATGGTCTCCCCGACCATGATCTCGATGCCGCTCAAGCTGTTTTTGTTTGTCATGGTCGACGGCTGGACCCGTCTGATCCGTGGCTTGATCCTGACTTACGCGTAAACACCATGAACGGAAACGATGTGGTTGCCTACCTGGTGCAGGCGCTTTACCTGACGCTGCTGCTGTCCATGCCGGCGATCGTGGTCGCGGCCGTGGTCGGCACGCTGTTTTCATTGCTGCAGGCGCTCACGCAGATTCAGGAGCAGACCCTGTCTTTTGCGATCAAGCTGATTTCGGTGGGGCTGACACTGTTTCTCACCGCCTCCTGGCTGGGCGGCGAGCTGATGAATTACACGCTGTCGATTTTTGACAGCTTCCAGCGCGTAGCCCGGTAAGCATGCAGCGCTATGCCCGCCTTCGCCACAGTGCTGCCCGCGTTCCGGCCAGCTGCGCGAGGAAGGCTGCGCCATGAGCTTGTTCGGGCCGTTCAGCTATGAAGAGCTCAAGGGCTATTTGCTGATGCTCAGCGTGGTGCAGGCCCGCCTGATGCCGCTGTTTTTGCTGGTCCCCTTCATGAGCCGCAGCATGGTGCCGCGCACCATCGCCATGGCGGTGGCGACCTGTCTGGGTCTGGTGGTGGTGCCCAGCCTGCCGCCGGCCAGCGCGATACAGATGGACATGACTTTTTTGATGTTGCTGGGCAAGGAGGCCATCATCGGGCTGGTGCTGGGCTACCTGGTGGCGATTCCCTTCTGGACCATGGAGGCCATTGGCTTCGTGATTGACAACCAGCGCGGCGCCAGCATGGCGGCCACCATCAACCCGATGACCGGGCACGACACCTCGCCGCTGGGCATCTTGTTTAATTTCGCCTTCATCACTTTTTTCTTGCTCTCCGGCGGGCTGACACTGCTGCTGGGCATGCTCTACGACAGCTACCGCCTGTGGCCGCCGCTGACCTTCTGGCCGAACTGGAACCAGGATGCGGCCGAGCTGCTGCTGACCCAGCTCAACCGCTTTGTGCTGACCGCCCTGCTGCTGGCCGCGCCCGTGCTCATTGCCATGTTTCTCAGCGAACTCGGGTTGGCGCTGGTGAGCCGCTTCGCGCCGCAGTTGCAGGTGTTTTTTCTGGCCATGCCAATCAAAAGCGCGCTGGGCATTTTTGTGCTGATCGTCTACGCCGGCACGCTGTTCGACTACAGCCTCGAGCCGGTGCGCGACCTGGCCAACTGGAACGCCAGACTGGACCGCGTGTTCAGGGCCGTGCCCTGAGGAAGGCGGAGCATGAGCGAAAAAACCGAACAACCCACCGCCAAGAAGCTGCGCGAAGCGCGCGAAAAAGGGGAAGTCGCCAAGAGCAAGGACTTCACCCAGACGGCGCTGATCGTGGCTTTTTTTGGCTACATCGTGGCCAACGGCCAGAACATCACCGAGCAGATCGGCCGCATGATTCTCATGCCCATGCCCTACATCAATGACGACTTCGGGCATGCCATCAGCGTGCTGGTGGAAGACTTGCTGCGCGAAGGCGTTTTTTTGCTGTTGCCATTTTTGATGATCGGCATGGGCGTGGGCATTTTTGCCGAAGTGATACAGACGGGCTTTTTGATCTCTTTCAAGGCCATCATGCCCTCGGCCAAAAAGCTCGACGTGATCAGCAATGCCAAGAACATGGTGTCGAAGAAAAACCTGGTCGAGTTTCTCAAGTCGTCGCTAAAAATTGCCGTGCTGTCCTGGGTGATCTACCTGCTGATCATCGACAGCCTGCCCACGCTGATGTACGTGCCGGCCTACGACATTTCCAACTTCGGCCAGATCGTCGGGCAGTTGCTCAAGATCATGATCATCTACACCGGCCTGGCCTACACCGTGATCGCCCTGGCCGACCTGGCCTGGCAGCGGTTTCAGTACACCAAGCAATTGATGATGAGCAAGGACGAGGTCAAGCAGGAATACAAGGGCATGGAGGGCGACCCGCAGATCAAGGGCCAGCGCAAGCAGTTGCATCAGGAATTGCTGCAAAACGACTCGGTGCAGCAGGCCCGTGAGGCCTCGGTGGTGATCACCAACCCGACCCACCTAGCCCTGGCCATCAAATACGACGAAGACACCACGCCCTTGCCGATGCTGATGGCCAAGGGCGAAGGCACGCTGGCGCAGCTCATGATCAATGCAGCCATCGAAGCGGGTGTGCCGGTGATGCAAAACATTCCGCTGGCGCACGCCTTGTTCAACGAGGGCGCCGTCAACCAGTACATCCCCAGCGACCTGATCGAGCCGGTGGCCGCCGTGCTCAAACTGGTCCAGGACCTCAAGGCCTCGGGCATTTCGCCCGAAGCACCCTACCCCATGGGCTAAAGCCGGCCCCTGACGACAGCACAAGAAAGTACCCCACCACCATGAACCTGATCGAGCGCTGGGCCCAGACCCAAGACCTGGGTCCGCTGACCCAAACCAAACGCCTGGCCGTGACTTTTGACCAGTCGCGCGTGCACCTGATTGAATTGCCCACGCAGCAGTTGCTGCTCGAAGCGCGTGTGTGCGACCTGCCGGTACAAGCCAGCGAGCGCGAACGCACGCTGGAACGGGTGCTGACCATTGCCCTGGCCCGGAGCCGCGCCAGCAGCAGCCATGTGATGGTGGACAGCGACGCGTCCGCCTTCTGGCTGCAACGCTGCCTGCCCGCCGGCGCCGACGTGCCCGACCTCGACCTGGCCGTGGAAGGCCTGGTCAACGACATTGAATTGTGGAGAACCGCCCTGTGACCAACAGCCAATCCGACAACACCAAAACACCTCAGCCAACGCCAAAGCGCCGCAGGCCGCTGACCTGGCGCGCTGCGCTGGCTGGCACCTGCCTGGCACTGGGCCTGAACGGCGCCGTCAGCGCCGGCCCGGCGCCCTGGCCCGAGGCGCCTTTTAGCTATTACGCCGAAGGCCAGTTGCTGTCCAAGGTGCTGAGCGACTTTGCCGCCAGCTTCAACCTGACGCTGCAGGCCAGCGCACCGCTGGCCGACAAGGTCACCGGCCGCTTCAACGTCAAGAACCCGACCGAGTTCATGGACCGGCTGACCGGCACCTACGGCCTGCAGTGGTTTGCCCACGCCGGCGTGCTGCATGTCTCGGCCAGCCAGCAAATGCTGGTGCGCTCGATCCCCAGCACCTCGCTGGGGGCGGGCTCGAACATCCGCGGCGTGCTCAGCAGCCTGGGCGTGCTGGATCCACGCTTTGGCTGGGGCGAGTTGCCCGAGCAGGGGGTGGTGGTGGTGTCCGGACCGCCCGCCTACGTGCGACTGATCGAGACCACGCTGGCGGCCATGCCCAGTGCTCCGGGCGGCCAGCGCGTGATGGTGTTCAGGCTCAAGCATGCCTCGGTGGACGACCGCATCGTCTCCTACCGCGACCGCGAGATCACCACACCGGGCCTGGCCAATATTTTGCGCAACCTGGTGCTGGGCGGCAGTCCCAATGCGGGCCAGAGAACGGTGGCGATTCAGGGGCTGAGCGCCTTCAGTGGCAGCTCGGACTCGGCGCCTTCCGGGGCCGCGCCCGCCGCCCGGTCCGGCTCGGCCGCTGGCGCCGGCCCCCAGCCCGGCCCGGCCGCCGCAGCTGGCGCGCC
>CAIMVC010000291.1 GCA_903844825.1 uncultured Burkholderiales bacterium | reverse complement strand
GCCACCGGGGATACGGCTCACGTCCCAGGGGTTGGTGACGGCTTGTGGAGGGGTTGATGGAACAGCCACGTTTTCATTGGCCGAGCCCATGGCGAATACATCGCAGCTGAGCTTGCCCAAGCTCACCATGCCGGCGTCACTCAAGCGCTGCACCACGGTGGCATTGAAGGGCGAGCGGTAGCCCTCCAGCATGCGCGAACCGGCGGTGGTGGGGAAGTCGGTGGTGACAAACATGTCTTTGTGCGCGATGGGCACGCCCAAGAGGGGCGACGTGTCACCCGCTGCGAGGCGAGCGTCTGCGGCCTGGGCCTGCGCCAAGGTGACCTCAGAGTCCACGCTCAAAAACGCGTTGTAGGGGTTGCCGCCCAGACGGGCGAGCATGCGCGTGGCCAATTCGACCGCGCTGACTTCTTTGTTTTGCAGCAGCGCAGACAGTTGCGCCACGCCCAAGGTGTGCAGATCACTCATGGCTTACTCGATCACTTTCGGCACCAAGAACAGACCGCTCTCGACGGCGGGCGCGCTGCGCTGGTTGGCTTCGCGCTGGTTGGGCTCGCTCACCACGTCGTCTCGCAGGCGCAGTTCCATGCCGTGGGGCGCGCTGGGGGCGTAGGCGGCCAGGTCGGGCATGGCGTCAATCGGGTGGGCCATGGGCTGCACGCCGCTGGTGTCCACCGAGCGCATTTGCTCGACGATGTCGAAGAAGTTGTTCAGGCCCTCCAGCAGTCGCTTGCTGGCCGCGGGCTCAAACGACAAGCGGGAGAGGTGCGCCAGGCGCTCAATGTCTGAAAGGGTCAATGCCATAGGTGAAGTTGGAGCTGAAACAGGGTGTAAGGATGAGGCCGGCGCGGCCCGCCGCAAGCCTTGGCGAACAGGCGATGCGTTATTATCCCGCCTTTGGCGTGACGCACGTCCGCATGCTGGTTTCAGCCTTTTTGGGGGCATCGGGGCCGGTTTTGACGTCCCCGTCCAACGCCCCTGAACAATTAAATGGCCTCAGGACGAGACCCCGCCCAAGGGGTCTTGTTCCAGCCGAAACCGGACTTCCGACATGTTTGAATCTTTCCGCCGGTACTTTTCGACCGACCTGGCGATTGACCTTGGCACCGCCAACACCCTGATTTTTGTGCGTGACCGCGGCATCGTGCTGGACGAACCCTCGGTCGTGGCGATTCGCCATGAAGGCGGTCCTCAGGGCAAAAAGAGCATTCAGGCGGTCGGCCACGAGGCCAAGGCCATGCTCGGCAAGGTGCCCGGCAATATTGAGGCTATTCGGCCGATGAAAGACGGCGTGATTGCCGACTTCACGGTCACCGAGCAGATGCTCAAGCAGTTCATCAAGCTGGTGCATCCGCGCAGCATGTTCCGCCCCAGCCCGCGCAGCATCATTTGCGTGCCTTGCGGCTCGACCCCGGTCGAGCGCCGCGCCATCCGCGAAAGCGCTCTGGGCGCTGGCGCCAGCGACGTGTACCTGATTGAAGAGCCCATGGCGGCGGCCATTGGCGCCGGTCTGCCGGTCAGCGAAGCCAGCGGCTCGATGGTCGTTGACATCGGCGGCGGCACCACCGAGGTGGGCGTGATTTCGCTGGGCGGCATGGTCTACAAGGGCAGTGTGCGCGTGGGCGGCGACCGCTTTGACGACGCCATCATCAACTACATTCGCCGCAACTACGGCATGCTCATCGGCGAGCCCACGGCCGAGGCCATCAAGAAAAACATCGGCTCGGCCTTTCCCGGCTCTGAAGTCAAGGAAATGGAAGTCAAGGGCCGTAACCTGTCCGAAGGCGTGCCGCGCAGCTTCACGATTTCGAGCAACGAGATTCTCGAAGCCCTGACCGATCCGCTCAACAACATCGTCTCGGCCGTCAAGAACGCGCTGGAGCAAACGCCGCCAGAGCTCGGCGCCGACATCGCCGATCGCGGCATGATGCTCACCGGCGGTGGCGCCTTGCTGCGCGACCTGGACCGTCTGCTGGCCGAAGAAACCGGCCTGCCGGTACTGGTGGCAGAAGACCCGCTGACCTGCGTGGTGCGCGGTTGCGGAATCGCGCTCGAGCGCATGGACCGTCTGGGCTCGATCTTCACATCGGAATAAGCGCGGCGCCCCACGCTCGCCACGCGGTGCCTCTCGTGTTGATCCCATGCCATTAGGTACGCTGGACCGGTCGCCCCCGCCGATATTCAAACAGGGGCCGTCGGCCTTCTCAAAGCTGATTTTTTTCAGTGCGCTGGCTTTGCTGCTGATGGTCGCTGACGCCCGTTTTCGCCTGACCCAACCCCTGCGGGCGACGCTGGCGACCGCCTTGTACCCGGTGCAGTGGCTGGCACTGCAGCCGGTGCGGGCCCTGCAGTCGGTCAATGCTTACCTGACCAGTCTGGAGCAGGCCCAGGCCGGCACCGAAGACACGCGCCGGGAACTGGCTCGCCAGCTGTTGCGGGCCGGGCAGGTGGAGCAACTGAGTCTGGAAAATGCGCGATTGCGTCGGCTGCTTGAACTGCGTGAGACCTTGACCACGCCGGCGCTGGCGGCCGAGGTCATCTACGACGCGGCGGACCCCTACACCCGCAAGGTGATCATCGACAAGGGTCACCTGCGCGGCGTGACACTGGGATCGCCGGTGATTGACGAATCCGGCGTGCTGGGGCAAGTCACGCAGGTCTATCCGCTGGTCAGCGAGGTGACTCTGGTGATCGACCGCGACCTGTCCATTCCGGTGCTCAATGTGCGCACCGGCGCCCGCAGCGTGGCCTATGGTGATCCGGCCATCGGCGGCGGGATGCTGGAGTTGCGTTTCATGGGCAGCAATTCGGATGTGCAGCCCGGCGACTTGCTCTCCACCAGCGGAGTCGACGGCGTCTACCCGGCGGGCCTGCCGGTGGCCCGCATCGAGCGCATCGAGCGCCGCGCGGAATCGGCCTTTGCACGCATTTATTGCAAACCGCAGGCGCTGGTCAATGGTGCGCGGCATGTGATGGTGTTGCAGCCGCCCCCGGCGCAGGTAGCCGAACGGCCCGAGGAGGCCGCACGGCCTGCTGGCAAAAAAGAAAAGGGGCTGCGCAAATGATCATGCGCTCTGGTCAGCAGCTGCTCTTGCCAGCCAACCCGATGTTCATCTGGGGCAGCCTCATCGTGGCTTTGCTGCTGGACATGATGCCCTTGGGCCGTCAGGCCTGGATGCCAGACTTTCTGGCGCTGGTACTGGTTTTTTGGAGCGTGCACCAGCCGCTTCGTATCGGTGTCGGTCTGGCCTTCATGTTCGGGCTCGGGATGGACGTGCATCAGACAGCGCTGCTGGGTCAGCACGCGCTGTCGTACACGGCGCTGAGCTTCATGGCGATCATGATTCACCGGCGCTTGCTCTGGTTTCCGGTGCCGTCGCAAGCGCTGCAGGTGCTGCCGATTTTTGTGGTGGCGCATCTGCTGGAGTTGCTCATCAGGATGCTTGCGTCGGACGCGTTTCCCGGCTGGACGTTTTTGCTGGCACCCTTCATCGAAGCCCTGCTCTGGCCGGTGGTCAGCGTGTTGTTGCTGGTGCCTCAACGGCGCGCCCCAGACCCCGATGCGAACCGCCCGCTCTAGGATGTGGCGCGACACGGGCCGCTTGAGATGAGCCGCCTGACCGAGCTGCGAAATGTAGAAGCCGATCTGTCGCGTTTTCGCGGCCGGGTGCTGGCCGCCAGCCTGGTGGTGCTGCTGGCTTTTTTGCTGCTGGCAGCCCGGCTGGTGTACCTGCAGATCGTGCGCCACGAGGACTTGAGCGAGCAGGCCGAAAGCAACCGCACGGCGATCGTGCCTATCGTGCCCAACCGCGGCCTGATCCTGGACCGCAATGGCGTGGTGCTCGCCACTAACTACTCGGCCTATACCCTGGAGATCACGCCGTCCAAGGTGAAGAACCTGGACGCCACGATCGAGGAGTTGGGCAAGGTGCTTGAAATTCACGTGCGTGATAAACGCCGCTTCAAGCGCTTGCGTGAAGAGTCCAAGAGCTTTGAATCGCTGCCAATTCGGACCCGTCTGACGGACGAAGAAGTAGCGCGTTTTGCGGCCCAGCGCTTTCGCTTTCCGGGTGTGGACATCAAGGCGCGGTTGTTCAGGAACTATCCGTTTGGCGAGTTGGGCAGCCATGTGGTGGGCTACATCGGCCGCATCAACCAAAAGGAAAAAGAGCGTATTGAGGACGATGACGATGACGGCAACTACCGGGGCACCGACTACATCGGCAAGCTCGGCGTCGAGCAAAGCTTTGAGCGCCAGTTGCACGGTATCACCGGCGTCGAGCAGGTAGAAACCTCCGCCGGCGGGCGGGCGGTGCGTAAGCTCTCCAGCAGCCCGGCCACGCCCGGCAACACGGTGATGTTGTCGCTGGACATCAAGCTGCAAAAGCTGGTGGAAGACATGTTCGGCGAGCGACGCGGGGCCCTGGTGGCGATGAACCCGAAGACCGGCGAGATTCTGGCCTTTGTCAGCATGCCGACCTTTGACCCGAATTTGTTTGTCGACGGCATTGATGCCGAAAGCTGGCAGGCGCTCAACGAATCCATCGACAAGCCGCTGCTCAACCGGGCCTTGCGCGGCACTTATCCACCCGGCTCGACCTACAAACCCTTCATGGCGCTGGCCGCGCTCGAAAACGGCAAGCGGGCAGCCGGCCTGGTGATCAATGACACGGGTTCATGGAACTTTGGCGGGCATCAGTTCCGCAGCCACGGCGACGCGCTGGGGTCGGTGGACATGCACCTGAGCATCGTCAAATCGAGCAATGTGTACTACTACTCGTTGGCCAATGAACTGGGTGTGGACCTGATTCATGACTTCATGAAACCGCTGGGGTTTGGTCAGCTGACTGGCATTGACATCAATGGGGAAGTGCGCGGCGTCTTGCCCAGCCAGGAGTGGAAGCGCAAGACCTACAAAAGAGCCGAGCAAAAGAAATGGTACGCCGGCGAGACCATCTCGCTGGGTATTGGTCAGGGCTATAACGCCTTCACCATGCTGCAGTTGGCGCAGGCCACGGCCACGCTGGCCAATAACGGTGTGCAGCATCGGCCGCGGCTGATCGTCGGCACGCAAGACGCCATCAGCCGGGCGCTGGTGCCGGCGCACAAGGAGCCGGCCGTTGACCTCGGTTTCAAGCCCGACAACGTGGCGGTGATACGCAAGGCGCTGGTGGGGGTGACGCAGGAAGGCACCTCGGCGCGGGTGTTCGCGGGCGCCAGTTACCTCAGCGCCGGCAAGACGGGGACTGCCCAGGCCGTGACGGTGGGGCAAAAAGACAAGTACGACTCGCGCAAACTTGAGGAGCACCAGCGCGATCACGCGCTTTACATGGCTTTTGCGCCCGCCGAAGACCCTCAAATTGCGCTGGCCGTGGTGGTGGAAAACGCCGGTTTTGGCGCAGCTCACGCAGCGCCCATCGCGCGCCGGGTGTTTGACTATTTGCTGCTTGGCCAGTACCCGAACGAGGAAGACCTGGCGGCCGTGCAAAAAGGCCTGGCGGCCGGCCCGATTGGCAAGCCGCGCGATGCAGCCAGTGTCAACGTGCTGGGGGTCTCGGTGCCTGTGCCAGCCAGCGCGCTGGTTACCGCTGCGGCCGTGCCCAAGGCGGCTGCGGTACCAGCAGGGTCCGTAGTTCCAGCAGCTCCGGCAGCGGTGCAGTCGCCCGGCGCCAGGCGGCCCTTGCCCTGACCCGGCCGCGGTGGCTGCGGCCGGTCTGCTGCTCGCGGGCCAGAACGTTCACCGGCGCTGCCCTTCATACGGACCTTCATGCAGCCTCCAAAGCGGCCTTTAAAGCAGCCCTGAAGCGGCCCCAGAAGTAGCCCCAGAAGCAGCTCTTAACGCAGGAAAGCGTCGTAGCTGGTTTTCAGGATCAGCGAGGTGACTACCGCGATGAAGACCCAGCGCACGAAGCCGGCGCCATGTTTGAGCGCCATCCGGGTGCCCAGCAGGCTGCCGACCACGTTGGCAATTGCCAGGGCCAGGGCGAAGTGCCACCAGATGTGGCCTTTCCAGGCGAACAGCAGCAAGGCGGCGAGGTTGCTGGCGGTATTCAGGAGTTTGGCCGAGGCCGAGGCGTTCAGGAAGTCGTAGCCTAAGAGGCGCACAAATAAAAAGACCAGGATGCTGCCGGTGCCCGGTCCGAAAAAACCGTCGTAAAAGCCCATGGCCACGCCGATGCCGCAGGCCACGGCAGTTTCGCTACGCCCTTCAAATCGCGGCGTGTGGTGTTGCCCCAGGTTCTTTTTGACCAGGGTGTAGACCAGCAAGGCCAGCAAGACAAAGGGCAGGACCTTGCGCAGGAAGTTCGGTGAGAGCAGGGTGACCAGCCAGGCCCCGCCCAGGGACCCGCCAAAGCCCGCCAGCGCTGCGGGCAGCAGGGCCGACCAGCGCATCCGGACCCGCCGCGAATACTGCGCCGTGGCCACGGCCGTGCCCCAGACCGAAGCGCCTTTGTTGATACCAAACAGGGTGGCCGGGTGCGTGCCCGGAAAGACAGCGAACAAAGCCGGAACCATGATCAGGCCACCGCCGCCAACAATGGAATCCACGAAGCCGGCCAGCAATGACGCGCAGGTCATGAAAAAGAGTTCCATCGGAAAGATTGTCTCACCCGCTACTGGTCTGGCTGGTGGCGCAGCGCCAGCTCGCTGGCGGGCCGTACGTGCTGCGTTTGTACCTGCTGGACACAAAAACAAAAAAGGCGCCGGTATTGCCGGCGCCTTTAGCAAAAACATCTGTTTGATGTGCTCGCTTTTGTTTGTCTCTCAATCTCTCGTGGTGTCTCGTTGCTTGCTGTCTCTGTCTCAGTCTTGGGCTCAACGCGAACGTCGAAACCGCCATGGCTTGCTGATCATTCTTATGTGTCTCCTCGGCTCCTTGCCAGCCGGGCTCGAGCTCGGCTGGCAGTGAGAGGAAATATAGCTGCCCAACGCACGCCAGCGCCTAGGGATTTTCCCTCGACGCGTTCACTGGCCCTGGGCGATCCAGGCGGCTGCTTTCTCGGCCATCATCAAGGTGGGCGAATTGGTGTTGCCGCTGGTGATCAGTGGCATCGCGCCGGCATCGACGACCCGCAGGCCACTGACGCCATGCACGCGCAGGTGCGAATCGAGCACGGCCATCGGATCGTTGGCCGTGCCCATGCGCGTGGTGCCTACCGGATGAAAAATGGTGGTGGCAATGTCGCCTGCCAGGCGAGACAGTTCGGCGTCATCCTGGTACTGCGCCCCGGGGCGAAACTCCTCGGGCTGCCAGGCGGACAAAGCGCTTTGCCCGACGATGCGTCGCGTCAGCCGCAGTGAGTCGGCTGCGACTTGCCGGTCCTCGGGCGTGCTCAGGTAGTTCGGCGCGATCAGCGGCGCGTCGCCAAAGTGCGGGCTGGCGATATGTACGCTGCCGCGGCTGGTTGGGTTCAGGTTGCAGACGCTGGCGGTGAAGGCGTCAAAGCTGTGCAGTGGCTCGCCGAAGGCGTCCAGCGACAGGGGTTGCACGTGGTACTGGATATTGGGGTGAGGCTGGTCCGGGCTTGAGCGCGTGAAGGCGCCCAACTGCGAGGGGGCCATGCTCATGGGGCCGGTGCGCCGCCAGGCGTACTCGAGGCCGATCCTGGCCTTGCCCCAGAACGAATTGGCCAGGGTATTGAGCGTGGTGTTCTTGCGGCCGCCGGCCTTGATTTTGTAGACCGAGCGAATTTGCAGGTGGTCCTGCAAGTTGGCACCCACCCCCGGCAGGTCTTGCTTGACGGCGATGCCGTGGCGCTGGAGCAACTCGGCCGGGCCGATGCCTGAGAGTTGCAGGATCTGGGGCGAGCCGATACTGCCCGCAGACAAAATGACTTCGCCGCGCAGGCCGCCCGAGTCACGGGTGGCGAAGGCGCTGACTTTTTCTGAGCCAGTCCACACCTGAACGCCGGTGCATCGCTGGCTGCCGTCAGGCTCGGTGGTGAGGATCAACTCGCTGACCTGGGCATTCGTCCACATCTCGAAGTTGGGCCGGCCAAAGCAGGTCGGTCGCAGGAAGGCCTTGGCTGTATTCCAGCGCCAGCCATTTTTTTGGTTCACTTCAAAGTAGGCTACGCCCTCGTTATTGCCGCCGTTGAAGTCGTCGGTGGCAGGAATGCCGGCTTGCTGCGCCGCCTTGGCGAAGTCGTCCAGAATGTCCCAACGCAGGCGCTGCTTTTCGATGCGCCACTCGCCGCCCATTTTTCGGGCCAGGCCCTGGCTGGCGGCATGCTGGCTTTTGTGACCATGCAGTCGCCTGAACGCCTCGTTGGCCGGCTGGCCGGCGTCGAGCTTGTAGTGGTCCTCGTGCATTTTGAAATGCGGCAGAACCTGGTCCCAGCGCCAGTCGCTGTCACCGGTCAGTTCGGCCCAGCGGTCGTAGTCACGCGCCTGGCCGCGCATGTAGATCATGCCGTTGATGCTGGAGCAGCCGCCCAGCGTTTTGCCACGCGGGTAGTTGAGCTTGCGCCCGTTCAGCCCCGGTTCTGCTTCGGTGCGGTAGAGCCAGTCGGTGCGCGGATTTCCGATGCAGTGCAGATAACCCACCGGGATGTGGATCCAGTGGTAATCGTCCCGGCGGCCCGCTTCAATCATCAGCACGCGCTTGCTGGCGTTGGCGCTCAGGCGGTTGGCCAGCAGGCAGCCGGCGGTGCCGCCGCCGATGATGATGTAGTCAAAAATGTTGTCGTTCATGGGGTCTTTGTCGTTTGCGCCAGGGGCCGGGCTCGCCGCATTGTGACAAAAGCAGCCGCGCCTGCCGGGCAAGAATACCTTGCCGTGTCAGAACGAGTAAGGGTTTAAGGCAGCGTGCGTCCCAGCACTGGAAAAAGTTTATGCAAGCCGTCGGCCATCACCTCCACCGCCAGGGCGGCCAGGATCAGGCCCATCAGGCGTGTCATGACGTTGATGCCGGTCTTGCCCAGCACCCGTGCGATGGGGCCGGCCAATGAAAAGCACAGGGCGGTGGCCAAGGCGATGACCACCCCGTAACCGATCAAGGTTGCCATTTGCCAGAAGGTCTTGGCCTTGTCGGCATAAATCACCACGGTCGACATGGTGGCCGGGCCGGTCAGCAGCGGAATGGTCAGCGGCACCACGGCGATGCTCGCGCCCTGGGCTGCACGTTCTTCGGCGTCATGCAATTCGTCGGAGTTGGTTTTGGTTTGCGGTGTCTGGGCGTTGAGCATGCTCAACGCCGCCGTCAGCAGCAGCAAGCCACCACCGACCTGAAAGCTCGCCAGCGATACGCCGAAAAACTCAAGCAGCTGCACGCCCAGCAGCGCACTGGTGGCAATCACCGCAAAAGCGCTGAAGGCGGTGACCAGGATGGTGTGCCGGCGTTGTTCGCGCGTGAAGTGCTGGGTGTAGTGAATGAAAAACGCCACGCAAGCCAGGGGGTTGACGATCGCCAGCAGTGTCACAAGGGGTTTGAAGTCCATCCGTGCTTCCTTAAATTTGGCACGCCATGGGCGGCTGTGCGCGACGTGCAGCGACAAACTGGCAGGTCATCATCTCCCCCCCGCCACGTCCAGCAGCGAGCCGGTGACATAGCCCGAGCTCTGGCCGAGCAGCCAGAGGATGCTGCTGGCGACTTCGTCGGCCCGTCCGGGGCGTTGCATCGGGACCTGGGGTGCCAGGTCGCGGGCGCGGTCTGGCAGGCCGCCCGAGGCATGAATGTCGGTGTCGATGATGCCCGGGCGCACGGCATTGACGCGAATGCCCTCGGCCGCCACTTCCCGGGCCAGGCCTAAGGTGAAGACGTCCATGGCGCCTTTGGCTGCGGCATAGTCGACGTACTGGCCGGGGGCACCCAGGCGGGCCGCTACGCTGGTCACGTTCACAATCGCGCCGCCTTCGCCGCCGTAGCGCGTGCTCATGCGCTTGACGGCCTCCCGGGCGCAGACCATGCTGCCCAGGACGTTGATGTCGAACATGCGCTTGATGCGGGCCATGCTCATGGCGTCCACCCGTGAGGTTTGATCGACCACACCGGCGTTGTTGACCAGCGCTGTCAGGCGACCGAGTTTGGCGTCGACCTTGGCGAACATGGCCAGCACCTGGTCCTCGTTGGCGACGTTCGCCTGTACCGTGATGGCCGTGCCGCCCGCCTGACGAATCTGGCGCACCACCTCGTCGGCGGCCAGCGAGTTGCTCTCGTAATTGACTGCGACCGCGTAGCCTTCGGCAGCTGCCTGCAAGGCGGTCGCGGCGCCGATGCCGCGCGAGCCGCCTGTGATCAAAATGATGCGGGTCAAATCAGGTCTCCTGCAAGAAAGTCCAAAGGCGGTTACAAACCGGGGTCCGCGAGTCAATGTAACCGACCGCACCGCGGTATTTCACAGGAGAGACCCTTGAGCCTTTGCATCGACTACTACTTCACCCCGCAAAGTCCCTGGACGTACCTCGGCCACCAGCGTTTTGTGCACATGGCCCGGCAGGCCGGCGCGCAGGTGCGCGTGCTGCCAGCCGATTTTGGCAAGGTCTTTGCGGTCTCGGGTGGCCTGCCGCTGGGCAAGCGGGCGCCTCAGCGTCAAGCCTATCGGCTGGTGGAGTTAAAGCGCTTTAGCCAGCAGTTGCAGCTGCCGCTGAACCTGCAGCCCCGCTTCTTTCCGGTCGCCGGTGACGACGCAGCCCGCCTGATTCTGGTGGCCGATCAGGCCGGCGGCAGCGAGGTCGCGCTGGCCTTGGGCGGCGCCATTTTTGCGGCGGTCTGGGCGCAGGAGCGCAATATTGCCGACCCGGCGGTGCTGGCGCAGTTGCTGGGTGAATGCGGCTTGCCGGCCGACTGGCTGACGCTTGCGGGCAGTGCGGCGGTGCAGCAGTCGTATGAGGCGGTGACCCAGCAGGCCATCGACGCCGGTGTTTTTGGGGCGCCTAGCTATGTGCTGGACGGCGAAATCTTCTGGGGCCAGGACAGGCTCGATTTTGTCGAGCAAAAACTCGCTGCAAAATAGCCCCAGGGTCCGGGTGCAGCAAACAGCCGTTCATTATCAAAAATTATCACAGGAGAGCTTTCATCATGGGTAAATTCATTGACCTCCAAGCCGCCGACGGCTTCGTCTGCCCGGCCTACGTTGCCGAGCCGGCCGGCAAGCCCAAAGGTGCGGTCGTCGTGTTGCAGGAAATTTTTGGCGTGAACTCGCACATTCGCGCCGTCGCCGATGGCTACGCCGCCGAAGGTTACCTGGCGGTGGCGCCAGCGACCTTTCATCGCGCTCAGGCCGGCGTGGATCTGGGCTACACCGCGCAAGACATGGGTGCGGGCTTTGCCCTGAAGACGGCCATTGATGCGCTACCGGCGCCTGGCGTGATGCAGGACATCGAGGCAGCCATCGCGCACGCCCATGCGGCCAGCGGCAATGGCAAGGTGGGTATCGTGGGCTACTGCTGGGGTGGCTTGCTGACCTGGCGTTCGGCGTGCCAACTGGGCGGCCTGAGCGCTGCTGTGTCCTATTACGGCGGCGGCATGACGGGCGCAGAAGAAGCCGCTCGTCAGGCCAGGTGCCCCGTGATGGCCCATTTTGGCGACAAGGACCACTGGATTTCGCTGGAGTCGGTGCAGGCCTTCCAACGCGCTCAACCCGGTGTGGAGGTTCATGTCTACGAAGCCGACCACGGCTTTAACTGCGATCAGCGCGGCTCTTATGACGCCAACGCAGCCAAGCTCGCACGCAGCCGCACTCTGGCATTTTTTGGGCAGCACCTGGGCTGAAAAGCTTCGCATCGCGGGCTTGCCTGCCCTGTGGGTAGCGGCCGCGCTGCTTGCCTAGCGGCCCGTTCGCGCCAGGTAGCGTTTGCGCCAGAACACGGCCAGGATCGTGACGACCAGCAAGAGCATCAGCGCCACGGTCCACCAAAATCCGTTGTGGGTGTGGATGATCGGCATGAATTCGAAGTTCATGCCAAAAAATCCGGTAATCAGGTTCAGCGGCAGAAACACCGCCGTCAGCGCGGTCAGGGTGCGCATGATGTCGTTGGTGCGATGGCTTTGCGCCGAGAAGTGCAGTTGCACCGCCGTCTCGGCGCTATGCTCCATGCGCCTGACGTGATGCACCACGCGCTCGATGTGCTCAAGAACGTCGCGTGAGCGCACTTTGAGCAGCTCCCGCTCGCGCTGCAGTGCCAGCGAGGCGCCTTCGGGCCAGGTCTCGATCGAGTCGATCCATTCCTGCACGGCGCTGCGCTGGTCTTCGCAGATTTCGTCGAGCTGGTGTAGCGACAGCCTGGCGTCAAGCACCGAGTTCCAGTTGTTAAAGCGGGTACCGGGTTCGAGCAGCTCGGACTGCCAGTGGTCCATCTGGCGGGTCATCTCACGCCTGAGCTCCAGATAGCCGTCCACCATGACGTTGACGACGCGCAGCATCAAGTCGGCCGGGCTGGCCGGGAGCTTCACCCCCGAGGCGCGTGATTCGGTCGAGCTGGCGTTGAGCAGTTTCGTGGCGTACGCGTCGCGCACGCTGCAGTCGGCGGGATGCACGGTCAGCAAGACCTGGTCGAACACCGCAAAGCCGACAGGGCTGGTGTCGATGCGCCTGAGCACCGGTGGGCCGCCCCGGCGCTTGGCGCTGGGGGGGCGGGTTGCCGATTCGCTGGCGCTGGTCTGGCTTGTGCGTGTGGCCAGGCGGCGAAACACCAGGATGTCGTATTGCGAGGTGTAGTCGTAATGCGAGGGTAATTGCTTGTTAAGCAAGTCCGAGACGTGCAGGTCAACCAGCTGCGTGCCCGTCAGGTCTTGCAGCCGGCTTTGGATGTCGATCAGCCGGACTTCAAACTCGCTTTGGGTGCAGCTGAGCCAGACAAAGCCGGCCTCTGGCTGCTTGTCGGGCAGGGCCTGGGTCTCGAGGACCTTGCCGGCGGCGATGGTGAAAACGCGCATGGGCTCACGCTCCTGGTTGCGGGTGGCTGATGGGCTCTGGCAGGAACGCCATGGCGGCTTTTGCTGACACCCAGGCCCGCTCGTAAAGGCAAGCGCCCGGCTCGAAGGCCGCTCTCCGCCGTGGCGTCAGACCTGCCGGAGTTTGCGTGCGGCTTCCAAGGCGAAATAAGTCAGGATGCCATCGGCGCCGGCGCGCTTGAAGGCAAGCAGGCTTTCCATCATCACGGCATCATGGTCCAGCCAGCCGTTCAGGGCGGCGGCCTTGAGCATGGCGTACTCGCCGCTGACCTGGTAGGCGAAGGTCGGCACCTTGAATTCATCCTTGACGCGCCGCACCACGTCCAGGTACGGCATGCCGGGCTTGACCATCACCATGTCGGCACCCTCGGCAATGTCCAGTGCCACCTCCCGCAGTGCCTCGTCGGTGTTCGCCGGGTCCATCTGGTAGGTCTTTTTATCGGCCTTGCCCAGGTTGGCGGCAGAGCCGACTGCGTCCCGGAAGGGACCGTAAAAAGCGCTCGCATATTTGGCGCTGTAGGCCATGATGCGGGTGTGAATGGCGCCGTGCGCTTCCAGTGCCGCGCGGACAGCGCCTATCCTGCCGTCCATCATGTCGCTGGGCGCAACGATGTCGACCCCGGCGTTCGCCTGGGCCAGCGCCTGCCGGACCAGCATCGCCACGGTGGGCTCGTTAAGAATGTAGCCCTCGTCGTCGAGCAGGCCGTCCTGGCCGTGGCTGGTGTTGGGGTCCAGCGCCACGTCGGTCATCACGCCGAGTTGCGGGAAGCGCGTCTTGAGTTCGCGCACCACGCGGGGAATCAGGCCGTCCGGGTTGACAGCTTCGACCCCGTCGGGCGTCTTCAAGGCGGTGTCGATCACCGGGAACAGGGCCATCACGGGGATGCCCAGGGCGACGCACTCTTGCGCCACCGGCAGCAGCAGGTCCAGGCTCAGGCGCTCGACTCCGGGCATGGAGGCGATGGCTTGTCGTTGCTCGCTGCCCTCGGTGACAAACACCGGGTAGATCAGGTCGTGCGCGGTGAGCGCATTTTCTCGCACCAGGTTGCGGGTAAAACTGTCGCGGCGAAGACGGCGCGGGCGTCCGAGGGGGAAGGGGGCATAAGGGGTCATGGACAAATTGTGCCAAAGCTTGGGCGGACGTGCCCGTTTTTCTGGGCCTGCGTGAGTCTCGTGCGTCTTTGTGACGTGCCGCGACGGTGCCTGTGGAATATACCTAGAGAGTATCTAGGTAGTTCTCCCATGGCAGACGGGGATCGCACGCTTCTAAACTCGGCGCCGTGCGACGGCCTTTGGTCGTTGCATCCCGCTTTACCTCCCTGAGCGGGCGCCTCTAGCGTCAAAGCAGTGAGGCTTTATCCGCCCGGCTGGCCTTGCGTCAAGCCGGGCTTTTTTTTGGATCGCTCCGGCGGCGGCGGGGGCGACAAGTCCGCGGCTAAACTCGCGGCATGCTCTGGGTCAAGTCTTTTCACATTGTTTTTGTCGCCAGCTGGTTCGCCGGGCTGTTTTATCTGCCTCGGATCTTTGTGAATCTGGCGATGGTTGCTCCCGACAGCGTGGCCGAGCGTGAGCGCTTGCTGCTGATGGCGCGCAAGTTGATGCGCTTCACCACCTTGCTGGCGGTTCCGGCCCTGGGCCTGGGCTTATGGCTTTGGCTGGGTTACGGCATTGGCCGCGGACCGGGCAGCGGCTGGATGCATGCCAAGCTGGTCGTGGTTTTACTGGCGCTGGCCTATCACCACAGTTGCGGTCGCATCTTGTCTGCCTTTGAAAGTAACCAGAATCGTCGCAGCCATGTCTGGATGCGTTGGTACAACGAGATTCCGGTGCTGCTGCTGGTGGCTGCGGTGATTTTGGTGGTCGTCAAGCCCTGGCAGGGCTAGGCCCCAAACGGGCCGGGCAGCGTATGAAAAAGCGGGTCGAGTCCGCGCTGCCTGAAGATCCGCCGGTGCCCCGCAAGCACCGCAGCTCGGCCTGGCCGCTGGCGCTGGCCACGGTTTGCCTGGTGGTTTACGCCAGTCTTTACCCTTTTTCTGCCTGGCGCAACCAGGGTTTGTCTGCGCTGGCATTTTTGACGGCGCCGTTGCCGCGTTACTGGACCGGCTTTGATTTGGCGGTCAATTTGTTGGGTTACGCCCCGGTTGGTTTCTTGCTGGCATTGGCCTTTTTGCGCAGCGGCCGTTTGAAATGGGCTGTCACCCTGGCCGCGCTGGGTGCGGCGCTGCTGTCCTTGGGCATGGAAACCTTGCAAAGCTATTTGCCCTCGCGGGTGCCGTCGAATGTTGATTTCGCGCTCAATTCGCTGGGCGCCTGGCTGGGTGCCTGCTTGGCCTGGGCATTGGAAAGGGTCGGGGCGATCGACCGCTGGAACGGTTTTCGCGCCCGGTGGTTCGCGCCTGAGGCGCGCGGTGCGCTCGTGTTGCTTGTCCTGTGGCCGCCCGCGCTCCTTTTCCCCGCTGCGCTTCCGCTCGGGCTGGGTCAGGTGATTGAGCGCCTGGAGGCAGCCTTGAGTGATGCACTGGCGGGAACGCCCTTTTTGCGTTGGGTGCCTGTGCGCGAGGTCGAGTTGCAGCCGCTGATGCCTGGCGCCGAGCTGATCTGCGTGGCGCTGGGGGGCCTGATTCCCTGCTTGCTGGCCTATGGCGTGATTCGAACCCCCTTGCGCCGCGCCGTGTTCGCGTTCGTGGTGCTGCTCGCTGGCATGGCCTTTACCTCCTTGTCCGCGGCGCTCAGCTATGGTCCTGAACATGCCTGGGCCTGGCTGGATGAGACGGTCAGGGTGGCGCTCTTGGGTGCGGCCTTGCTGGCGATTTTGAGTCTGCCTGTTTCGTGCCGCGCCGCCACTGCGCTGGCCTTGCTGGCACTGGCCTTTCACCTGTCTTTGCTCAATCAGGCACCGGCCGACCCCTATTTTGAG
>CAIMVC010000290.1 GCA_903844825.1 uncultured Burkholderiales bacterium | reverse complement strand
TGGCCGTGCCGCTGGTGGCGGCCAGCGCGTAGTTGCCCGCGTCGGTGCTGCCCAGGCTCACGCCGGTTACGTTCACTGTTTTGCTGGTGCCCACGTTTTTGTCGTCAAAAGCCACTGTGCGCGCTACCGTCAGCAGATCACCGCTCACGCGGTCGTCGCTGGTAGTTACGGTGCCGCTGGTGGTGCTGTCATACACCTTGTTTTGCCCGGTGTAGCCCACGGTCAGTGTGCGCGGCATGATGTTAGCCGTGGTGCTACCGGTAGTGGCTACCGTGTAGTTTGCAGAGTCCGTGCCAGAAATGGCCACGCTCGTCAAATTGACCGTTTTACCATTCGCCACATTTTTGTCCGCAAAGGCCGCCGATGCGCTGACCGCCAGCACGTCGCCCGCCACGCGATTGTCACCCGTGGCAAACGTGGCACTGGTGGTGCCGTCGTACACCCGGTTTGCGGCGTTACAGCTGGCTGTGAGGGTGCGCGTGTTGATAGTGCCGTCGGTACCCGCATAGCTGCTTGCGCCAAACACATAGTTGGCCGCGTCAGCCCCGGCCAGACTCAGCCCGCTCAGGGTATAGCCCCGGTTGCCGATGCCTTGGTTTTTACTGTCATACAGGCCGGTGCCGCTCACGTTCACCACGTCGCTGGCAATGATGCCGCTGGCCCCAATGGTTGCGCCAGAGAATGCCGTATTCCCGTCGTAGATTTTGCTCACGGCCGTGGCGGTGCCGGTCAGCACTTTGGTGGTCACCGCTTGGTTGCCGGTGAAGTTGAGCGCATTAAAGTTGCTGCCCACAATGGTGTTGCCTGTGCTGTTGATGTTGTAGTTGCCCACCACCAAGTTGCCCGAGTTGCTGTTTACCGCCCCGCTGGCAGCCAGCGTAAAGGTGGCCTCGCCACCCGCGCCGTCGCCATAGGTAAAGGTGTTGCCGCTGGCGCTGCTTTGCGTCAGGTCTTTGATCACATTCCCTCCATCCAGATACTGCGCACTGGTGATGGTGTAGCTTGCACCGGTGCCGTAGGTGGTGCTGGTGTTAGCCACTTTTACAAGCAACTGCTGGGCCGGCACGATGGTGTAGTCGCCCGTGGCGTAGGTAATGGTGTAGTTGCTGGCCGACAGGCCGCTGGCACTGAGCACGCCGCTGTAGGTTCCGGCGGCCGCATCTGCGCCGCTGCGGGCAATGGCTACGGTGCCGGTTAGGCCTGCGGTGGACGAGGTTTCGCCATTCACAAAACCGCTGTAGTTCACCCCGGTGTAGCCGGCGGTGTCTGCCCGCCCTACAAAGCGGGCGTCGTTATTGGCCCGCACGGTCAATGCGGCTTGGCCAATGGTGCCGCTGCCGTTGGTCCAGCTTAGTGTGTAGTTGCCCGCATCAGCCCCGGCCAGGGCCACTGTGCCGCGTTGCACCGTGCGGCTGCCAGCATTGGCGCTGTCAAACACTGCAGCACCCGCCACGGTCACGGTATCGCTGCCCAGCTTGCCTGCCAAGCTGCCATAGCCAATATCCGTTGTAGGCATCGACGTGGTGCCGTCGTAGGTCTTGGTCACGCCAGTAAAGCCTGCCAATGTCAGGGCGGCGGCGGTGATGTTGGCGGTGGTGCTGCCGGTGGTGGAGATGAGCGAATAGTTGGTCGCATCAGCCCCGCTCAGGCTCACGCCGGTCACGTTGACTGCTTTGCCCGTGCCCACATTTTTGTCGGTGAAGGCTGCGGTGCGGGCAACGGTGAGCACGTCGCCACTAATGCGGTCGTCGCTGGTGGTTACGGTTGCCGCTGTGCTGGCGTCATAGGCTTTGTTCACGCCGGTGTAACCCACCGCGAGCGTCTTGGCGGTAATCACGCCATCGCTGCCGCTGATGCTGGTGGAGCCCAGCGTGTAGTTGGCTGCATCGGCCCCGGCCA
>CAIMVC010000289.1 GCA_903844825.1 uncultured Burkholderiales bacterium | reverse complement strand
CTGCCGAGCGCGACATCTCGCTCATGTCGGGCCAGGGTGTTTTGCAAGCACTGCGTTCGCGCGGTGTCGATGCGCATGCCTTTGATCCGGCCGAGCGGTCCTTGAGCGAGCTCAAGACTGAAGGCTTTGCGCGGTGTTTCATTGCCCTGCATGGTCGCTTCGGGGAGGACGGCACGGTGCAGGGCGCGCTCGAGTTGCTCGGCATTGCCTACACCGGCTCCGGTGTGTTGAGCTCCAGCCTGGCGATCGACAAAGTCATGACCAAGCGTGTGTTGCTGGCCGAAGGTCTGGCGACGCCGCGCTACGTGCTGCTGCGACGTGGCGCCTACAGCGCTGCCGATCTGGCGCGCGTGCCCGCGGCGCTGGGTTTGCCGCTGATCGTCAAGCCGGCGCGTGAGGGCTCGTCGATCGGACTGAGCAAGGTCACGCGTGCACAAGACATGGCGCAGGCCGTGCAGCTGGCCGCGCAGCTTGATGCCGACATCCTGTGCGAGCAGTTCATCAGTGGCGACGAAGTCACCTGCCCGGTGTTAGGAACAGGCGATGACGCCCGTGCTCTGCCCGTCATCCGTATCGTGGCGCCCGATGGCAACTACGACTACCAGAACAAATACTTCACCGACACCACCCAATACCTGGTGCCCTGCGGTCTGCCGGCCGAGCAGGACGCGCAGATCCAGGCGCTGGTGCTGGCCGCTTACAAGAGCATCAACTGTCGCGGCTGGGCCCGTGCGGACGTGATGATCGACGCGCTCACGCGCCAGCCCTATTTGCTGGAGATCAACACCTCGCCAGGCATGACAAGTCATTCGCTGGTGCCCATGTCGGCGCGCGCGGCAGGCCTGTCTTATGAAGACCTGTGCATTAGCGTGCTGGCCAGTGCAACGCTCGACTATGCCGTTGGGAAGGCACAGCAATGAGCCGCATCAGCTCAACCCCGTCAGCTGGGCCCCGGCCTCTGGATGTTCGGCTCATGAACGGCATGACGCTGGTACTGGTGCTGGTCCTGAGCATGATGGTGTTGACCGCTGTGTTGGGCTGGCTGATGCGCCAGCCGGTCTTTAACCTGCAGGTCATTCGCATCGAAACCGAACTCGGTCACAACAACGCCGTCACGCTGCGTGCCAACGTGGCACCGAAGCTGGTGGGCAACTTTTTTACCATGGACCTGGCGCGCACGCGCAGCGCTTTTGAGTCGGTTCCCTGGGTTCGCCAGGCGCTGGTCAAGCGCGAGTTTCCGAACGCCTTGCGGGTCAGCATGCAGGAGCACGAGGCCGTGGCGTTTTGGGGCGCGCCAGACGAGTCGCGCCTGATCAACACCTTTGGCGAGGTCTTTGAAGTCAACCAGGGTGACGTCGAGGCCAACGAGTTGCCTGTGCTCAAAGGTCCGCAAGGCCAGGCGGCGCTGGTGCTCAAGGCCTACCGTTTGCTGGTTCCATTGTTCGAGCTGCTCGACGGCAGTTTGACGCAGCTCGAGCTTACGGGAAAGGGCAGCTGGCGGGCGCGCCTTGAAAGTGGTGCCACCGTCGAAATGGGGCAGGGAACGCCGGAAGAAATCAAGACACGCACGGAGCGATTTGTCGCGACCGTGGCGCAGACATCGTCCAAGTTCGGGCGCAATCTGGAGTCGGCTGATCTGCGTTATCCCAACGGTTATGCGCTGCGATTGCGCGGGGTGACCACGGGTGGTTCAGGCGGTAAACAGGACAGGAAACAGGGGTAAAACTATGGCCAAAGAGTACAAGGATCTGGTGGTCGGTCTGGATATCGGCACCAGCAAGGTGATGGTGGTAGTCGCCGAGGTGATGCCTGGCGGTGAACTCAAGCTTGCCGGCCTGGGCATCGCTGCGAGCAATGGGCTCAAGCGCGGCGTGGTGGTCAATATCGACGCCACCGTCCAGAGTATCCAGCAGGCGCTCAAGGAGGCCGAGTTGATGGCCGACTGCAAGATCGCCCGGGTCTACACCGGCATCACCGGCAGCCATATCCGCGGCATCAACTCCAGCGGCATGGTGGCCGTCAAGGACAAGGAAGTCACGCCGGCCGACGTGGCCCGCGTGATTGAAACCGCCAAGGCCATCAACATCTCGACAGACCAGCGTTTGCTGCTGGTGGAACCGCAGGAGTTTGTCATTGATGGCCAGG
>CAIMVC010000288.1 GCA_903844825.1 uncultured Burkholderiales bacterium | reverse complement strand
TGCGCGCCCAACTGCGAAGCCGATGAGCAAGATGGCCGCGTCTTCATCAAGGCGCTGCGCAACATTCCCGCCGGCCAAGAACTGTTCTACGACTACGGCCTGATCATCGACGCGCCGTACACCAAAAAACTCAAGGCAGCATACCCCTGCTGGTGCGGTGCGCCCAACTGCCGCGGCACGCTGCTGGCCCCCAAAAAACGCTGAGCCCGCCGGCCCAACGTAGCCGCTTGAACAAGCACGACCTCTCCACGCCCATCCGCTGGCCGGCCGAGGCCATCTGGGAAGCCATGGCGCCCCGGTGGCCCGGCTTCACGGTCGAGATCCTGCCGACCATCGACTCCACCAACAGCGAGCTGATGCGCCGCTTCAGAGCCAGCGGGGCGACCGAACCGGTCCTGCTGGTGGCAGAGCAGCAAAGCGCTGGCCGGGGCCGGCTCGGGCGGAACTGGGAAAGCCAGCGTGGGGCGAGCCTGACTTTTTCGCTGGGCATGGGCCTGGCGCCCAGCGACTGGTCGGGCCTGTCGCTGGCCGTGGGCAGCAGCGTGGCGAACAGCCTGGACCCCATGCCCGCCGAGGGTGCTGCACGCATTCGCCTGAAATGGCCCAACGACTTGTGGCTGGACGAGCGCAAGCTCGGCGGCATCCTGATCGAAACCGCCAGCCAGGCGGCGCAGCGCTACGTGATCATCGGCATCGGCATCAACATCTGCACGCCCGACTGGACGCTCGCGCTGCCTGGGTCCGCAGCCACACCCGGCGTGGCTGCCACCGGGCTGGACGCGCTGGCCCAGCCGGCAGGGCGAGGACTTGACGCGGCCTCTGCGCTGCAAGCCATCGTGCCCGACCTGCTGGCGGCTGTTGCCCGCTTTGAGACGCGCGGTTTCGCAGCCTTCGAGGCGGCCTTTGCGGACCGCGACATGCTGGCCGGCCGCATGGTTCAACTCTCAGACGGTCGCTGTGGCACCGCGCTGGGTGTGAGCTCCGGCGGCGCCCTGCGCGTGCAAACTGACACCGGGCTGCAAGAAGTCAGCAGCGCCGAAGTCAGCGTGCGGCCGGCAGCAGCAGCCGCGGGCCAGCGCTGTGCCGCTGAGCCAGACCCGAACACCCCATGATGCTGCGCGCGCTGGTGCTCTTGCTGGTGCTGGCCAACGCGGCTTACTGGAGCTGGCGTCATGACCTGCTGTCCGGCCTGGGCCTGCAGCCGGCCAACCAGGGCGAGCCGCAACGCCTGCAGCAACAAATCAGGCCCGAACTGCTGCGCGTCGAACCGGTGAGCAGGGGGCACTGATGCTGAGGGTATCCGCTTTAGCGCACCGGGCTACGCCCGCCGCCTGGCCATGCGCCTGAATTACCTTGATTTTGACTACAGTGAAGACGAAGCGGGCAACGGATGCTTTGACGCCATGGCTGCCTGCGCGCCAGAGCGGCAGCCAGCGCTGCATGCCGAAGTGCAACAGGTGCTGGACTGGGCACACGAACACTTCAAGGGCTTGTGCGCGCCGCTTGAAGACGGCGGCGAATGGGACTACGACCTGCTGAGCCAGCGTGAGCACGAGGCCGACGGCGCCGCTTTTCCCGAGGGCCGCCACGTTTTGACCCTCTCGCTGAGCGGCACGGCTGGCTTTTGCGCCGCGTTCAGGGCCGCATTTAACGCATAAGGGGCTCGCCATTGCTGACGGGCCCCTCACCACGGATTGCCGGTGATTCGCTGGAACTACTTCGGCTTGGCTACCGTGATCTGGGTCACCGTGTTTTGGCTGGCGTCATAAGTCATATTGGCTCCGGCGACTCCCGTCACACCCACTGTGGTGCTGGCCACGGTGCCGGCAAAGGTGCCGCTTTTGAGCGTGCAGCTGCCGGTCGAGCCGGTCACGCAAGACACGACGCTGCCCGGGGTAAAGGTCGCACTCACCGTCGCCTTGGCCACTGCGGCGGAGGTATTGAGGTCGCGAATGGTGACCACGGCAGAAGCCGTCCAAGAGCCTTTACCGCGCCGAATCAGCACGGCAGAGCCCGTCATCGACTTGACCGCGACGGTCTGCACGGTAGGCGTAGGC
>CAIMVC010000287.1 GCA_903844825.1 uncultured Burkholderiales bacterium | reverse complement strand
GCCGGCCAGGGGGTGACTTTGGTCCACCACCGTGCCTACCACTTGCTTGATCAGCGCCGTGATCAACAAAGCCGCCAAGCCCCCTTGTTGCTGGCTCCTGCCTTCTTCGCTGTTGGCGCTGGCGCTACCGGTCCACAGCACGTTGTTGGTTTTCAAATCAACCAGGCGAGCCTCGGCGGTGACGATGGCAACGCTGCCCAGCACCTGGTAGACCGTGCCGTAGCGGGTCATGGTGATGTACAGGGCAGCGTCGGCGCCGAAGATCTCGCGCAATTTGGCGGGGGCCAGGGCGTGCATGTCGGTGGCTTCGGTCAGACCGTTTTCCTTGAAGGCTTCGTCAACCAACGTCACCGGCAGCACGTAATAGCCCGATTCGGCCAACGGCCGCGTGACCTGCGCCAGCATGCTGTGGCTGGCACGCAACTCGGGCGTCTGGTTCAAGGGCGGCAGCACCACGATGGATCGGGGCCGGCTTTCCTTGAAGGCGCTGTAGTCGTAGGAGGTGGGCTGGTTCACGGCGCAGCCAGCCAGGGTCAGCATCGCCGCTGTCAGGGCCAGCAGTTTGAAAGTGGACATTAGACGCATGGTGGCCTTTTATTTCTTGAAGTTACGCAACAAAAAGTCGACGAACGTGCTCGATTCGGGAAACCGCGTTTTCTCGTTTTCAAGCTGCAGTTTGAGTTGCTCGGCATTGCCCTGCTTGCCGTAGAGCAGCCCCAGATGGGCGTAGTAACCAGGCGGCGCTGCAGCACCGCTAGCGATGATTTTTTGCAGGTCGGCTTCCATCAATTGGGTCTGAGTCGACAGGCTGTCACGGTCGGCGCGAAAGTAGGTGTCGACGTTCTTTTCGTAGCCTTGCCACTGGTAGAGCGAGACAGGTGCGGGCCGGTTGGCGCATCCGCCCAGGGCCAGCATGGCGCTGGCGAGCACAAGGGCGGCGGCAGGGCGAGGGGTGGTTGTGTAGGTCATTCGGTTTTACCTCGTGCCGCTCAAGGGGCAGGGCGCCAGGCACCGGTGTCGACGCCGGCCACCAGGTTGTTGACGGCTTCGCGAATGGCCAGTTCGAGCACTTTGCCGTTGAGCGTGGCGTCGTAGCCCGCGGTACCGCCAAAGCCGATCACTTCCCGGGCCGAGAGGCTGTATTCGCCCGCACCCTGGGCTGAGTAGACGACTTCCGAGGTCAGGGTGTTGACGATGTTGAGATTGACCTTGGCGTAGGCCATCTGCGTTTTGCCACGACCCAGAATGCCAAACAACTGCTTGTCTCCCACGTCTTTGCGCCCGAATTCGGTCACGTCGCCAGTGACCACGTAGTCGGCGCCCTTGAGCGTTTGTGACTGTTTCTTCAGGGCGGCCTCTTCCTTGATCTCGGACATATTGCTCCGGTCGAGCACGTTAAAACGCTGGCTCTGCTGCAAGTTGGTGATCAAGATGGTTTGGGCCTGGCTACCCATGCGGTCGACACCGTCAGAAAAGACGCCGCGCATGAAGGATGACCGGTTGTCAAACTTGCCCACCGACACGGGCGTGCGCTTGCCGGCGTAAGGCAAGGCTGCGGATTCCACTTTTTGAATGGAAATGGTGCGGGAGCTCTCCTGCGCGCAGCCGGTCAACCCGATCAGGGCTGCCGAAACTAGCCAATAAACTGTACTTTTGTTCACATTCAATCCTTTAGTTAATTTTTTAGTTTACATGTTGTTTTCGAGTGCGCTCTTTTCAGCCTCCGCTTGACTCGCGCACGGTGACTTCGGAATAGACCCGGCGAAGAGCCCCTGGGCCGTAGAAGATGCCATTCGCGTTCACCTGATACCGGCGCTGCGACGCCCCGGCGGTGGCCAGGCCGCCAGATGGCTTAAAGTTGCCAGACCGCCAGTCTGTTGGCGGGCCGGCCACTGCAATGCTGCAATGCCGTCGGCCTCAACCCTTGACCCGCCCTAACCGCCCTACCCGCCCTTTTTGATGAATAACCCCCGACACTTTTCCAGCCGCCGCCATTTCGTCACCCTGGTGTCGGCCTGCCTGGCCCTGCCGGGCAGCCACGCCACCGCGCAATCGGCCGCCTCTGGCAACTCCGCGTACACCCCCCGGGCCTGGGCCGACATTGAGCGTGCGGCGCGCGGCCAGACGGTTTACTTCAATGCCTGGGCCGGTAGCGAGCAAATCAACGCTTACCTGCAGTGGGTGGCGGCGCAGTTGCAGCGCGACTCCGGTGTGCAGCTGCAACACGTCAAAATCACCGATGCGGCTGACGTCGTCAAGCGCGTCCGCAGCGAAAAAGCCGCCGGGCGCCAGGCCGGCGAAGGCACGGTCGACCTGGTCTGGATCAATGGCGAAAACTTTGCCGCCATGAAGCAGGGTGACTTGCTGTGGGGCCCGTTTGCGGACAAGTTGCCCAATTTCCAGGCGGTTGACGTGCGCCGTAAGCCCTCCACACGCATCGATTTTTCGGTTCCCACGGAGGGCATGGAGTCACCCTGGGGCATGGCGCAGCTGACTTTTTTTGCCGACGCCAAGCGCCTGCCGCAGCTGCCTCAAAGCATGGCCGAGCTGTTGGCCCTGGCGCGGGCGCAAAGCGGGCGCATCACCTACCCGCGCCCGCCCAACTTTCATGGCACGACGTGGGTCAAGCAGGCCCTGCTGGAGTACGCGCCCGACGCCAGGCAGCTGGCCCAGAGCGTCACGCCGGCCGCGTTTCAAAGCCAGACCGCGCCGCTGTGGCAATTTCTCGACGCGCTGCACCCGCACCTGTGGCGGGGCGGTAAGCAGTTCCCGCAAAATTCAGCCGCCATTCGCCAGATGATGGCCGATGGCGAATTGCTGCTGGCGCTGACCTTCAATCCCAACGAGGCGGCCAACGAAATCGCTGCGCAGCGCCTGAGCCCTTCGGTCGTGAGCTGGCAATTTGCCAAGGGCACGCTGGGCAACACCCACTTTGTGGCGATTCCCTACAACGCCCGCAACAAGGAAGGCGCGCAGGTTGCCGCCAACTTTCTGCTCTCGCCGCAAGCGCAGGCGCGTAAGGCCGACATTGCGCAGTGGGGTGACCCGACCGTGCTCGACATCGACCGCCTGACGCCGGCCGAGCAGGCGCTGTTTCTGTCCAGCACCCGGGCCGGCCAAGTGCGCCAAAGCGCGCCCGTGCTGCCCGAGCCGCACGCCTCATGGGTCGAGCCACTCGAAAAAGAGTGGATACGCCGCTACGGCGTCTGAGCCTGCATGAGCGCCAGCTGATGAACGCCGTCAAAGGGCTGAAGCTCGGCGCGGCAGGCCCGATGAGCGTCATGGGCCTGATCGGCTTGAGCGCCGCCCTGCCCCTGGGCTGGACTTTGCTGGCCGCCGCCTGGCAAGTGGCCGATGCCAGCGCCTGGCGCGCCCTGTGGGCCGACCCGCAAGCCGGCGCCGGCTGGCGCCTGTCGCTGGGAACCGGGCTGGCAGCAGCGGCTTTGTCGTGGCTCAGTCTGGCGGCCTTGCTGTCGCACGGCTTTGTGCGCCAGCTGCTGGGCCAATGGCTGCGTGTGCTGCCCGCCCTGCTGGCCACGCCCCATGCGGCGATGGCCGTCGGCCTGGTCGCCTGGCTGGCACCCAGCGGCTGGCTGCTGCGCCTGGTCTCGCCGGGCCTGACGGGGTTTGAGTCGCCGCCGCCGTGGGTCACCACCCAAGACCCCTGGGGTCTGGGCCTGATCCTGACCTTGTGGCTCAAAGAGACGCCCTTCTTGCTGTGGGTCGCGGCCACACAGTTGCAGCGCGACGACCTGCGCCGGCAGTGGCAGGCCGAATTTGCGCTGGCACAAACCCTGGGCCGCACGCCCACGCAAGCTTTTACGCAGGTGGTCTGGCCGCAACTGGCGCCGCGTCTGCGCTGGCCGCTGCTGGCCGTGCTGGCCTACGGCCTGACCGTGGTCGATGTGGCACTGATCATCGGCCCGGCCACGCCGCCCACCCTGGGCGTGCTGGCCTGGCAATGGCTGCTGGACGCCGATCTGGCCACCAACGCCCAGGGCGCCGCCGCTGCCGCCGTGCTGACCCTGAGCGTGGCCGTGTGCGCGGCCTTGCTATGGTCACCGGCGGTGTTTGGCGCGCTCTGCACCCGAGCTGCCGGCGCGTGGGTGCGCACAGTGCGCCGCCGCGGTGACGCGGCGCCAAACCGGCAGGCCGGGGCCGGGGCTGACGCTGGCCTGGCACAGGCGCCCTCCCGCTGCGCGGCCGGCGCGTCGTCACCCCTGCTGTGGCTGGCCGGCTATGGCGCCGTCTGGTGGGCGCTGGGGGTGGGCAGCGTCTCGGGCGTGTGGCCTTTTCCGGCAGTCTGGCCCAGCTTGCTGACGCTGTCAGCCTGGGCGCAGGTGGCCGACAGCCACAGCACCTGGCTGACGACCCTGGGCCTGGCCATGGGCGCGAGCAGCGCCGCCTTGCTGTGGTGCCTGGCCTGGCTGGAATGGGCGCCGCCGCGCTGGCAGACCTGGCTCGAGCCCTGGCTCTATCTGCCGCTCGTCGTGCCCGCCGTGATGTGGGTGGTGGGCCTTTACGAGCTGAGCCTGTCCCTCGGGCTGGAGGGGCACACTGCGGGCGTGCTGCTGGCCCACACGCTGATGGTGCTGCCCTATGTGTTGCTAGCGCTGGTGCCGGCCTACCGGAGTGTGGACCCGAGGCAGGCGCAGCTCGCCGCCAGCCTGGGCCACGGGCGCTGGCCGTACCTGCTGCGCGTCAAATGGCCGCTGCTCCAGCGCGCCCTGGCGTCGGCCTGGGCCGTTGGCTTCGCCGTCAGCGTGGCCCAGTACCTGCCCACTTTGTATGTGGGCGCCGGCCGCTGGAGCACCGTGACCACCGAGGCGGTGACACTGGCATCGGGCGCGCAACGCTCGCTGAGCAGCGCCTACGCGGTGTTACAAATGGGCTTGCCGCTGGCCGCATTTGCCCTGGCCGCCTGGCTGGGGCGACCCCGACGTTTTGAGAAGGCGACATGAACCCGACCGGTCTGCAGGTGCACCTAAAACGCCTGGGAACGCCCGAGCGAGCCCTCCTTGAGGCGCTGCAATTTTCGGTGCCCCCCGGCGCGGTCCTGACCCTGATGGGCCCCAGCGGCAGCGGCAAAAGCTCGCTGCTGGCCGCCATCGCCGGCACCCTGGACAGCCGCCCGGAAGGCTTGCAGAGCCTGACGTTTCAGGGCCGCATCACGCTCAACGGCCAGGACCTCATGACCCTGCCCACCCATCGGCGCGCCGTCGGCCTGCTGTTTCAGGATCCCTTGCTGTTTGCGCACCTGAGCGTGGCCGAAAACCTGCTGTTTGCCGTGCCGCCCGGGCCCAAGGCCGAACGCCTGGCGCAGGTCACGCAAGCGCTGCAGGAAGCCGACCTGGCGGGCATGGGGGGGCGCGACCCGTCCACGCTCTCGGGCGGCCAGCGCGCCCGCGTGGCGCTGATGCGCGCCCTGCTGGCACGGCCACAGGCGCTGCTGCTGGATGAGCCCTTTTCCAAGCTCGACGCCGCGCTGCGCGCCCAGTTCCGGCCCTGGGTCTTTGCGCATGTGCGCGAGCGCGGCATCCCGGTGGTGCTGGTCACGCACGATGCGCAAGACGTGGCCGACGCGTCGCGCGTGATGGAGCTCGGCCATGCTGGATAAAACGCTGCAGCGCCGGCTCGCCCCCCTGCTGCGCCGGCTGGCGCAGCCCCTGGCCCGGCGGGGTCTGACGGCCGACAGCCTGACCTGGACCGGTTTTGCAGTGGGCTTGCTGGCGGCGCTGGCCATTGCGCTGCAGGCCTATGCGGCGGGGGCGGTGCTGCTGCTGCTGTCGCGCCTGCTGGACGGGCTCGATGGGGCCGTGGCACGGATGACGCAAGCCACCGATCGCGGCGCCTTTTTAGACATCACCCTGGACTTTTTGTTTTACGCCTCGATTCCGCTGGCCTTTGCCCTGGCCCAGCCAGCGGCCAACGCGCTGGCCGCGGCTGTGTTGCTGGCCGCCTTCATCGGCACCAGCAGCAGCTTTTTGGCCTACGCCGTGCTGGCCGAAAAGCGCCCGTCGGGCCTCGCCGGGCCATCACGCAAGGGGATCTACTTTTTGGGTGGCCTGACCGAGGCCAGCGAGACCTTGTTTGTCTTTTTGGCCATGTGCGCCTGGCCGCAGCACTTTGCTGCCCTGGCCTACGGCTTTGCCTGCTTGTGTGCGCTGACCGTGGTCACGCGTCTTCACGCCGGCTGGCGCGATTTTTCATCCCGGGACTCGTCATGAAGCGCATCGTCATCCTCTTGCTGTTGCTGCTCGCACTGGCGATTTTTTTCGCGCTCGACCTCGGCCGCTATTTCACGCTCGGCGAGCTCAAGGCCAGCCAGGCAAGCCTGGCCGGTTTGTACGCGCAGGCGCCGCTGACGGTGCTGCTGGCTTTTGGCGCGGCGTATGTGGCCGTGACGGCGCTGTCGCTGCCCGGGGCCGTGGTCATGACACTGGCTGCGGGTGCCCTGTTTGGCGTGCTGGCGGGTACGGTGCTGGTGTCGATCGCCTCGACGCTGGGCGCCACGCTGGCCATGCTCTGCGCCCGCTACCTGCTGCGCGACTGGGTGCGCCAGCGCTGGGGACCGCGGCTCGCCGCGATTGAGCAGGGCATTGAAAAAGACGGCGCTTTTTACCTCATCACCCTGCGCCTGCTGCCGGTAGTGCCGTTTTTTCTGCTGAACCTGGCGATGGGCCTGACCCGCATGAAGGTGAGCACCTATTTTTGGGCCAGCCAGCTCGGCATGCTGGCCGGCACGCTGGCGTATGTCAATGCCGGCACCCAGCTTGGCCGGCTCGACGGCCTGTCCGGAATCTTGTCGCCCGGGCTGTGGGCGTCGCTGGCCATGCTGGCGGTGCTGCCCTGGAGTTTCAAGCTACTGCTGGCGTTTTACCAAAGACGCCAGCTGTATGCCCGCTGGGCGGGCCAGAAACCGGCTCGCTTTGACCGCAACCTGGTGGTCATCGGCGGCGGTGCGGCGGGCCTGGTCACGGCCTATATTGCTGCCGCCGTCAAGGCCAAGGTGACGCTGATCGAGGCGCACAAAATGGGCGGTGACTGCCTCAACTACGGCTGCGTACCGAGCAAGGCGCTGATCAAGAGCGCCAAAGTCGCCCACCAGATGCGCCACGCCGACCAATACGGTCTGGCCGCCACCGACCCGGCCGCGCAAGGCTTTGATTTCAGCCGCGTCATGCGGCGGGTGCGCGACATCATTGCCGCCGTTGAGCCGCACGACAGCGTGGCGCGCTACACCAGCCTGGGCGTGGAGGTGCTGCAAGGCCACGCCAGCCTGGTCAACCCGTGGACCGTGCGCATTGATTTTCCGGACGGAACCACGCAAAGCCTGAGCACGCGCAGCGTGGTGATTGCCGCCGGCGCGCAGCCCATCGTGCCGGCGCTGCCCGGTCTGGACGAGGTCGGCTACGTCACCAGCGACACGCTGTGGGAGAAATTCGCCACGCTCGCGCAGGTGCCTAGGCGCATCGTCGTGCTCGGCGGCGGTCCCATCGGCTGCGAGCTGGCGCAAAGCTTTGCGCGGCTGGGCAGCCAGGTCACGCAGATCGACCAAGGGCCGCGCCTGCTGGCGCGCGAGGACGAAGAAGTCAGCGCGCTGGTGCAGGCCGCCCTGCAAGCCGACGGCGTGCAGGTGCTCAACGCACACCTGGCCCTGCGCTGCGAGCGCCAGGGCGATCAAAAAGTACTGCACGCCGAGCACCAAGGCCGCAGCGTCAGCGTCGCCTTTGACGAGCTGATCTGCGCCGTCGGCCGCGCCCCGCGCCTGACCGGCTACGGCCTGGAAGCGCTGGGCATTGCCACCGACCGCCACGTGCAGACCAACGCCTATTTGCAAACGCTTTACCCCCACATTTATGCCGCGGGCGACGTGGCCGGCCCCTACCAGTTCACGCATGTGGCGGCGCACCAGGCCTGGTATGCCGCCGTCAACGCCTTGTTTGGTGACTTCAGGCGCTTCAAGGTCGACTACCGCGTGATTCCCTGGACCACCTTCACCGACCCCGAAGTGGCCCGCGTCGGCCTGAGCGAGCAGGAGGCCCGGGCGCAAGGCGTGGCCTACGAGGTCTCACGCTTTGAGATTCACGAGCTCGACCGCGCCATCGCTGACAGCCAGACCCAGGGCTTCATCAAGGTGCTCACCGTGCCCGGCAAGGACACCATTTTGGGCGTGACCCTGGTCGGCAGCCACGCTGGCGACCTGCTGGCCGAATACGTGCTGGCCATGAAACACGGGCTGGGCTTGAACAAGATTCTGAGCACCATCCACACCTACCCGACGCTGGCCGAGGTCAACAAATACGCGGCCGGTGAATGGAAACGCGCCCACGCGCCGCAGCGCCTGCTGGCCTGGGTGCGCAAGTTTCACGACTGGCGGCGCGGATGAGCGGGCCGCTGCGTGTGTCACCGCTGAATCCGGCAGTTGGCCGCTAGCACCCGCATGAAAGGTCAAATGAATCAAAGCATTTCGCACATGGCGCAGATCACCGCTCGGGTGGGAACACGGCACGGCCGCTGGTCGGCCGCTTCAGCCCGCTGGCGTTGTTGTTCGCAACTGCCGGATTGGGGGTCACTGGCTGCACTGCTGTTGACAGGGCTGATGGGCGCAGCCTCCGGCACGGTGTCAGCGGCCGATGCAGCGCCCGCGCTAACGGCCCTCGAAGCCGGCAGTGGCGACGCGCCGCCCGCACCGTGGCGCGTGGTGGCGCTGCCCAAGGGCAAGGCCGAGATCCCAGTCACCCGCTTTCACGTCGGCAGCGTGCAGGGCGAGCGGGCGCTGCAAATCAGTGCCGACGCCTCCTACGGCACGCTGGTGCACGACTGGCGCGGGCCCGCTGCCCGGCTGCAATGGCGCTGGCGGCTGGACCTGCCGCTGTCGGGTGGCCGCGCCGAGCCCGACACCTTGACCAAGGCCGGCGACGATGCCGCGCTCAAGGTCTGCGTGATGTTTGACCACCCGCTGCAACGGGTGCCCTTCATCGAGCGCAACTTGCTGCGCCTGGCGCGCAGCCTCAGCGGCGAAGACCTGCCCGCCGCCACGCTGTGCTACGTGTGGGACAGCAGCCAAAGCGCCGGGCTTGAAGCGGCCAACCCCTACACACGGCGCGTGCGCTTTATCAGCCTGCAAGGCCGCGGCGCCGCACTGGCCCGCTGGCAGAGCGAAAGCCGCGACGTCGCCGCCGACTTTGCCCGCCTGTTTGCCGACGAGCACACGGCAGGCACCGGCGTGCCAGCGGTTCGGGCCGTGCTGGTGGGCGCTGACGGCGACAACACCGGCAGCAAAAGCCTGGGCTGGGTGTCATCGCTGAAGTGGCTGCCGCCATAAACGCTCACGACCGGAGCGCCGCTTAGTGGGCCGACAGCCACTGACCCGACACCGGGCACAGCGCGGTCCGTGCCCCGTTGCACCACACTTGCTCGTCATCCAGACGCGCAGCATTCACAGGGTCGGCGTTGAAGGCGATCTGCAGCGCCTTCGCCACAAGCGGGTCCTCGATGGCCATCTCCCAGCTTAGAAACACTGGCGTGCGCGCCGGCTCGGCCGCAAAGTGCGCCGCATCAAAGGCGCTGGCGCCACGCGCCACGACAGCGTGGGGCTGAGCCGTGTCAAAGATCACCGCCGTCCCGCGGGTCAGGGGAATGCGATGACCTGACGACGGGAAATGCAGGTCCAGGCCCTGGTCCGGGCTCAAAAAGAGATTGCAAAAAGCCGCCGCCCCGTAGTGCGCGCCATCGTGGTGATACCGGGCGCCGCGGCAGGCCATCAGCGCCAGCTCGCTGGAGGCCAACACGGCCTGCAGACCGAGCGAGCGCGTCCAGTCTGACGCCGCCTGCACGCAGACCTTCAAGTCCGGCCAGCGCATCCGCGTTCGCGCCAGCGGCAAGGTCTCGACATCGCCAGGCGCGAGGCCCATCTGCTGCAAGGCCTCGCGGTTCCAGTCGGCCAGCTGCCGGGCCGGTGGCGCCGGCACGTCGAGCACGGCCGACCACACGCTTTCGCTCACGCTTCGGCTGTGAATGGCGCTGTCGCTGTCCCCGCGGAAATAGCACACCAGCGCGTGCCGCCCGCTAGACCTCTCATTGAAATGACGCATGTCGGGCAGTGTAGTGAACCTGACCGCAGCAAGTGGTCGCCAGTGCCCGGATGAAACCTCAAATGAAGCATGAGGTCATGCGCTGGGCGCACCGCACCTGCTGGGCGAGACCGCTGCGGGCAACGCCTCTTGGCCCCGACGTCAAGGGCTTGGCACCCTGACCTCGATCTGGATCTCGTTGCGACGCCAAGGCGGCAACGTCCAAGGCGGGTCATAGCGCGCCAGTTGCGCGGGACCCGCCGCAACCAGCCGTCGGGTCTGCAACAAATCGACCAAGGCCTGGGTTTCTTTGCGGATACGGTCGTCGGTGTTAAGGCCCGAATACTTTGCCACCGCCACGGTCCTTGCCGGCACCTCGCGCAAGGTTACCGCGGCGTTGTTGGGCGAAGGCAGCGCAGCCAAGCTGTACTGGCTGGGCATGACAAACTGAACCCGCCAGCGCTGAGCGCCCACCCAGTCTGGCCCATCGGTGGTGGGCTGCACGGTCACGGGTGCCGTCATCGCCAACTTGCTTGCCTGGCCCTGCGGCTCAAGCGTCACGGGCGCGGTCATCGCGATCTTGCTGCCTGGGGTGCTCTGGCGCACCGTGTTGTTGCCAAAGATGTAGTCGGCAAGGGTCCGAAAACCCTTGCTGGCGGCGGCATTCATATCACCCTCCACCCAGGTCTCGGCAACGATCAACGGCGCGTACTGACGCAGTTCAAAGCCGGCTTCCTGAACCAGCACTTCGTACTTGGGCTCTTCGATGGCCATCGCGGCACCTCCCCACATCAGCACGCCAAAAAAGCAAACCAGCCGTCGCATTGCCGGCCCCCTTACTTGGGCATGATCACGCTGTCGATCACATGAATCACGCCGTTGTCAGCCACGATGTCGGTGGCTGTGACTTTGGCGCGGTCAACCATGACACCGCCGGCGGTAGAGACGGTCAGCTCTGAGCCTTGTACGGTTTTGACCTTGCCGGCTTTCACGTCGGCCGCCATCACCTTGCCCGGCACCACGTGGTAAGTCAGCACGGCTGTGAGCAGAT
>CAIMVC010000286.1 GCA_903844825.1 uncultured Burkholderiales bacterium | reverse complement strand
GGACCGACATGCTGGCCACCTGGGTCGACAAATATCCGATCATCAGCATCGAAGACGGCATGGCCGAAGGCGACTGGGACGGCTGGAAGATCCTGACCGAGCGCCTGGGCAAGAAAGTCCAACTGGTGGGCGACGACCTGTTCGTGACCAACACCAAGATCCTCAAGGAAGGCATTGACAAGAACATCGCCAACTCTATCCTGATCAAAATCAACCAGATCGGCACGCTGACCGAAACCTTTGCCGCCATTGAAATGGCCAAGCGCGCCGGCTACACCGCCGTGATTTCGCACCGCTCGGGTGAAACCGAAGACTCGACCATTGCCGACATCGCCGTGGGCTGCAACGCCGGCCAGATCAAGACCGGTTCGCTGTCACGCTCGGACCGCATGGCCAAGTACAACCAGTTGCTGCGCATTGAAGAAGACCTCGGTGACATCGCCACCTACCCGGGTCGGGCGGCCTTCTACAACCTGCGCTAACAGCCGCACTGACACCAGCACCAACTGACGCCGTGGGAAAACGCCTCGTTCCGTTCATCCTGATTGCGCTGCTTTTGCTGATCCAGGGGCAGCTCTGGATCGGGCGAGGCAGTGTTCCCAGCGTGCGCAGCATGCAGCTCAAGCTGGAAGAATTGCTCGCAGGAAACAAACAGGCGCAAGTGGACAACGAGCGGCTGGCCGCCGAGGTCAGCGACTTGAAGGAAGGCCTCGAAATGGTCGAGGAAAAGGCACGCAGCGAACTCGGCATGGTCAAACCCAACGAGATATTCGTGCAGATTGCCAAATAGCCAGGCGACCGTGAGGATTTTGAAGGTCAATATGCTGGGGACCCAGGCCAGCCTGGCGGCTGAACTGACAAGGCAACTAAGCCAGGCGCTGGCCAGCGAGTTTCAGGCTGCCGATAGGGTCCTAGAGATTTCAGCTGCCCCATCGCCAAGCGCGCTAACCGCGCCAGGCGGCCATGCCGCGACCAACGCCACTGACCCCGTGCTGACCCTGCTGCTGAGCAGCCCAGAAGCCGTGGACCCGACAGCCCACAGCGCGCAGCGTGACCAGGAGCGACGCTGGCGCCGCCTGCTCGACGAGAACGGGCTGGGCTACCAGGTGCTGCATGGCAATGGCGATCAGCAACTACAGCAAGCGCTTTCCTGTATCCGCCAGCACACGGCCCTGCGACCGACCGTTCAGCCCCACGCAGCGAGCAGGCCCTGGGTCTGGCTTTGCGAAAAATGCAGCGACTCGGCATGCGAGCACCGACTGCTGAGCGAGCTGCTCAAGAACCGTCAGGACGACGCCGGCGCGCCCGCCTCATCGGCTTGACCTACTGCAGCGTAGGCGTAGGCGGCAACTGGCTGCCCTGATCTACAAACAGCCCGGCCGCGTCGACCGGATCAAAGTCGTACTTGGCCCCGCAAAATTCGCAGCCGACATTCACGCCACCACGCTCGGCAATGATGCTGTCGACCTCGGCCACCCCCAGCCCACGCAGCATGTTGCCAACCCGCTCGCGCGAGCAGGTGCAGGCAAAGCTGGGGCTCTGCGGCACAAATCGCGTGATTTTTTCTTCCCAGAACAGTCGATGCAGGATGGTGTCGACATCCAGCGTGAGCAACTCCTCCGACTTGAGCGTGGAGGCCAGCAAGGCAATACGGTTGTAGTGCTCGTTGATGCCAATTTCGTCTTCATTGGCGCTCTGGCTCAAGCGTCCCTCGAGGTTGTCCTGGCCCTTGACCGGCAAGCGCTGAATCAGCAAACCAGCAGCCACCTGGCCGTCAGCCGCGAGAATCAGCCGGGTGTCGAGTTGCTCGCTTTGCAACATGTAGTGCTCCAGCACCTCGCTGATTTTTTCCAGCTTTTCATGGCTGTCACCAAACAGCGGCACCACGCCCTGATAAGGCTGCTGGCCGGGCAGCCGATCCTTGGGGTCCAGGGTGATGGCGCAGCGCCCCTCGTTGTTCACATTCACCAGCTCGCTCAGGCTGGCGCCGGGCTGCACGCCTGCCGGCCCGGCGCCAGCCAGGGTGGCGGTGGCGCGCAAACTCAGGTCAGGCTGGACCTCGACCACTGCCAGCTTGACCGGGCCGTCCCCGAAGATCTGCAAAATCAGGGCGCCGTTGAACTTGATGTTGCTTTGCATCAGCGCCCCTGCGGCTGTCATCTCGCCCAGCAGGCGCGTGACCTCCTCGGGGTAGCCGCCAGCGGCCTGGCGGCGCTTGAGAATTTCCTGCCAGGCATCCGTCAGGCGCACCAGCATGCCGCGCACCGGCAGGCCGTCAAAAATAAACTTATGGAGTTCGGACATGGTTCACAGTCCAGCAGGCGCTGGAAAAAAAAGAGACATCATTCGTGTGCAATGCCCGGCATGACCGGACAAACTGGGACTGTTACGCCAGCTTTTTAAAGCCAGCTTTGTAGCGACGGGCATTCTGGATGTAGCTCTCCGCGCTGGCCTTGAGCCCTTCAATTTGCTCGGGCGTGAGCTGCCGCACGGCCTTGGCGGGACTGCCGAGGATCATCGAGCCGTCCGGAAACTCCTTGCCTTCCGTCACCAGCGACCCGGCGCCCACCAGGCAGTTCTTGCCAATCTTCGCGCCATTCAGCACCACCGCCTGAATGCCGATCAGCGAGCCATCGCCAATCGTGCAGCCGTGCAGCATCACCTGATGGCCCACGGTCACGTGATCGCCAATGATCAGTGGCTTGCCATAGTCGGCGTGCAGCACGCTGTTGTCTTGCACGTTCGAGCCGCGGCCGATGCGAATGGTGTCGGTGTCGCCCCGCACCACCGTGCCAAACCAGACACTGCTGTCCTCGCCGATCTCCACCTGCCCCATGACTTCGGCACTGTCAGCCACCCAGGAGCTGGAATGAAGTTGGGGGACCCGGTCGTCGAGTTGGTAAATCGCCATGGTGTTGTCCTGTGTGAAGGTTGTCGGAGCGTGCAATGCCTGGCCCCACGGACCGAGTCTCGATTGTAAGGAGGCAAGGGCCGGCGGATCAGCCCCGCGGCCCCGCCACACTGGCCGCGCGAGCACGGGATAATCGGCCACCATGCTCTGCCTGCGCCAAACTGCTCTTGACCTGATTTTGATGCCCGACGCCGATGCCAAAGCGGCGGCCGTGCGCGCCCTGCCCCCGGGGCCATCAGCCTACGTGCTGCGACCCGACGCGGTACTGGCCGAGCCGGCAGGCGTTCCGGGCCGACCCGATCGACCGCGCCTGCTGAGCCCCACCGCCATGGCCAACCGATCTGTCGGCACCGCACTGGGGCGTGCCGGCTTGCTGCATGCGCTGGCCCATATCGAGCGCAACGCCATCGATCTGGCGCTGGACGTGATCTGGCGGTTTGGCGGCATGCCTGAGGCTTTTTACCTGGACTGGCTGCAAGTCGCCCGCGAGGAAGCGCTGCACTTTGAGTTGCTGCATGCGCACCTCAAGACGCTGGGTTATGCCTACGGAGATTTTCCGGCCCATGACGGCTTGTGGGAAATGGCCGAAAAAACCCGCAGCGACCTGCTGGCACGGATGGCCCTGGTGCCCCGCACGCTGGAGGCGCGTGGCCTGGACGCCTCGCCCGCCATCCGCAACAAACTGGTCTCGGTCGGCGACCGCCGCGGCGGCGAGATCATCGCCATCATCTTGCGCGACGAGATCGGCCATGTGGCCATTGGCAACCGCTGGTTTCGCCACCTGTGCGTCCAGCGCGGCCTGGACCCCATCGAGTGCTATGCCCAAATGGCCCGGCACTACGCTGCACCACGGCTCAAAGGCCCGTTTAACCTGCCAGCGCGCAGGGCTGCCGGCTTTGACGAGGCCGAGCTGGCCTTGCTGCAGGCCGGTGAGGCAAGCTCCCCGGAGAGCCACCTCAGCGCAAGTCCCGCGTCCTGATTCCGCAATTCCAGGCCCCACGTCAGACAAGGGCGCGACATGCAAGCGACGCCCCGGTTGAGGCGGTCAATCCAGGCAAGCCTGCGTTAACCTGATCGCCAGGGGTGCACGCGGCTTTCTTTTCTTGTCGCCGCGCAACAGCCTTAGACTAGGATCAAGGAGTCCGCTTGCATGACGCGTCAGACCTTCGTGCCCTCTTCATCGGCCGCTAGCTTGCCCGCCGCCATTGCCATTGAGTTGCCGCAAGGCCAGACTCTGGGGCCGGCCGACGCACCCGTCAAGTTGCGCCTGTCGGGATGGGCCAGCCTGGCCAGGCTCAAGGCCGGGCAGATGGGGGCGCTGGCCGAGGAATTCGTCGAAGGCAAGCTCAAAATGGACGGCGCCATGCGCGACGTCATGTCCGCGGTGGTCAGCCTGCTGCCCGGCAGTCCCGTGGCCCAGCGCGGCGCCTGGTGGGACGGCCTGTGGCGTCAGGCCCGCTCGCTGGCAGCGCACACACCGGGCCGCGACGCCGCCCAGATCCAGTTTCACTACGACGTGTCGGACGCGTTTTATGCGCTGTGGCTGGACGCGCGGCGGGTTTACTCTTGCGCCTATTACCGTGACACCGACATGGACCTGGATCAGGCGCAAGAAGCCAAGCTGGACCACATCTGCCGCAAGCTCATGCTTCGTCCGGGTGAGCGCTTTTTAGACATAGGCGCCGGCTGGGGCGGCTTGCTGCTCTGGGCCGCAGAACATTACGGGGTCCAGGCCACCGGCATCACGCTGTCCAACAACCAGCATGCCCATGTGCAGCAGAAAATTCAAGAAAAAGGCCTGGCGCACAGGGTACGCATCGAGCTGCGTGACTACCGCGCCTTGGATGAACGCGCGCCCTTCGACAAAATATCGTCCATTGGCATGTTCGAGCATGTTGGCGAGGCCTGCATGCAGGCCTACTTCGACAAGATCTGGCGCCTGCTCACACCCGGCGGCATGGTCCTGAACCATGGCATTACCGCCGGCGGCACCCGCAACCGCCAGCTCGGCTCGGGCCTGGGCGATTTCATTGAAAAGTACATCTTCCCCGGTGGCGAGCTGATGCACGTCAGTGGCGTGATGGCGCACATGGCGCAGTCGGGGCTGGAGATGGTCGACACGGAAAATCTTCGCCCGCACTACGCCCGCACCCTGTGGGACTGGTCGGACACCCTGGAGACACGGCTGGACGAGGCGCGCAGCGTGCTGGCCGCTGACAGTGGCGATGAGCGCGCCGAAAAAACCCTGCGCGCCTACCGCCTGTACCTGGCCGGCAGCGCGATGTGCTTTGAGCAGGGCTGGATATCCCTGCATCAGCTGCTGGCCACCCGCCCCTCGGGCCAGACCGGTGAAGGGCGCCTGCGCGGCAGCCAGTCAAGCTACCCCTTTGATCGCCGGTACATGTACGCAGCGGCCTGAAGTCGGGCTGGTCTGCGCCAGGGTAGCAGTGGCACATCGCGCCGGTTTCTACACCGGTCTGCAACACCAGAGCGCCCCGCCCAACACCGACAGCAATTACGGAAATATTTTTTCTCTTTGGGATCGCCTGCTAGGCAGCCACCGCCCAGTGTCGAAAAAATCGCCTCAAGTACCTAACTTCGGCGGGTCGGCAAAAGGCCAAAGCACCAAACTCGCCAAACTCGCCAAGCGCGCCGATTCGCCGGCATCCCGCAAGCGCCGCCTACCCCCGCGGATGATGCTGCGCATGCAAGGCCTTGAGCCGCTCGCGGGCGACATGGGTGTAGATGGTCGTGGTTGAGATATCGGCGTGGCCCAGCAGCATTTGCACGGCCCGCAAATCGGCGCCATGGTTGAGCAGGTGAGTTGCAAAGGCATGACGCAAGGTGTGCGGCGACAGCGGTGCCCGAATGTTGGCCACCAGCGCGTATTTTTTCACCAGCATCCAGAACATGACACGACTCATCGCCCGCCCGCGCTGGGTCACAAACAGGTCATCGGTCTGCCGGCCGTCCAGAATGAGCGCGCGGGCTTGCGCCAGGTAGCGCTCCAGGCTCAGCCGTGCCACCTGACCAAAGGGCACCAGCCGCTCCTTGCTGCCTTTGCCCATGACGCGCAGCACGCCTTCATTCATGCCCAGGGCAAAGGTTTTGAGCCCCACCAGTTCACTGACCCGTAAGCCGCTGGCATACAGCAACTCCAGCATGGCCCGGTCGCGCAGCCCCAGAGCGGTCTCGTCGTCGGGTGCGGCCAGCAAAGCATCGACCTGGGCTTCCGACAGACTTTTAGGCACCCGCAAGGCCTGGCGGGCAGAAGCCAGCTTGAGCGTCGGATCGACCGAAATGCGCCGCTCGCGCAAGGCCCAGCGAAAATAGCGCTTAAAAACCGTCAGGCGCCGGTTGGCCGACGTGGCCTTGGTTTGCGCATGGCGGGCGGAAAAATATTGATTCAGATCGACTTCGCTGCTGGCGTCCAGGTTCAGGCCTCGGGCTTTGAGCCAGACCGCGTAAAGCGTCAGGTCGCGCCGGTAGGCGGCCAGGGTATTTTTGGCCAGGCCGTCTTCGAGCCACAGCGCGTCAACGAAAGCGTCAATGGCATCCTGGCTGGATAGCAAGGCGTGGGTCATGCGGTCAGCTGAAAAACCGTACAAAAAAACCGCTGGGCAACTGCCTGTGCAGTCAGCCAGCGGCTGAGCGTGTGGCGTCCTGCCAGATCAGTCGAGCCTGAGGCGGGCGGACTCGACCACCTTTTTGTAGACTTCGAACTCGGCCTTGATCTGAGCGGCGAACTGCTCAGGCGTATTGGCCACGATGATCGAGCCGGTGTCTTCAATGCGTTTGCGCACCGCCGGGTCTTCCAGGGCCTTGCGCACGCCAGAGCTGAGTTTGTCAACCACGTCGGCCGGCAGACCCTTCGGCCCCACAATGCCGTAATACGCCATGCGGTTAACAGGCTCCAGACCCACTTCCTTGAAGGTCGGCACATCGGGCAACACCGCCAGGCGCTGCGGTGCCGCCACCACGATGGGTATCAAACGCTTTTGCTGAATAAAAGGCAAGGCCGAAGGCAGGTTGTCAAAAATAATCTGGACCTGACCGGCCACTGTATCGTTCAAGGCCGGGCCGGCGCCACGGTAAGGAATGTGCGTGATGAAGGTGCCCGTCAGGTTCTTGAACAATTCCGTCTGCAAGTGACCAATGCCGCCCGTGCCCGATGAAGAGTACGAATACTTGCCGGGATTTTTCTTGATCTCGGCAATGAACTCTTTGTAGTTGCGGGCCGGAAAGCTGGGGTGCACCGCAATCACGTTGGGCGTGGCTGCAATATTGATCACCGGGGTGAAGTCGGTCAGCGGGTTGTAGGGCGTCTTGGGGTTGATGGCCGGGTTGGCCGCCGTGGTCGACACTGTGCCCATGCCCAGCGAATAACCGTCGGGCGCGGACTTGGCCGTCTCGTTGGCGCCGACCACACCGCCGCCGCCCGCCTTGTTTTCGATCACCACGGTCTGACCCAGTACCTTGCCCAGCGGGTCGGCGATCACGCGAGCGACGATGTCGGTGGTGCCGCCTGGCGCAAACGGCACCTGCAACTTGACAACCTTGTTCGGGTAGCCCTGCGCCAGCGCGGCGCCCCCCGCGCACAGGATTGACAGCGCAGCCAGCGCAGGAAGAGAAAACAATTGACGACGCAGCATGGGCAATTCCTTTGACTGATAAAAACAACGCGTATGGTAAGCCAGACGGGGGCACTGCCAAGCCGTACAAGCCCGAAGTCTGCTGTACGCCCCGGCTAGCGAGCGATCTCACGGGGGCAGCGGTTATTCTTGAGCAGTGAACTACGCCCGCCTCCTCATCCCCGACTTCTCGCTCATTTTGTGTGGTTACCTCCTGTGCCGTTTTACCGCGCTGAACCGCGACGTCTGGGCACAGACCGAAAAGCTGGTCTATTTCTTTTTCTTCCCGATCCTGCTGTTTCACTCGATCATCAAGAGCCCGCTCGACCTGGTGGCGGCCTCCAGGCTGATTGGCGCCGGTTTGGGACTGGCGGCCACCGGTATCGCCCTGGCCTACGCCCTGCCGCTGCTGCCCTGGCTAAAGCGCCGCATCGACACCCGGGAGCACGCCGCCTGCGCGCAAATCGCCTTTCGCTTTAACTCCTTTATCGGCCTGGCCGTGGCCGAGCGCATGGCCGGACCCGAGGGGCTGTTGATGATTGCCGTGCTGATCGGCGTTTGCGTGCCTGTGTTTAACATCGCCGCCATCTGGCCGATGGCGCGGCACGCGCAAACCCATTTTGGCCGCGAACTGCTGCGCAATCCGCTCATCATTGCCACCTGCAGCGGCCTGCTTGCCAACGCGCTGGGCCTGCATATTCCCGCCTGGCTGGACCCGAGCATCAGTCGCCTGGGCGGGGCTTCCCTGGTCCTTGGCCTGATGGCCGCCGGCGCCGGCATGCAATTGGGGGCCCTGACACAGGCCAAGACCCTGGGACTGGCTGTGTTGCTGATCAAACACCTGCTGATGCCCCTGACGGCCCTGCTGATGAGCCGACTGCTGGGCTTGAGCACCACCCAGACCCTGGTGCTGCTGGCCTTTTCTGCCCTGCCGACCGCCCCCAGCGCCTACGTTCTGGCGGCGAGAATGGGTTACGACGGACCGCTGGTCGCCGCACTGGTGACGCTGTCCACGCTGCTGGCCTTGTTCAGCCTGCCCTTTGCCATGGGCCTGGTACCGCCGCCTTGAACGTCCGGGCGGCGGCGGCGGATAAGGCGGCTGATAAGGCAGCGGATAAACTTCCGACTGGCGCTCACGTGCGAACAAGCGCCGGCGGCGGGGACAATCCGCCACAAACGTTGACAGAACCTGCTTGAGCGTCGCCTTGTCACGGGCGAGCGTGCCGGCAGTCTGGACGGGGAACAGGTCACCAACAGTTCGGACTTCCGACACCTTGGGCAGAACCCCACCCGTCCCCAATTTTTCAATGTCAAAGGAAAGTATTTGCGCAGGGATTTCAGCAGTTCAAGCCTGGTTGGCTTGCTCGGTGAATTGGCATTGTTGGAAACAGAAACCTCAAAGCAGGACTTTGCCGAACGGCTGGGTCAGTGGCTGGGCGTCTTCGAGGGCATGACGCTGCACGCCGCGCACCAGGCCAGCCAGGCTTGCGAGCCGGCAAAACCGTCTGCGGCGCGGCCCGCCGCAAAGCCTGGCCTGACCGACGAATTCCAACGGGTGCGAACGACCTTGGTCAAGGCCATACAAGCCAGCACCGCCGCCAGCGCCAAGAACCAGGGGCTCATAAGCGACGCGCCAACGCAAGCCTCGGCGGAGGACGCGCCGTACGCGCCGCACCACCAGCGTTACCTGCAGCAGCAACGCACCATGGGATTGAAAATTGAGGTGTTGCGGGCACAGGCCCGGCAGGCGATGAGCCCGCGCTCGCCCCGCCTCGCAGAGTTAGCGCGCTTTGACGCTGTCATGGAGCAGATGCTCGGCGGTCGCGAGCACAAGTTGCTGGCGAGCGTGCCGGCCCTGCTGGAGCGCCGTTTCGAGCACTTGCGCGCAAGCGGGCAGCCCGGGTGGCCCGAGAGATTCGGCAAGGACCTGCAGCGCATCTTGCTGGCAGAGCTCGAAGTCCGGTTGCAGCCGGTCATGGGATTGATTGAAGCATTGAGCAACGAGGTTAAGAAGTACCCATGAACAGGATTTTTTTCACAGTCGCCTTCGCCACCGGTCTGCTGACCATCACCTGGGTTGGCGTGGGCTTTGTCGGCTCGAGCTGGCTGGCCCTGCTCATGACGGCGTTGATTGCCGGGGTGTATTTACTCGGTGCGCAGGAACTCAGGGCGTTCCGCGCCGCCACGGCCTCGCTCAGGGCGAGCCTGGCAGATATCGCGCAGCCCTTGCCCGACATCGGCGCCTGGCTTGGCAAGCTACCTCCTGTCCTGCAAAACGCGGTACGCCTGCGTATCGAGGGTGAACGCATCGCCCTGCCCGGCCCGGCGCTGACGCCTTACCTGGTCGGGCTGCTGGTGATGCTGGGCATGCTGGGGACTTTTCTGGGCATGGTCGTGACTTTTAAAGGCGCGGTCTTCGCGCTGGAGGGCTCGACCGATCTTCAAGCCATCCGCACGGCGCTGGCCGCACCCATCAAAGGCCTGGGCCTGTCGTTCGGCACCTCGGTCGCGGGTGTCGCCGCCTCGGCGATGCTGGGGCTGCTGTCGGCCATCAGCCGCCGCGAGCGGTTGGACGTCGCGCGCCAGCTCGACACCTGCATTGCGAGCGTCTTCAGGCCGTTCTCGCTGGTGCATCAGCGCCAGGAAACCTACAAGGCGCTGCAGATGCAGGCCCATGCCTTGCCCGACGTGGTCGACAAACTGCAGGCCATGATGCAGGCCCTCGAGCACCGCAGCCAGCAGCTCAACGCGCAACTGCAGGACAGCCAGGCGCAGTTCCACCGTGACGTCAGCCTGGCCTACACCCGTCTGGCCGACTCCGTCGGGCAGTCGCTCAAGGACAGCCTGACCGCCAGCGCCAAGGCGGCGGGCGCGACCCTGCAGCCAGTGGTCGAGACGGCCATGAAGCAAATGGCAGAAGAATCCCGGCTGCTGCACGCGCGCACCAGCGATGCGGCGCAAACCCAGTTGCAGGGTCTCACAGCGCAGTTCAGCGCCACCGCCCAAACCGTCTCCCAGACCTGGACCGAGGCCCTGGCGCAGCATGGCCGGACCAGCGAGGCCCAGGTCCAGGGCCTGGACCGCGCGCTGGCGGCCTTCACCGACACCTTCGAGCAGCGCTCCGGCGCGCTACTGTCCACGCTCAGTCAGGCCGTGAGCGGCTCGCAATCAGCCCAGGCCTCGGCAGACCAGCTGCGCTTGCAAGCCTGGACACAGGCGCTCGAGGCCATGGCAGCCTCGCTGCACGGCCAGTGGCAGAGCCTGGCAGCTCAGACACTGGCGCAGCAGCAAGCGGCCAGCCAGACGCTGGAGAAAACGGCCAGCGAGATCAGCCAGCGCAACAGCGCCCAGACCAGCCAGACAGTGGCCGAAATGACGCGGCTGCTGGCCCAGTCAGAAGCACTCATTCGTTCGCGCCTGGATGCCGAGGCCTTGTGGGCGAGTCAGCACGGCGAGCGCATGGACCAACTGGCCGGCTTGTGGCGCACCGAGCTCGCCGCCCTGCGCAACGACGAGGCCGCCCGCGGCGACGCCGCCGTGGAGCGCCTGGGCCAGTTGCAGACCGCGCTGGCCAGCCAGCTCGCCACCCTGGGCGCAGCCCTTGAAACACCCATGTCCAGGCTCATGCAAACCGCCTCTGAAGTGCCGCAGGCTGCCGCCGAAGTCATTGCGCAGCTGCGCCAGGAAATGACACGCCTGGGCGAGCGCGACAACCAGGCGCTAAACGAGCGCATCGGCCTGGTGGAACAAATCCGTTCCGTGCTGCAAAGCGTCAACCAGGCCTCGGGCGAACAGCGCCGGGCGATCGAGTCATTGATTGCGTCGGCAGCCGACGCGCTGGCGCGGGCCGGCAGCGACTTTGCCCAGACGCTGGCGGCGCAGGCCGAGCAGACGCAAGGCACGGCGGCGCACGTCAACAGCAGCGCGATCGAGCTGTCGACCCTGGGCGAATCCTTCAGCCATGGCGTGCAGCTTTTCAACACCAGCAACGAAAAACTGATCGACAGCCTGCAACGCATGGAGGGCGCCATGAGCCGCTCCATGGCGCGCAGCGACGAGCAGCTGGCCTACTACGTGGCGCAGGCGCGCGAGGTGATCGACCTGAGCATCACCTCGCAACAAGGCATCGTCGAAGACCTGCGACAGCTGCGCAGCCAGCCCGCTGGCGCCATCCCGGGAACCGCCGGATGACCGACCTGAACGACAGGGACGGCAGCGACGAGCACAGCGGCGTCGTCTGGACCGTTTTTGCGGACCTGATGTCGGGCTTGCTGGGCGCTTTCGTGCTGATCCTGGTCGGGGTGCTGGTGGTGCAGATGGACCTGATGGCCAACCTGGAGTCAGAGGTGCAAAAGCGGCGTGTCGAAGAGCAGCGCCGCATGGCCCTGGAAAAAGCCCTCGCCATTCCGCTGGCCAGCGGCCGGGTCACGCTGAACAACGGGCGCATCGGTATCAGCGGCAGCGTGTTGTTTGCGCTGAACTCGGACCAACTGCGTCCCGAAGGGCGGCAGCTGCTGAAGTCTTTGGTGCCGCCGCTGCAGGTGTACCTGGGCGAGCGCGATGAAATGTTGATGGTCAGCGGCTTTACCGACGACAAGCCGATCCGCAGCAGCAACCAGCGCTTTGAAGACAACCTGGAACTCTCCGCCCAGCGCGCGCTGACCGTGACGCGCGCCTTGATCGATGAAGGCATGCCCTCCTCCCGGGCCTTTGCCGCGGCCTTTGGCTCGGAGCAACCCGTGGCCTCCAACAAGGACGACAAGGGGCGCGCGCTGAACCGGCGCGTTGAGATGGCGCCGGTGCCCAAGTCGGCCAGCGCGAAACCCGCTGCGCCATGACAGCGTCGGCCCGCGCCGAGTCGGTGAATTCTTCAGTGCAAGCCCCGGCGCAAGAGGCCGTGACCTATGCGCAGGACCCTGCGAACACCACGCTGGCAGCCGGCCTGGCTTCCTTGCAGGACGCCGGTGCGCGGCAACTCGACCCCGCGCGCTTTTATTTCCTGGAGCGGCTGTTGCAGCGCATGGACGATTCGCCGGGAGATGTGCAGCGCCTCCTGGGCCAGCAGCTGCAAGCGGCACTGGCAGCGTATGGCGAGCGCTTCGAGCAGTCCAGGCAAAAGGCCATGCAAGCGGTCGGCGATGTGGCCGCGGCTCAGCCCGGCACAGCGCTGGCCGAGCTCAACCAGTACATCCGGACACGGCGCCAGCAAGACGCCGAACAGCGCGAGCAGCACGAGCTCGGCAACGGCCTGCCGGGAGACGAAGCCGCCAGTGCCGACATGGCCAGCGTCCAGCGTTTTAAAAAAGCGTGGTCCCAAATGGCCGCAGACGACCAGGTCGGGCAGGCGCTCGAGCGGGCGCCGGTCAATGCCGGCCCGCTCAATTCACATCGGTTGGTGATCGACTCGCTGGCCCTGATGCGCAAGCTCTCTCCCGAGTACCTGAGGCGCTTTGTGTCCTACGTTGACACCTTGCTGTGGCTTGACCAGGCCAGTCAGAAATACGCCCCTGCGAAAGCCAAGACGTCGCGTCGAAGCCGATCCCGCAAGTAAGCGGCGCCGCGAAACACCAACCTGCAGGCGATTGCGCGGCGGTTTAGCCGTGGTGCAGGTGACGTTCAAACAAGGCGTACCAGCAGCCAGCCGGTCGCGACGATATGACCGAGGGTCACTACAACCGACGCGCCGTGCAGCCATTTGAAACGCTGGCGATCACCAGCGTCGGTGGCGCGGTTGATCGCAGGCATGAGCCCCTGCCGAACGGGAACGGTGCTCAGGGCCACAGCCGCCATCACGGCTGCGGCTGCGGCGTCATGCGCCCACCACAGCAGGGCCGCCAGCGCAGCCGTAGCCACCACAAACGAGTAGAACCAAGGGAAGGCCCGACGCAGCGTCGCACCGGCCGAGGGCGCCGGCAGCGCCGTGAACAAAAAAGCGGCAAAGCCAAAGGAATACAAGGTCATGCCGCCGAACAAGAGGGCTGTCACGAGAACTGCGAACGGATGGGTCATAGCGGACACCTTACAGTCAAAAAACAGCGGGCGCTCGTCGCACATCGGCAACGGCAGAGAACGTTTTACCGTCAGGGCTGGCAGGCAACGGCAGGCCTTCGGCAATGGCTACGTGCTCAAGGGCTGTTTCAAACAGCATGCGCGCGGCCCCAGCGACCCGCTGCAAATAAGCGTGCAATTGCGCATCGGCGGCACTGCGGTGAGCACAGTCGCCGCTGTAAGTTTCAAAGTTGGAAATTTGCAGGAGCAACTGCGCCAGATGGCTGGGACATTCACACGCCATCGCTGACGAAAGCCCCGCGAATTCCGTCAATGCAGCGTCGGCGAACCGCGGCGCCGATGCGAGCCGATCGGCGGGGTCCATCGCAGCGGGATGCGCCAAGTCGGGGCCTCTGCGGTCGTCGCCGGCAGTTGCGGCGCGGCGCTCCAACGACGTCAACCACTGGCCCAGGGACTCGTCATCCGCGGGCTCGTGCAACATCGCCGCACCGGCACCGGTCAACTCCGCACGCCCGGCGGCACTGGCGTAGCGGTAAACCACGGCGGTTGCAGGGGCACCCCACGCGTTCTGGGCAACGCGCAGTTCGTGCCGTGCGCCAGGCTGCAAACTCGCTGCCTGCCACAGCAGCAGATCAACACCGTGCTCGGCCGAACGTGGAGCAGCTTGCGCTGCCTCAGCCAAGGAATCGAAGACCCCCACCCACTCCAGCACTGTCCGCCCGGGCTGGCGCTCAACCAATCGCTGCAGCCGGCGCGCCAGGGCCTGACCCACCACGACAATCCTCATGGGCAATGGCTGCGGCGCGGCCTCATGCCAGTTGCCTGATGCTGCAACTTTCGGGACGGGCATCATCTCGCGCATGTGGCGCAGTTGCCCTATGCCCAGCGCCGCAAGCAAGCCGATCGCATGGCCCTGCTCGGTGAGTTGACGCAGCAAGCTGACGCGCTCGATATCTGCCGACGAGTACAGACGATGACCAGAGGCGGCGGTTGTGGGTCGCACCGCCTGGTAGCGCTGCTCCCAAATGCGCAAAGTGGCCACGGGCATGCCCGCCATGCGCGCCACGGCGCCACTGCGAAAGGTGGGCGGCTGTAAGTCGGGCCTTGGTGAAGGCGGTTGAACTGGTTTTGGGGAAGTCATCGCCCGACAAATGAGTTGATTATGAGTCGAATTATTGCCGATAATTTCTAAAATATTGGATATTGAGTCTGTTATCTTGGTATTTGCGCTAAGATTCAGACGCAAATTGGATCCAAACTCAGAGCGGTTGGCCCGCTTTTCGAGCCCCTTTGCGTTCCGCTCTATGGACCGCAGCGGATTCAGCAAAGACAGAGCAACGCAGCAGTTGAAGTCATGAAGCGTCAAGACCGCAAGCCCTTGGCGGCCAATTCAAATTTATCCGGCTTGTTTTAAAACGGAATCCCCATGAACAATACGCGACGCACCTTCTTTCTGACACTGGCCGCTGGCGGCTCGCTGTTGGCCAGTGCTGCCCATGGTCAGGCCAAACTGGACGAGAAAGACCCGCAGGCCGTGGCTCTGGGCTATGTCGCTGATGCCACCAAGACGGACTCCAAGAAGTACACCAAATACGCGGCTGGCCAGGTTTGCACCAACTGCGCCCTGTACCAAGGCAAGGCCAGCGATGCGGCGGGCGGCTGCCCGTTGTTCGGCGCCAAGCAGGTTGCCGGCAAGGGCTGGTGCAGCGCCTGGGCCAAGAAGGGCTAGTGGTGGGGGGCTCGGCCATCTCACCGTTTGCGGGTGCCGGCCGGGTGCCAGGCAACAGCCCTGGCAGCGCGCTACGGGTTCCTGGCGACGAACTGCCTGCCCAGGTGATGGCCGACCTGCGAACCGACCACGCTGGGGAGGTCGGCGCAATCTGCATTTACCACGGGGTTTTGTTGTTCACGCGAGATACCGCCCTGCGCGCCTTTGCCAGGCACCACCTGCAAACTGAACAAAACCACCTCAGGCAGATCCAGGTCTGGCTGCCGCCAGCGCAGCACAGCCGCTTGCTGCCGCTATGGAGGCTTGCCGGATTCCTCACCGGCGCCCTGCCTGCGCTGCTGGGCCCCAGGGCGGTCTACGCCACGATCGAGGCGGTCGAAACCTTTGTTGACCAACACTACGAAGAGCAGGTGCGCGGACTGGACTCGCAGCCAGCCTTGAGCGCATTGCGCCAGACCCTGCTGGACTGCCAGGCCGATGAAATTGCTCATCGCGACGAAGCGGCGGCCGCGCGTGGTCCCGACAAGCCAGGCGTCGCTTTGCGGGTCTGGTGCGCGCTCGTTGGCGCAGGCTCACGCTCAGCGGTGGCTTTGTGCCGCCACGTTTGAAAGGCAGCGGTATGACAGACATACTGCCTGCAACCGAACGCCTTCATCGCCTCATGGCCGGCTGCTGGAGCAAGCGCGGACCGACGCTTGCCTTGCAGCGCCGCGATCTGCGCAATAGAAGCTGTTTACCGCTAGCGCACCGGGCCTGGTGGCGTCGGGCCGCGCAGCTCAAGTCCCTTGCCCCGCACACCCCCGGCGCCGCGAGCGACCGCATCGCTTGATGGCACCGAAGCAAGGCTTGAGACGCCTCGTGGTGGTGCTCGGAGATCAGCTCGACCTGGAGGCTTCGGCCTTTGACGATTTTGACGCCGAGCAGGATGCCGTGTGGATGGCAGAGGCCCAGCAAGAGTCCACCCACGTCTGGTCGAGCAAGCAACGCATAGCCCTGTTTCTGAGTGCCATGCGCCACTTCGCTGAGGCGCTGCAGGCTGCGGGCCGGCCCCTGCACTACCACCGGCTTGACGACACCGCAGCGGCGGCCGGCCTGGACAGCCTTGGCGCCAAGCTGCAGCTTGATCTGCTGGCACTGGCACCGCAGCGCGTCGTCATGACCGCGCCGGGCGACTGGCGCATTTTCGAGCAACTCAAAGCCGTGGTCGAGGCGGCGGGTCTGGCGCTGGAGGTTTGCGATGACCGCCACTTCTTCACCACGGTGAGAGACTTCGCGGCACACGCCAAGGGGCGTAAGTCCCTGCGACTGGAATACTTCTACCGCGAGCTACGCCAGCGTCACAACATCCTGATGGACGACGGCCAGCCCGCTGGCGGCCAGTGGAATTTCGACGCTGACAACCGGGAGACTTTTGGGACCAAAGGACCCGGTCAGGTGCCGACCCGCGCCGCCTTCCCGCCCGACGCCCTCACCAGCGAAGTCCTCACACTGGTCAAGACACGCTTCGCCGACCACCCTGGAGAGCTCGATAGCTTTGCCTGGCCGGTCACCCGCACCCAAGCTTTGCAGGCGCTGCAAAAGTTTGTCGACGAGCGGCTGCCGCTGTTTGGCCGCTATGAAGACGCGCTGTGGCCTGGTGAGCCCTGGCTTTACCACTCGCACCTGTCGTCGGCCATGAACCTCAAACTGCTGTCCGCACGGGAGGTGGTGCAGGCGGTCGAGACGGCTTACCGGGCCGGTCACGCGCCGCTGCAAAGCGCGGAAGGCTTCATCCGGCAAATCCTGGGTTGGCGGGAATACGTGCGCGGTATTTACTGGACGCAAATGCCCCGCTACCTCGAGCTCAACGCCCTGGATGCACGCGAGGAACTGCCCGTCTGGTTCTGGACCGGCAACACCGACATGGCCTGCTTGCGCGAGGCCATCACGCAGACCTTGGAACATGGCTATGCCCACCACATCCAGCGCCTGATGGTGACCGGTCTCTACGCCCTGCTGCTGGGCGTGCGGCCTCAGCAGGTTCACGCTTGGTACCTGTCGGTGTATGTCGACGCGGTCGAGTGGGTGGAATTGCCCAACACCCTCGGAATGAGCCAATACGGCGACGGCGGCCTCATGGCAAGCAAGCCCTACGTGGCAACTGGCAAGTACATCCAACGCATGGGTGGGCCTTGCAAGGGCTGCCGTTATGACCCGGCACTGCGCGAGGGTGACAACGCCTGCCCCTTCACCACGCTGTACTGGGATTTTTTGATGCGGCACGAAACGCTGCTGGCCAAAAACGCGCGCATGGCCTTGCAGGTCAAGAACGTTGCGCGCATGACCGACAGCCAAAAACAGGCCGTGGTGCTGCGGGCTGACGCGATCCGCCGCGGCGAGGTGGGGCTCATCCCGTGAACCGGCTCGACACATTTTCGCCCACACGCGAAGCCGCCCTGGCGCGGGTGGCTGGCGTGCGACCAGGCGAGTACGCGCTCAGTCGCAACGCCCTCGAGGGTGCCGTGACTTTTCTTTCGCCCTACATCACCCACGGATTGATAAGCCTCCCCGAGGTGCTCGCCGAAGTGACAGCTCACCACCGGCTCAGCGCCCAGCACAAGTTCGTTTTTGAGCTGGGCTGGCGGGAATACTTTCACCATGTCTGGCAATTCCGGGGCGCGGAGATTTTTGACGATCTGCATGAAGGACTGCTGCCGCCAGCGTGCTACGCCAGGTTGCTGCCCGCCGACATTCGTCAGGCCGCCACGGGCGTGCCCGTCATCGACTCGGCGGTGCGCACCCTGTACGCCACCGGCTATCTACACAACCATGCCCGCATGTGGCTGGCCAGCTATGTGGTGCACCTGCGCAAAGTGCACTGGCGCGTCGCGGCGGACTGGCTATACGGCCACCTGCTTGACGGCGACCTCGCCAGCAATCACCTCAGCTGGCAATGGGTGGCGGGCACCGGCAGCCGCAAACCCTACCTCTTTAATGCTGACAACGTCTGCCGCTACGCGCCTGCGAATTGGCACAGCCCGGGCAGCGTGATCGATCAGTCCTACGAAGCACTCGATCGCATCGCACGCCAGCCCATGGGGTGCGTCGATAAGGAGCACGGCGCGTTCAACACCCAAGCCGAGGGGATCGAACCGGCCTTACGCGCAGGGCCACCGAACGCGCTGGGCTGGACCTTGCCCGACGCAAAGTCCGTAGCGGGTCGCGACGTCTGGTTGGTGCACCCCTGGAATCTGGGCGAGCTGCCCGCCTGGCTGCCCGCAGGAACAGTAGTCGTGGGCGTCTTTGTCACCGAGTTCCACCGCGCCTGGCCCTGGAGCGACAGGCGCTGGCAATTTGTCGCCAGCCGCATGGCCGAGCTTGCTGCGCTGCGCTGGCAAGGTGATGCGGCCGCGATTGGCGCAGCGCTGGCGGGCGCCCGCGAGGTACGCAGCATTGATGAGCCACACCTCCAACCTTGGCTGGCGCGCTGGGCTGTCTGCGAGGCTGCGCCGGCGCTGTTTCCGGCAGTCGACAGGCGCTGCGACTCTTTCAGCCAGTGGTGGACCCGTGCCTGCCGCGGCGTCAAATCGGCCGCCGACCTGCTGGCGACCAGGCAAGCCCCCGGTTGGTGAGCACGCCCATGACCGATCAGATCAAGACCACACCCGCGTTGACCGTCTTGTACGACGGCGCCTGTCCACTTTGCCGACGCGAAATCAGCCTCTACCGCGATCTGCCAGCGCTACGACCCGACTCGCCCGTGTGCTTTGTCGACGTCAGCGATGCTGCGGTGCCGCTGCCGCCCGGAACCACGCGCGACCAGTTGCTGGCCCGCTTTCATGTGCAAGGCCCCGGCGGCGAACTGCACAGCGGAGCCCAGGCCTTTTTGGCGTTGTGGGCGGCCCTGCCCGGCTGGCGCTGGCTGGCCCAGGTGCAACGCCTGCCGGGCGCCGTCTGGCTGATGGAGCGCAGCTACAGATATTTCTTGCGCTGCCGACCCACGTTGCAGCGCTGGGCAGCAAAGCTTGTGAAGCACCGGACTCGGCCTTAAGATCTTTGTTTGAAATTTTCATCCACCCAAAGGCTACCCCATGACGGAAGACTCACGCTGCTGCGGCAGTGGCACCTGCATCATTGACCCCGAAGGCCGCTGCTGGTGCGGGCAGCGATGGGATGGCGAAAAAATGGGACGGGCGCCGATGGTGCATGGCGACCAGCCTGACGGGGCAGACGGTCAGCCGGCCCGCCCTGCAGCGCAGCAAGATTTGGAATAGAGCATGTTGGATAGTGCCCCCATGAGCGAGCAATTCGATGTCGTCGTGGTTGGTGGCGGTGCCGCCGGCACGGCGGCCGCCATTGGCTCGGCGCGGCTGGGCGCGCGGACGCTGCTGGTCGAACGCTATGGTTTTCTCGGTGGCGCCGCCACCAGCGCGCAGGTGCTGTCTTTCTGCGGAT
>CAIMVC010000285.1 GCA_903844825.1 uncultured Burkholderiales bacterium | reverse complement strand
GCGACCACATCCCTGGCGGCCCACCTGGCAGCCCCGACGAAGACGGCGACCGCTTCATCGAGATCTGGAACAACGTGTTCATGCAATTCAACATGCACGAAGACGGCTCGGTCACGCCGCTGCCCGCGCCTTGCGTGGACACCGGCATGGGGCTCGAACGCCTGGCGGCCATCTTACAACATGTGCACAGCAACTACGAGATCGATATTTTTGACGCACTGGTCAAAGCCGCTGCGCGCGAAACTGCTTGCGCCGACCTGAACCACAAGTCGCTGCGCGTGATCGCCGACCACATCCGCGCCACCGCATTTTTGGTCAGCGACGGCGTGGTGCCCAGCAACGAAGGCCGTGGCTATGTGCAGCGCCGCATCATCCGCCGTGCGATTCGCCACGGTTATTTGCTGGGCCAAAAAACGCCCTTCTTCCACAAACTGGTGGCCGACCTGGTCGTGCTGATGGGCCAGGCCTATCCGCGCCTGCAGGCTGACGCGCAGCGTATCACCGATATTTTGAGGACCGAGGAAGAGCGCTTTTTTGAGACGCTGGCCAACGGCATGGAGATACTGGACGCGGCCCTGGCCGGCGGTCAGTCCGTGTTGCCCGGCGAGGTGGCCTTCAAGCTGCACGACACCTACGGCTTTCCGCTGGACCTGTCGGCCGACGTCTGCCGCGAACGCGGGCTGAGCGTGGACGAAGCCGGCTTTGCCCTGGCGATGGAAAAGCAAAAGAGCCAGGCCCGCGCCGCCGGCAAGTTCAAGATGGACAAGGCGCTTGAGTACAGCGGCGCTGGCAACCAGTTCGTCGGCTACGAGCATCTTGAGGCGCCGGCCAAAATCGTCGCCCTGTACCTCGACGGCACGCCGGTGGCGGCCCTGAAGGTCGGGCAACACGGCGTGGTGGTGCTCGACAGCACGCCGTTTTATGCCGAAAGCGGTGGCCAGGTCGGCGACGAAGGCACGCTGCTGAGCGGCTCGGCGCGTTTTGACGTGGGCGACACGCAAAAGATCAAGGTCGATGTCTATGGTCACCACGGCACGCTGGCCCAGGGCACGCTCAACGTGGGCGACCATGTCACGGCGCAGGTCAGCCTGGCGCTGCGCGCCGCGACCGTGCGCAACCACAGTGCCACGCACCTGATGCACAAGGCGCTGCGCGAGGTGTTGGGCACGCACGTGCAGCAAAAAGGCAGCCTGGTCAACCCCGAGCGCACGCGCTTTGACTTTGCCCATAACGCACCGGTGACCGACGCGCAGATGGCTGACATCGAAGCCCGGGTCAATGCTGAAATTCTGGCTAACGCAGCGACCGACGCCAGCGTGATGGACCTCGAATCCGCCCAAAAAACCGGCGCCATGATGCTGTTCGGAGAGAAGTACGGCGAGACGGTTCGGGTGCTGAGCATTGGCAGCAGCAAGGAGCTGTGCGGCGGCACGCACGTGGGCCGCACGGGCGACATCGGACTGTTCAAGATCGTCGCTGAAAGCGGCGTCGCCGCCGGCGTGCGCCGGATCGAGGCCGTGACGGGCACCAACGCCCTGGCCTATTTGCAAAGCCTCGAAGCGACCGTGCAGGCCGCAGCCGCACAGCTCAAGGCCAGCCCGAGCGAATTGCAGCAGCGCATTGGCCAGGTGCTCGAGCAGCTGCGCAGTCTTGACAAGGAAGTCGCAGCGCTCAAAGGCAAGCTGGCGTCCAGCCAGGGCGACGAGCTGATGCTGCAGGCGGTGGACATCAAGGGCCTGAAGGTGCTGGCGGCGCGTCTCGAAGGCGGCGACGCCCGCACGCTGCGTGAGACCATGGACAAGCTCAAGGACAAGCTCAAAACGGCGGTCATCGTGCTCGCCGCTGCCGACGGTGACAAGGTGCAAATTGCCGCGGGCGTGACGGCCGACAGCGTGGGCCGGGTCAAGGCCGGCGAGCTGGTCAACTTTGTCGCGCAGCAAGTCGGCGGCAAGGGCGGCGGCAAGGCCGACATGGCCATGGCCGGCGGCACCAACGCGGCCGCCTTGCCGGCAGCACTGGCCAGCGTGCAGGCTTGGGTGAGCGAGCGCCTCTGACATGGGCCTGGCCGGGCCACCGTCGCGGCGCGACAGTCTGCGCGCCGCTGCAGCAGGCTTGGCGGGTCTGGCAGGGTTGTCGGCGGCGTTTTCGCCGGCGCAGTCTCAGGGACTGACCGGGCCGGCTTTTGACGTGACCCCCTGGAGCGGTCCGCTCACGGCGCTGGACCTGACCGACCTGCAGGGCAAAACATGGCGGGCGGGCGACTTGCGCGGTCGCGCCGTGCTGCTGAACTTCTGGGCCAGCTGGTGCGAACCCTGCCGCGCCGAGATGCCCTCGCTGCAAACCGCGGCCGACCTTTATGGCCCCGACAAGCTGCTGGTGCTGGCGGTCAATTTCAAGGAAACCCATGCCCGCGCCCAACGCTTTGTGCAAACGACCGGTGTGCGCTTGCCGGTGTTGCTCGATGCCGATGGACAGCTGGCGCGGCAGTGGGGCGTCAAGGTCTTCCCCACCACCTTGCTGGTGAACAGCCGGGGGCAAGCGCGGCAGCGGGTGCGCGGCGAAGTCGACTGGTCTGGCCGCGAAGCCGAAAAACTGATCAGCGCCCTGTTCTGAGCCGCCATCCGTCCAGCAAGGTGCAGCCGGCAAGGCTCCTGTTATTTTTGCCGGGGCACCCGCCCCATGACGTAAAACTCGGGGTTGGGCATCATGTCGCTAAAGCTGGCGATGCGATTGGACAGGCCAAAAAATGCGGTGATGGCCGCAATGTCCCAGGCGTCTTCGTCGTTCAGGCCATGCGCGTACAAAGCCTCAAAGTCGGCATCTTCGATCTCGTGCGAGCGCTGGCAGACCTTCATGGCAAAGTCGAGCATGGCGCGCTGGCGCGGCGTGATGTCAGCCTTGCGGTAATTGACCGCCACCTGATCAGCAACCAGCGGCTTTTTCTCGTAGATGCGCAAAATCGCACCGTGCGCCACCACGCAGTACAGGCACTGGTTGGCCGCGCTGGTAGCGGTGACGATCATCTCGCGGTCGCCCTTGGTCAGCTGGCCCTCTTCCCTGAGCATCAAGGCGTCGTGGTACGCAAAAAACGCCCGCCACTCGGCTGGCCGGCGCGCGAGTGCCAAAAAGACGTTGGGCACAAAGCCCGCCTTTTCCTGCACCTGCAGTATTTTTTCGCGAATGTCGTCGGGCAAATCGCTCAGGCTGGGCGGGGGAAAGCGGCTCATGGGTAGGTCTCCGGGGGGTGGGTGGAATCATAAGACGGTGAGTCCTTGCCAGCGAAGCGCGGCAAGCCGTGACTTCGGACTGCCGCGGCCTTGAACCATCAAACAGTGACTATCAAACAGTGACCAGTTGGCGCATCCAGTCGGGCAAGGTCTTGGCTTTCTGAGTCGGGAAGTCGACCCAGATGGTGGTGGCGCCGCCGGCCGCGTGAATCTCGCCGGGCAGGTCCGAACGCTCAAGCGTGGCCCAGGTCTCGAAGGTGGTGCGGCCCGGGTCACTGACGTACATCTTGAGCAGCACGTCACCCGGGTACTGGAGTTGCTTGTAGAAGTTGAAAAACGCGTTGACGATGACAGGGCCTTCCCCTTGCGGGTCGGGCTGGCAGCCGGCGCTGCGCATCCACTCAAGGCGACCCGCTTCAAGGTAGCGAAAGTAGTTGGCATTGTTGACGTGCCCCATGGCGTCCATGTCGCCCCACCGAATGGGAAAGCGCAACTCAAAGACGAGTTTTTTGCGCTCGGGAATGTCAATTCTCATACCGCAAAGCCGTCGTCGGCGGCGATCACCGCACCGTTGATGAAATGGCTCTGGCCGCTGGCCAGCATGACCAGCAGCGCGTCCAGGTCTTCGGGCTGCCCGACCCGCTTGCGCGGCAGCATCTGCACCAGCTTTTGGCCCTGCTCGGTTTGCCAGTGGTGGTGGTTGATCTCGGTGTCGATATAGCCCGGGCAAATGGCGTTGACGTTGATGCCAAAACGGCCCCACTCCAGCGCCATGGCCCGCGTCATCTGCACCACCGCCGCCTTGCTCATGCAGTACACCCCGATCTGCGGCAGCACCCGAAGACCGGCCATGGAAGCGATGTTGATGATGCGCGCCCCTGCAAAAGTACCCGGGGCTGCGCCCTTGGCGCGGGCCAGCATGCGCTTGCCCACCGCCTGCGCCACAAAAAAAGCGCCTTTGACGTTGGTGTCAAACACAAAATCAAAATCGGCCTCGCTCACGTCCTGGATGCGCTGGGTGGTGCTCACGCCCGAGTTGTTGACCAAAATATCTATCGGGCCCAACTCGGCTTCGGCCTGCGCCACAGCCGCCGCCACACTGGCCTGATCGGTCACATCCAGTGTTACCACGTGGGCTCGCCCACCCTCGCCTTCGATCAGCTCGCGCAGTGCTTGCAGTTTGTCCAGACGCCGACTGGCCAGCACCACCGAGGCGCCGGCGCGGCTCAAGGTTTTGGCAAATTGGGCACCCAGGCCGCCCGAAGCGCCCGTGACGAGCGCCACGCGCCCCGATAAATCCAGCTGATAAGCCATCGACTTGTTTCCATGAAAGTGGTGGTTGAACTTAGCGCGAAAAATCCGTTTCGCCAGCCCGCTCGGGCTGACGGCGTCCACCGAATAAAATCAGTGGCAAAACCGATTGACACAAACCTGACTCTACAACGCTTTGCAAGGGAGCTAGCACGCATGACACCCCAAGACATCCTGACCCAGTTCGGACCCCGTGAAGCCATGGAATACGACGTCGTGATCATCGGCGCTGGCCCCGGCGGCCTGGCAACTGCCATTCGTCTCAAGCAACTGGCGCAAGAAAAAGGCCAAGAGATCAATGTCTGCGTGCTCGAAAAAGGCTCCGAGCCCGGCGCCCACATTCTCTCGGGCGCGGTCATGGACCCACGCGCCATGAACGAGCTCATCCCCGACTGGAAGGCCTTGGGCGCCCCGCTCGGCCAGCCGGTCACCGGCGACGACCTGCTGGTGCTCAGCGAAACCGGCGCCACCCGCACCCCCGACTGGCTGATCCCGCGCAACTTTCACAACGACGGCTGCTACGTCGTCTCGCTGAGCAACGTCGTCAAATGGATGGCGGCGCAAGCCGAAGGTCTGGGCGTTGAAATTTTTGCTGGCTTCACGGCTGCCGAAGTGCTCTACAACGACGACGGCTCGGTCAAGGGCGTGGCCACCGGCAACCAGGGCATCGGCAAAGACGGCGAGCCCAGCGACAGCTTTCAGCTGGGCATGGAACTGCACGCCAAGTACACGGTATTTGCCGAAGGCGCACGCGGCCATCTGGGCAAGCAGCTGATTTCAAAATTCAAACTCACTGAAGGCAAAGACCCGCAAACCTACGCCATTGGAGTGAAAGAGCTCTGGGAGATCGACCCCGCCAAGGCCAAGCCCGGCCTGGTGGTGCACACCAGCGGCTGGCCGATTGCCGACGGCAGCTTTGGCGGCGGCTTTTTGTACCACCTCGAAGACAACAAAGTGACGCTGGGCTTTGTGCTGGGTCTGGACTACAAAAACCCGTGGATGAGCCCGTTCGAGGAAATGCAGCGCTGGAAAACCCACCCCTCGATTCGCGCCCACCTCGAAGGCGGCAAGCGCATTGGCTACGGCGCACGCGCCATCAACAACGGCACGCCGCAAGCCCTGCCCAAGACCGTGTTCCCCGGCGGCGCCCTGATTGGCTGCGATGCGGGCTACCTCAACGCTGCCCGCATCAAGGGCAGCCACGCCGCCATCAAGAGCGGCATGCTGGCCGCCGACGCCGCCTGCGAAGCCCTGCTGGCCGGCCGCGCCCATGACGAGCTGAGCAGCTACCCCGCCAACTTTGACAAAAGCTGGCTCCACGAAGAGCTGGACCAGACCCGCAACTTCAAGCTCTGGTTCAAAAAAGGCCAACTCGTGGGCACGGTCATGACCGGTGTCGAGCAATGGTTCTTGCCCAAGGTTGGCGTCGCCTCGCCCCCCTGGACGCTGCACGGCAGCAAGGCCGATCACACGGCCCTGCTGCCCGCCGACCAGTGCCCCAAGATCGACTACCCCAAGCCCGACGGCAAGCTGACCTTTGACCGCCTGTCCAGCGTTTTCATCAGCAATACCAACCACGAAGAAAACCAGCCAGCGCACCTCACGCTCAAAGACGACAGCGTGCCGGTGCAAATCAACCTGGCCCGTTACGCCGGCCCCGAAAGCCGCTACTGCCCGGCTGGCGTCTACGAATTTGTCAAGAACCCCGACAACAGCGACCGCCTGCAAATCAACGCGCAAAACTGCGTGCACTGCAAAACCTGCGACATCAAAGACCCGACACAAAACATCGTCTGGGTCACACCCGAAGGCGGCGGCGGGCCGAACTACAGCGGGATGTGAGGAGCGCGGGGCCCGAAGTGAGCTATCGGGCCGGCTCACCTCAGGGCCTTCAAGGCCGTTTACATCGGCAACTGTGATGTGGGGATCGCGTTCACGTGTCCCACAAAATTCACGAGAGCACGCCCATCCCAGACGGCTCGGCCCCGAACGCCGTCAGGTTCCAGTTGGGCTCTTCCGTGTTCGCCCCGGCAGCGGCGAGTTGGAAGCGGCAGCCTCAAGACGCTCGGCCAGCCAGACCTTGATCACAGACTGCCGAGTGACCCCCATCTTGCTGGCTTCGCGATCGAGTGAATCAATCATCCATGTTGGAAAGTCGACGTTCACCCGCTTTTGCGCCTGCAACACGCGCTTGGCCTTGGACAAGTCCAAAGAAGCGGTGATGTCGACGCCGTCGTCAAACAACTGCTCGAAATTTTTAGCTTTCATAAAGTGCCACCTCTTCTGTGCGCGCGCGCCGCACGGATATCAATCGAACATTGGAACCGCGATACGTTATGACGGCGGACCAGTGCTTCACATCAATAAGCCCAACCACCAAAAATCGCGGCTCATCGTCAGTCTTGGCTGGAATTTCAAGAAGCATCGGGTCATTCCAAAGTCTTTGGGCCTCAACGAAATCAATGCCATGTTTCGCGCGATTGGATTCACTTTTGGCAGCATCGAATTCAAAGATGTTCACGGTATAGAAAATATACCTTAATTGACGTTAAAGGGCAATCCGGCTAGTGATGGCTTGGATCATGACTCCGGCGCGCCATGATCGAGCTCGAATTACTTGCGGCTGGCCGCCAGTGCGGGCCGATGCCCGCCTTGCCGCTGAGCTTCATGCTCCCAAGCTGACGCCGAAGCTGCGGCCAGCACGCGGCCAGCAGGTCCGGTGCCCAGTTGCTCGCAGCCGCCCGCCGAGGCCCTTGACCGACGCAGCCAGTCGGTCAGCGCCGACACCGAAAAACAGGGCGGGCAGGCATATTAAAAGCACTTTCCTGGAACTGCCTGGCATCCGTTTTAAAGGGTGCCGGGCGGGCTCTTGCCCCTTGCTGTGATCGTTCTTTATTGTCTGGATCGCCCATGCCCGCGCACCCCGCTGCCAACTCAGAAACGTCACTGCCCCGCGTGCTGCTCACCGGCGGCGCCGGCTACCTGGGTAGCCACACCTATGTCGCGCTGCGCGAGGCCGGTTTTGAGCCGGTGATCGTTGACAACTTTTCCAACAGCGACCCGGCGGTGTTGCAGCGCCTGGAGCAACTCACCGGCCAGCCGGTGCTCTGCGAGCCGGGTGACGTGGGGCAGACCGCCTGGCTCAGCGGGGTGTTGCAGCGTCACCGCGTGCGAGCCGTGATTCACTTTGCGGGGCTCAAGGCGGTGGGTGAGAGCGTGCAGCAGCCGCTGCGCTACTACCGCACCAACGTCGCTGGCCTGCTCAGCCTGCTCGAGGCCATGCAAGGCACGACGTGCAGGCAGCTGGTTTTTTCGTCGAGCGCCACGGTCTATGGTGAGCCCGCCAGCGCGCCAGTCAACGAAGATGCGCCTTGCGCGCCGCAAAGTCCTTACGCTCACAGCAAGTGGGTTGGCGAGCAGATGCTGAACGCGCTGGGGGTGTCGGAGCCGAGCTGGCAGATGGGTGTGCTGCGCTACTTCAATCCGGTGGGGGCGCACCCGAGCGGGCTGATTGGTGAAGACCCCTGCGACCTCCCCAACAACCTGATGCCGCTGGTCAGCCAGGTGGCCGTCGGCCGGCGCAGCCGCTTGCAGGTCTTTGGCAAGGACTACGCCACGCCCGATGGCACGGGGGTGCGCGACTACGTGCATGTGTGTGACTTGGCGCAAGGGCATGTGGCGGCGGTTCAGGCTCTGCTGGCGGGAACACCGAGCTTCACGCTCAACCTGGGCACGGGCCGCGGCAGCAGCGTGCTCGAACTGATCCGGGCCTTCGAGCGCGCCAGTGGCCGGCGCATTGAATTTAGTTTTGCAGCGCGTCGCCCGGGCGATGTCGCGACCTATTTTGCCGACGTGTCGCGGGCGCGCGAGGTCTTGGGTTGGCAAGCCACGCGCGGCCTCGACCAGATGTGCCGGGATGCCTGGCATTGGCAGGCCGGCAACCCGCTGGGCTACCGCAGCGGCGCGCCAGCGTCTGCCGAGCTCGGGACCCATGCCAGGCAGCCTGTTCATCGTCCGCCCGCCGGGCTGCAGGCGCTGCCTGCGATGAGAGCCTGACCGCCGGCGGCAGCCGCCGGTGCGCTGGCGCGGGCCTATGCCCACGACACAGGAAGACTGGCCAAGAGCCACTAAAAGCAAGCAAGAGGGAAGAAGAAAATCAATGAACACAGCATGGCTGGCGCTCTTATTCACAGCCACTCAGGCGCTGGCAACGGTCCCTGCTGCGGTAGCCGTCGCCGCCCCAGTGCCAGCGGCGACCGCACCGGCACCGGCACCGGTACCGGCGTCGGGGCCGAGCCGAGGCGAAGCGGCGGGTATTGGCCCTGACCGGAGGCAACTGCCACAAGCGCCCGGACACGCGCCGCTCACAACGGAGCCCACAACGCCGCTCAAAGCACCACTCAACTCCGAAAAAGTCACGCAGCCGGTCGCCAGTCCAGCGTCGCCAGCGCCAGCTAAAGCGGCAGCTGCGAACGCCGCAGCGGCAGTCAGCGCGCCATCGCTGCCATTGCCGCCATTGCCGCAATCGCAAGCGCGGCGGGAGCCGACTGATCCGCAAGAGCCGGACGCCGGCTGGCGCAGTTACACACTGCTGCCCGTGGGTGTTTTGCTGATGGGCGTGATTGCGTGGCGCCGGCAGCGCACGAGGGCGTGAGCATGAACTCACTGAGTCGGCCCGGCGTGTCTGCGGTCAAGTGGGGGCTGGTGTCAACGCTGGCGCGTCTGGTGCTGCAGCTCGGAGCGCAGGTGATGCTGGCCCGCACGCTGGGGCCGGAGGTCTTCGGCGTGTTCGCCATCGGCTTGCTGGTGCTGACGCTGGCCGGGTTTTTGTCGGGCTTTGGCTTTAGCTGGAGTCTGTTGCAGCGCGCCGAGTTGCACGAGAACGATATTCGCTTTGCGTGGACCTGGCAGGTGATGGCGGGCGCCCTGGCCTCTTGTGCGCTGTATGCGCTGGCACCGTGGCTGGCCAGCTATTTTCATGAGCCGCGCGCCTTGGGCGTGATCCGCTGGCTGGCGCCGGCCTGCCTGCTGCAGGCAGCGGCAGCAAACGCGACGCACCTGCTGCAGCGGGATCTGAACTTTCGTGCCATCGGCATGGTGCAGGTGGGCAGCTACGCGGTCGGCTATGTCGCCGTCGGCCTGCCCATGGCGCTGTTGGGCGCGGGGGTCAACGCCCTGGTAGCGGCCTGGCTGGTACAGGCCACGCTCAGCCTGGTGGCCAGTTACGCCTTGAAACCCCACGCGGCGCGGCCGCTGTTCTGGTACGCCGGCGCTGCCACGGCCATGGGCACCGGCCAGGCCGTATTTTTCACCAACCTGGTGAACTGGCTGCTGGGCAACCTCGACCGTCTCATGATTGCCCGGCTGCTCAACGCGCAGGCCATGGGTCTGTACAACGTCGCCTGCAACCTGGCCACGCTGCCCAACACCATGCTGCTGGGCGCCTTGCAACCGGCCTTCATGGCGGCTGGGGCCAGGCTGCAAACGCAGCTGCCGCGCCTGGGCCGGGTCTACCTTCAGATGCTGGGAACGCTGCTGGTGCTGGGCTTGCCCGTGTTCACCGCGCTGGCCCTGCTCGCGCCGGACCTGGTGCGCCTGCTGTACGGGCCCCGTTGGGAGCAGGCGGGGCCGGTGCTGGCGATCTTGCTGGCTTGCACGCCGGCCTATGTGATGTGGGGCATCTCCACACCCGTGCTGTGGAACACCCAGCGTAAAAACCACGAATACGCCTTGCAACTGCCCCTCTTGCTGCTGGGCGCCCTGGCGTTTTACCGCTGGGCCGGCGACGGCATCGTGGCGGCCGCGGCACTTGCCGGCGGCCTGCTGCTGCTGCGCGCACTGACCCTGGTCACCGCCGCTTTCAAGGCGTTGGCGCTGCCATGGCATGCGGCGCTGCCGGACCTGCTGCGCGGTCTGCTGCTCAGCGCCCTGGGCGCCGCGGGCGTGCTGGGGGGGCAGTGCCTCACCTCCCGCTTTGACCAGCCGCTGCTCTCGCTGGCCGGTGGCAGCCTGCTGGCGCTGTGCCTGGTCGCCGCCCCGGTGGCGCTGCGGCCGCGCTGGCTGGGCGCTGCAACGCTGACCATGCTGCTGCGTTTTATGCCCAGGCTGGAGGCGACCTTGAGCAAGGCGGCCGGACGGGACGTCAACACACTCGACGCACAGCCTTCCTGACAGCCCTGACAGCCCCGACCGACCTGACTGGCCAGCACACCCACCCTCATGCAACCCGACCTGAACCTTGTTGTCCTGATCGCCGGTGGCGTGCTCGCCGGGCTGCTGGCCGCCGCCGGTATGGCCGGCGCGCTGCACCTGACGGCTGGGCGCGAGCACGGCTACATGCACCTGATTTTTTATGCACTGCTGCTGACCACGGCGGGGGCTTGCGTGTTGTCAGCACGGGACCTGACCAGCAATTTTCTGTTGCCCGAGGCGCCGGTTGACACCACCCGCCACCCATTCATGGCGGCCACCCAGCCCCTGGTGTCGCTGCTGCTGCTGGCCGTCAGTGGCGAGCGCATCATCACCGCCTGGCTGCAGCGCCGGCAGCGGCCCACGCCGTCGGTCATGCTGCCGGCATTCATGCTGTTCTGGCTGGGCACGGTCGCCTCGCCGGCCCTGCTGGGCGCCAACCCGCTGCTCACGCACGACTACGCCTACCCGTTGGTGATCGGCATTGGTGCCGCGCTGGCCAGCCGGCGCGAGCAGGACATGGCACTAGAGGCCACCCGAAACGGCTTGCTGCTGTTCATGCTGATCGGCCTGCTGCTGATTCCTGTGCAGCCGCGGCTGGTGCTGGACAGCGCCTATGGCCAGGGCTTTTTGCCGGGCCTGCCGCGCTTTGCCGGTCTGGCGGCGCACGCGGTCTCAATGGGTCTGCTGGCCCAACTGGGCCTGCTGTGTCTACAGGCGCGGCCGTTTTCGCGGCGCTGGCTGAACCGGCTGGCCTGGGCTGTCGGGCTCACGGTCCTGCTGCTGGCGCAGTCCAAAACCGCCTGGATGGCCTTTATTGCCTGCTCAGCCTGCCTGGTGCTCACGCAGCGCGGCCCCCTGTGGTGGCGGCGCTTGAACAACCCGCTGCAACCCGGGCCGGTCATGGCCGTGCTGGTGGCAGCGATGATGGGCGTGGCAGCGCTCGCCGGCGTGCTGATGTTTGGCGACATCGGCTACCAGATCGACCGTTTTTTAAACAGTGCCGAGGGTGCCCAGCTGGCGTCAATGACCGGGCGCGACAGGATCTGGGCCATCGCCTGGGACGAGTGGCAGCGCAACCCCCTCTTTGGCTACGGCCCCGACCTGTGGGGCGACGCTTTCCGCGCGGCCATTGGCATGAGCAACGCCACCCATGCGCACAACCAGTTCATGGACACCTTGTCGCGCGCCGGCCTGGTCGGCGCGGTCACGCTGCTGGTCTACAGTGCGCTGCTGCTGGCTCTGTCGCTGCACTACATGCGGGTGACGGGCGGGCTGTCACTGGCGCTGCTGGTGGCCCTGCTGCTTCGCAGCATCAGCGAGGTGCCGCTGCTGCTGTTTGGCTACAACATCGAGCTCATTATTCATGCGCTGCTGCTGATGACACTGGCCGCTGCCGCGCAGGAAGCTCGCGCCGCTGTAACGCAACACGTACCTGCCGATCCGGGCCGACAGCGTCCCGACGCATCACCCAACGCCCCGCTGAGCTCGGGCTGGCCTGTGCGGCGCTCGAACCCGTGAACGCCGCAAGCGTGCGACCTTTCCAACCGATTCCACAACCAACGCCGCCCTCATGACCATGAAATTTTCAGTCGTCATCCCGCTCTACAACAAGGCCCCCTTTATCGGCTGTGCATTGCAATCGGTGTTGAGGCAAGACTTCACCGACCTGGAGGTGATCGTGGTCGACGATGGCTCGACCGACGGCAGTGCCGAGGTGGTCAGGGCCAGCGCCGACCCGCGCGTGCGGCTGGTGTGCCAGGACAACGCTGGCGTGTCAGCCGCACGCAACCACGGCATTGCGCTGGCGCGCGGCGAGTGGGTGGCTTTTCTGGACGCTGACGACTGGCAGCACCCAGCCTTCCTGAGCACCTTGTTGCGGGCACAAGAAGCCTACCCGCAGGCCGACACCGTGGCGACCGGCTACCTGCGCTGCCCTCAAGACGCGCGCCAGTGGCCGCCGCAGTGGGTCGTGGCGGCAGAGCAGGCGCCCATTGAGCTCATCACCAACCTGGCTCAGCGCTGGCTGTCCGCACCGACCGTGTGCAGCAGCAGCGTGGCCGTGCGGCGCACCCGCCTGCTCAGTGAGCAGCCCTGCTTTCCGGTGGGCGAGTCCACCGGAGAAGACTTGGACTTGTGGTTCCGGCTCAACGAGAAGGCGCCGCTGGCACTGGCGAAAGTCCCGCTGGCCGCTTACCGTGTCGAGCTGGCGGGAAGCCTGAGCAGTTTTCACAATGCCGGCCAAGCTGCACCCTTCTTGGGCCGCATGCAGCAGCGGGCGCTGCATGGCAGCATGAGTGCCGAACATGCCAAATCGACCCTGTGGCTGGTCACGCAGCACTTTGTGATGCTCAGCCGCGAGGCACTGGCTACGGGCAAACGCGGGCAGGCTCTGCGCTGGCTGCTCAAGGGCTGGCGCGGCGCCAGTCACAAACGCTGGTGGCTGACCGCCGCAACGGTCATGATGCCCCAGACCCAGGCGGCGCGACTGCTGAAGTGGCGAGCAGGGCGGTCTGCTACCAAGGTATCGACGATCGATCCGGTGACGCGCAACAACCCGGCGGGCAGCGCATGAGCGCGCAAGACAGGCGGGCTGAACCGGCGCCTTCCGACTCGGCTCGGGCCGCGGCAGCCGGCGGATGCCGGGTCAGCATCATCATCAAGGCGCTGAACGAAGAAAAAAATATCGTCGCCACGCTCGCCAGCGCACTGTGCGCCGTGGCCCGTGTGGGCGGCGAAGTGGTGCTGGCTGACTCCTGCTCCAGCGACCGCACTGTCGAGCTGGCCCAGGCCTTTCCGATCCGCATCGTGCAACTGCTCAACCCCGCCGAACGCAGCTGCGGCGTAGGCGCACAGTTAGGCTTTGAACACTGCAGCGGCGAGTATGTCTACGTCGTCGATGGCGACATGCAGATGAACGAAGACTTTCTCGAACGCGCCCTCGACTTCCTGCAACGCCACCCCGACATTGCCGGCGTGGCCGGCCGCGTGGTCGAACGCAACACCGAGAGCCTGGAGTACCGCGCCCGCAACGAAAAACTCGAGCGCCACCGGCAACCCGGTGTGGTCGACCGGCTCGACGGCGGCGGCCTCTACCGACGCTCAGCCATTGAGTCGGTCGGCTACCTGACCAACCGCAACCTGCACAGCTACGAAGAGCTGGACCTGGCCACGCGATTGCGCGAGCGCGGCTGGACCTTGTGGCGCCTGCCGCTTGACGCGGTGAGTCACCTCGGCCACGACACGCCGCCCTACCGCCTGCTGAGGCGGCGCTGGCAAAGCCGCTACATCTGCGGCACCGGCGAGTTGCTGCGTGCCAGTGCGGGCCAGCCGCGACAACGCCAGATTTTTCGCGAGTTGCGCGAACTGCGGTTGTACCTGGCGGTACTGATCTGGTGGCTGCTGCTGGCCGCGCTGGCCGTCGTCGCACTCTGGCTTGGCCCGTCCCGCTACATCGCCGGCGCGTGGGCCACGCTGCTGCTGGCGCCACTGCTGATCATGACCTGGCGCAAGCGCTCGCTGCGGCGCGCCACCTATGCGCTGGTGTCGTGGTGCTTTCATGCGGCGGGCCTGCTGCGCGGCCTGGCGACGACCCCCCATCCGCTCGATGAGCCGATCGCTGCCCGGGTGCTCAGGCAACCCAGTCCGGCCCCCGCCCTGGGTCTGCCCAGACCGCAGCTCGAAAAGAGCAGCGCCAGCGCGCGGCATGCCACTGTTGCCAGCATCGGCCCGGCGCTGACATGAGCGAGCCCCTGCACAGTGTGGCGCTGCTGCGCTTGCTGGCGGTCATGCTGGTGGTGGTGATGCACGTCACGCAGGCGCTGTCGATTCAGCTCAGCGGCCAGGGCAGTGGCCACTACTGGACGCCGGGGGCTGCGGGCGTGGATATGTTTCTGGTGCTCAGCGGTCTGCTGGTCGGCCTGAGCGACGCTGAATCAGGCGCGGCGGCGCAGGGGGGCACGCGCCTGATGCGCTGCAAGCAGGCCTGGGCCTTCATGCAAAGGCGGCTGATCCGGCTCGTTCCCCTTTACTGGTTTTACACCGGTCTGAAGCTGACCCTGCTACTACTCCCCGGCCTGGCACTGGAGCCGCTGCCCGAGCTCAGGCAGTTGCTGGCCTCCCTGTTTTTTGTACCGATGGCCAATGCGCAGGGCTTGACGGAGCCCTTTTTACCGGTGGGCTGGCCGCTGAACCTGTTGCTGCTGTTTGACCTTGTCTTTGCGCTGGCGATCGCCCTGGGTGCTGCGCGCCTGCTGTTTTGCCTGGTGAGCTTTTCGCTGATCCGGGTGCTGGCGACGCTGCTGCCGGGGTCTGACGCGCTGGCCTTTTGGGGCCAGTCCATGGTGTTTGAATTCATTTTGGGTCTGGCGCTGGCCCGCTTGCTCACGCGCTGGCGCCAGACGGTTCCGGAGGTTGGCCTGCTGATGCTGGCCCTGGGCCTGGTG
>CAIMVC010000284.1 GCA_903844825.1 uncultured Burkholderiales bacterium | reverse complement strand
CCGGAGCCACACACCGCCGCGGTGCAGGCGGTCGGCGTGGCCCGCGCGAACACCATCGGCTGGCTGTTACTGTCCACGCGGCTCAGGCTCAGCCAATAAGACCAATCGCCCGCCTTGTTGCCCAGGCTCGCGCTGGCATGGCTGCCGCCAAAATGGCTCTGGGTGTTGTAGACAGCAAAGTCCTGGTTGAAGGCGCCGAGTTTGACGTGCGCCTCAAATCGCGTCGGCATCCGGGTCACAAAGTCGACCACCGCGCCGACCGAGTTACCTGGGTAAATCGCCGAAAACGGACCATACATCACGTCCACACGTTCGATCTCTTCTGGCGTCACCAAGCCCCAGCGGGGCGCGTTGGTGGCCGAATTGCCCAGATAGTTGGACAACAAAATACCGTCTGCGTACACCGCACTGCGCGCCGGGTTGTTGGCCCCCGACGCACGACTGGCCAGCACCGCATGGTTGTAGTCACCCACATAGCGCTTGCGAACCGACAGACTCGGCAAGTACTTGAGCGCATCTTCGCTGTCGGTCGCGTTGATCGACTGCGCGATTTGTTCGGCCGTGACGCTCTCCATGGTCGTCGGAATTTGCGTTGGCAAGGACGAGGGTTGACCGGCGCTGACGGTCACCACCCCTAGCGCCTTGGTTTGGGATGAGGCCGGGGATGAAGCCGGGGCGTTGCTCTGTGCTTGGGCCAGACTGGCGCTCGCCAGGGCGAGCATCGCCGACAGGGGCGTAGCACCCCACTTGTGTATCTTTTGCATGGTGTTGTTCTTTCACACGGGACGGCATCGCGCCAGGGCTGCACAAGCCGCACGGCTTGCAGCCGCCCAGGCGCGAAGAGCCTAAGGCAAGCGATCTGGCGATCAGCGTCTATTTCGACACGCCCGCACACGCACCGCAAGGGGCGCAGACGGGCAAGGAAACCGGCACCGATACCCGCTCTTCAACGGGTATGGTTCCGATTCAAGGCGTCAAGAAAGCGTCGGGGGGCCGCGCGCCGGCAGAGGCGCACCGGTGAGGGCGGCGATGCGGGCCGCAGGGATCAACGCGAGCGCATGGCCGAGCGGCTGCGCATAGCTCTGCAGACGCGGCGCCATGGGCGGCGGCGCATCAAGGGACAGGCACAAGGCGCAGTCAAGGCTGTGGCCCTGGGACTGAGCAGCGCCATCATCGCCTTGAACGGCCAGTTTGGTCAGGCCCGAGCTCGAACAAACCATCTCCATCGCCTGCGGCTTGATCAGGGGCGAGGCCACAGCCACCGCCACGAACAGGGCGAACCACGCCACCATGAGACGTTGCAGGAGGTGGGCTTGGCGAAAATCAATCACGTCGAAATGGTAGCAGAGCCCGCGATCGCAACTCCCCCGGCGAATGGGGGGCAGGCGCCGCACCGGCGCCGGGCTCAGGGCCTGGACCGCGCCAGGCCTTTTAGCGCAAAGCCAAAGGCCTGACAGCGACTCGAATCAGTCCGCCTGCTTGCGCAGGAAGGCTGGAATTTCAAAGTCGTCCATGCCACCTGACGCCAGGGCGTCGACCCTGGCGGCTGCCTGCGTGCGGTTGGTGCGCCAGACGCTGGGCACCGACATATTGCCGTAGTCGTGCTGAGCCACACCCACCGAGGGACTGCCGCCGGAGACGCTGCGGCCCAGGTTGCCAGCCATGGTGTTGTGCGCGGGCATGTTGTCGGTGCCCGTGCGCTGGATGACCGTCAGCGGCGGGGCGTTGCGGCGCACACCCTGACGGCTCAGGCCGGTGGCAACCACGGTCACGCGGATGTCGTCACCGAGTTCGTCGTCATAGGCCGTGCCGTAAATCACATGCGCGTCTTCCGAGGCGTAGGCGCGAATGGTGTTCATCGCCAGCTTGGACTCGGCCAGCTTGAGCGAGCCTTGTGCTGCAGAAATCAGCACCAGCACGCCCTTGGCACCCGACAGGTCAATGCCCTCAAGAAGCGGGCAGGCCACAGCCTGTTCGGCGGCGATGCGGGCGCGGTCCGGGCCGCTGGCCTTGGCCGTCCCCATCATGGCCTTGCCGGGCTCACCCATGACCGTGCGCACGTCTTCAAAGTCGACATTCACATGGCCGGGCACGTTGATGATTTCGGCAATACCGCCTACGGCGTTTTTCAATACGTCATTGGCATGGGCGAAAGCCTGGTCTTGCGTGACGTCGTCGCCGAGGACTTCCAGCAGTTTTTCGTTGAGCACCACGATCAGCGAGTCGACATTTGCCTCGAGTTCCGTCAGGCCCAGATCGGCGTTGCTCATGCGGCGCCCACCCTCGAACTCAAACGGCTTGGTGACCACGCCCACGGTCAGGATGCCCATTTCCTTGGCGACGCGCGCGATCACGGGTGCGGCGCCGGTGCCTGTGCCGCCGCCCATGCCAGCCGTGATGAACAGCATATGCGCGCCAGCAATGGCCGCGCGGATATCGTCCACGGCCAGTTCGGCCGCATCACGCCCCTTGTCGGGCTTGCTGCCAGCGCCCAGGCCGGTGCCGCCGAGCTGAATGGTCTTGTGCGCGGTGCCGCGGCTGAGCGCCTGCGCGTCGGTGTTGGCGCAAATGAACTCAACGCCCTGCACGTGGCAGCTGATCATGTGCTCGACCGCGTTGCCGCCGCCGCCACCGACGCCGATCACCTTGATCTGGGTGCCTTGGTTGAATTCTTCAATTTCCATCATTTCTATGCTCATGAGAGCCTCCTGTTATTGCGTTGCAGTTGCCGAAGTTATTGAGATCAGTTGTTCTTGGAGGTAATTGGCGTGATTCATGAAGGTGGGTCTGCCCCTCCGCCATGGGTTGGGCCGCCAAAGCGCAAATAGCGTGTGCACTGTTGGTTCATCAGAAGTTCCCCACCAGCCAGTCCTTGACCCGGCCAAATGCGTTTTGAACCGAACCGGCTTTCTGCGCCACCTTGTAGCCGCGCATGCGGGCCAGCCGGGCCTCTTCCAACAACCCCATGACGGTGGCGGCGCGGGCCTGCGCGACCATGTCCGAAAGCGCGCTGGTGTAGCGGGGCAAGCCGCGCCGCACAGGCTTGAGAAAGATGTCTTCGCCAAGCTCGACCATGCCCGGCATGACCGCGCTGCCGCCGGTGATGACGATACCGGAGGACAACAACTCTTCGTAGCCTGACTCGCGAATGACCTGCTGCACCAGGGTGTAGATTTCTTCAACCCGGGGCTCGATCACGCCGGCCAGGGCCTGGCGGCTGAGCATGCGCGGCCCGCGGTCGCCCAGGCCCGGGACCTCGACCTGGGTCTCGGGGTCGGCCAGCAGGTGCTTGGCGCAGCCGTGTTCGACCTTGATGTCTTCTGCGTCCTTGGTCGGCGTGCGCAGCGCCATGGCGATGTCGCTGGTGATCAGGTCGCCGGCAATCGGGATCACAGCGGTGTGTCGAATGGCACCGCCCGTGAAAATCGCCACGTCGGTGGTACCGGCGCCGATGTCGACCATGGCCACCCCCAGGTCCTGCTCGTCGCGGCTGAGAACCGACAGGCTAGACGCCAGCGGATTGAGCATGAGCTGATCGACTTCCAGGCCGCAGCGGCGCACGCACTTGATGATGTTCTCGGCCGCACTTTGTGCACCGGTGACGATGTGCACCTTCGCTTCGAGCCGGATACCGCTCATGCCGATGGGCTCGCGCACATCCTGGCCATCAATGACAAACTCCTGGGGCTCCACCAGCAGCAAGCGCTGGTCGGTCGAGATGTTGATGGCCTTGGCGGTTTCAATCACGCGGG
>CAIMVC010000283.1 GCA_903844825.1 uncultured Burkholderiales bacterium | reverse complement strand
TCAATCGTACGAAAACCTCTTGACGCGGTATATGAAGTGGACCCCGAATTTGGGACAGGTGTTTAAGTGGGACACTGTTTAAAGAGACGAGTTACCAATGGCTGCGGGGGCTATTTGGCCTCTGGCTCTTGCGTCAAACCATCAGCTCGCCCCCATTCTTCGTAAATTCAGCGATAGGCACACGAGCTTGAACTCGGCCTTGTCTAGCCCCCGCATGCTCAATTGCCTGAAGCCCAGCACGTTCTTGATCCAGCCGATGGGCGGTTCGGCCAACCACTTGCGCTTTCGGTAGTCCGCTTTGCCCTTGTCCGTCTGCAACTTCGCTTGCATGGCCACCGTGTGCGGGCAGCGTTGTGCATCGATGGGCTTGGCTTGTTGGCGTCCTTCGCGTCCCAGCGCGATGACCAACTCGGTGGTGGCCGTGCTGAAAAATGCCTCTTAGTTTCGTTGGTCTACCAGGAAGGGCGCTCAAGCTACTTCGCAACTTGCATCAAGCGCGGTAACCACAAAGAAATCGCCGGTATGTAGGTGATGGCGATCAGCGACAGGAACAAGGGGATCAACCACGGCATGATCGCCACTGTGGTTCGCTCGACCGATAACTTGGAGATACGAGCCAACACGAACAGCACCATGCCCAGCGGAGGATGCAGCAATCCGATCATCAGGTTCAGCACCATGACCAGGCCGAAATGAATCGGATCGATGCCCAGCTTCAACACAATCGGCAAAAGAATAGGCGTCAGGATCGTGATGGCCGCCGTCGTATCGATGAAACACCCCACGACCAGAATCAGCAGGTTGGCCAACAACAAAAACACCCACTGGTTTTGCGTGAAGCCGAGTATCCAGTCGGCCAGCATTTGCGCGGCCTGGCTGGTTGTCAGCAACCACGCAAATATGGATGCGGCGGTCACGATGAACAACACACTGGCAGTGGTCTCAACCGTGTCGAAGGTCGCCTTGGCCAGGCCCTTGAAGGTCATCGACCGATAGCGTACCAGGCCCAGAAACAGCGCCCAGATGACCGCCGCCATTGCGGCCTCTGTCGGCGTGAACCAACCCATGGTCATGCCGCCGATCAAAATGACCGGCGCCATCAATGCCATCACCGCTGAGAATTTGAAATACCAGTCCGCCAGCAGCAGTGCGGCCATAGCAACACCGACGGCGTAATTGGCCGGCACACCGGCCAGCGTCAAAAGCCAGATGGTGAGCGGAAACAAAAACACGGCCAGGATCTCGACACCGGCGCGGCCTAACTCTTTCCATGAAAAGAGCACGTCGCCGCCCCAGTTGTTGCGGCGCGCAATGAAGGCCACTGTAGCCATCATGAACGCCACCATGATCAGGCCCGGCATCACCCCCGCGAGAAATAGCGCGCCTATGGATACGTTGGCCATCATGCCGTAGATCACGAAGGGCAGCGAGGGCGGAAAGATGGGCCCGAGCGTAGCCGATGCGGCGGTCACTCCGACCGCAAACTCCGGGCTGTAACCATGATCCTTCATTGCCTTGATTTCAATCGTGCCGAGACCGGCAGCATCTGCGATGGCGGTACCTGACATTCCCGAGAAGATGACTGACCCGACAATGTTGACATGGCCAAGCCCGCCTTTCATCCAGCCCACCAGCGCCACGGCAAATTTATAAATGCGTCCGGTGATACCGGCGATGTTCATCAGGTTGCCGGCGAGTATGAAGAATGGCACCGCCAAGAGCGGAAAGCTCTCTACGCCGGCGATCATTCGCTGGGCTACGATGACATCCGGCACAGAACCGGTGACCAGGATGTACAGCAGAGATGCGATCGCCATGGCCATGGCCACAGGCAAGCCGATCAGCATCAAGCCAAGGAAAGAACCTATCAGTATGGTCATGGTTTATGCCTCTGAGCCGTCGTAGGCTTGTGGCTTTTCAAGGGCTGAAAAACCGAGTTTCATGTTTCGCCAGGTGATCTGCGCGGCGCGTATCACCATCATGGAAAAGCCGAAAAAGGCCAGCCAGTAGATGACGTTTTTGGGCCAATTCAGTGTGGTCATTTTTTCATCGCCGACCAACTCGATGTATTTCCAAACGAGGTAAGTCAGGTACGCCAGAAACGCCAGCCGGATCAGGTCTACCAGCGTGGCCAGCACGCGAGCTGCCGGGGCCGGTAGATAGCGGTACAGCAGATCGACCTGGATATGCCGGTCCTTGCGGACACATGTGGACGCACCGATAAAGACCAGCGCAATCAAGCAGTTGGTGGCCAGCTCCTCCGTCCACGCCAGCGAATTGTTGAGTGCGTAACGTGTAAAAAACTGGAGGAAGACAAGCACCACCATTGTCCAGAATACGCCCAGTGTTATCCAGTCGTCAAAACGATAGTCGGATAAGTCGGTCTGATGGAGGTCCGCCTCGTCGAAGCTGTGTGCCAACTCTTCGGCGCTGGCTGCGACCTGAGGAAGTGTCTCATCCATGGGGAAAACTTTCGTTGATCATTTCGGGCGCTAGCCAGGGACGGTGGACCCGATCCCCGGCTGCTTATTGCATGAGGCAGATCAGTTACCTGATGTTCTGAATGCGATCCCAGTCGGCCTTGCGGTAGCCAAAATCTTCAAATTTGACGCTCTTCAGCACAGATTCACGAAAATCATTTCGATCAACGTCCGTCACCGATATGCCTTTTTTCTTGAAGACATCCACCATTTGTTTTTCTCGTGTCACGAGGTCGGCGGATGCTTTTTCCGACGCCTCTTGGGCGATGTCAGTGAGGATTTTCTTGTCCGCATCGCTCAGTTGCTTCCACAGTTTTCCGGCCACCACGATGTTCAGGTGCTCGACAATATGTCCGGTCAGAATGATGTTGTTTTGAACTTCATAAAACTTCTTCGCTTCGATGGTGGTCAGCGGATTTTCTTGTGCCTCTACTGTCTTGTTTTGCAATGCCAGATACACCTCTGCAAAAGGAATGGGCGTCGCATTGGCGCCGCACGCACGCGGAAGGGCCAGGTAAACCGGGGTATCCGGCACACGCATCTTCACGCCCTTAAGGTCGGCGCACTTGGCAATCGGTTTATTGGCCGTCGTTTGACGCGTGCCGTAATACATCGAACTAAGTATCTGGTGGCCGGTTTTTTCGGCGTAACCTTTGTTCAGATCTTTGTAAACATCGCTTTTGAAAAATTTAAGCAGATGATCCACATCTCGGAATGTGTAGGGATAGTAGGTCACGCCGATGGGGGCATAGCTCTTGGTCGCAAAACCTGCTCCGGTGACGATGATGTCAACGGTGCCGAGCGTCAGACCCTGGTTCAGATCGTTTTCCTTGCCCAGTTGTGAAGCCGGGTAGACATCTGCTGAGTATTTGCCGTTAGTGCGTTTGTTGAGTTCGCTGGCTGCCCATACCGACCATATATGGAATGGTTCTGACGTCTCCATGATGTGGGCCCACTTGAGCTTTGTTTGAGCGAATGCCCCACTTGCACAAGTCGCAACAAGCGATGCGACCAACAGTTTTTTCCACAATTTCATGTCTGTCTCCTCATGATTAAGTTATTGAACGAACTACTGAAAATTACTGCCTTGAACGACCTGATTTCGTCGGTTGATCGGCTTCGATGTTGCGATCCGTCAGGGTGTTCATGAACCTGAAGGGTCGAAGGAGATGCCTTGCGTTTTCACGGTGTTCTTCATCCGCTCGAGGGCGGCTTTGATCTCTGCGCCAAACTCGGCTGGCGTGGTTCCGGCAGGCTCGGAACCGCTCTGAACGATGCGCTCTTTGACGTCGGGCAGTGCCAACACCCTCAGGCTTGCGGCATTCAGCTTCCTGACGATGTCATCGGGCGTTTTGGCGGGTGCCACCAGTCCATACCAGACCGCGTCATTGATTGGCTTGAGCCCGAGCTCGGCAAACGTTGGAACGTTCGGCAATGAGTCCAGCCGTTTGTCCCAAGCCACCGCAATCGGGCGCAGTCGATTGCTTTGAATATGAGTCAGAGAGCCCGGCAAGCTGTCAAAAAACAACTCCACGTGGCCGCCCAATACGTCGGTTAAGGCAGGTCCCGAGCCGCGGTACGGGACATGCACGATGTCAGTGCCGGTCAAGGACGAGAACAGCGCGCCGTTCAGGTGATGCACGCCGCAGGTGCCGCCGGTGGCATAACGGACCTTGCCCGGATTTTTCTTCAGCAAAGCCTGCAGTTCTTGGTAGTTTTTGGCCGGTACGCCGGGAAACATGGTCAGCACGTTGGGGGTGCGCGCCAAGTTGCTGACTGGGGCAAAGTCCTGCACCGCGTCGTAGCCGCCTTTTGGATTGCAGGCCGGATTGGTCGCATGGGTGCCGACGGTCGCTATGCCCAGCGTGTATCCATCCGGTGCCGCCCTGGCGATGGCCATAGCGCCAATGCCCCCGCCGCCCCCGCTTCGGTTGTCGACCACGACCGGCTGGCCGAGTTCCTTACTAAGCGCCTCAGCCACAATGCGGCCGACGATGTCAGTCGCCCCGCCCGGCGGGAACGGAATGATCATCTTGATGGGTTTGCTCGGATAGTTTTGCGCCTGGGCCGAGAGGGCCATGGCCAGACCGGCGATCAATGTAATCAGAGATTTATACGATGGCATGTTCATCTTTCAGGTTTGAAAATTCACCCTCGGATCCATTGCAGACTCCTTTTTTTATCTGTTGACTCGCTGAGTTCATCTGCCTATGTGTCACCAACAGAAGTATAAGTGTAGACACTTTAATGTCAATATGTTTTTTAAAGAACAAACGTGCATACACATTGGGGTTTTCACTAGGGTCTGGTGATGAATCAGTCGCACCCGCCGCGTGAGCAGGATGGTCACCCGGCGAAAGCCGGGCCTGAAATCAGAACCGGCCGGCAGTCGCCAGCCAGATGAGCAGCGGACACAGCAGCAGGAACGCCGCCGTCGACACCAGCACCGCGCCGGCCGCTACGTCGCCGTAAGTGCTGAACCGCTGCACGTAGACGCAGTTGACGATCGCGACCGGCATGGCGAATTGGAGTGTCATCACGCCGGCCACCAGCGGCGGCAGAGGAATCAGGTAGACCACCATGGCACCCACCAGCAGGCCGATCAGCAGTCGCAAGGCGCCAAGCACAGCGCCCTGGCGAATGCCCTCACGCGATACGGTGACGAGCGCATAGCCCAGGCTCAGCAGCATCAAGGGCACAGCCAGCGAGCCGACCAACCGTGTGCTTTCTAGAACGGGTGCCGGCACCGTGACGCCGGCCACCCGCAGCACGACTGCCAGCAGGCATGCGAACATGACGCCCTTGGGCAAGGGCTGCGAGCGCTGGCTGCCGCTGCTCATCACCCAGACGCCCAGCGTGTGCTGAACGATGGAGTTGACAGTAAAAAAAGCGACGGCGACCGCCAGCCCGGTGTCGCCGAACACCAGCTGCGCGATGGGAAGCCCGAGGTTGCCGGTATTTGGAAACGTGGCTGCAGAGCCGAGCGTGCGTGCGGGCATGTTCAGGCTGCGCAGGGTGATCCCGCTCAACACGGCGGCAAGCGCCAGCCCGAGTAAGGTGGCAGAGCCGACTTCCAGCAATTGCATGTTGTCAAGCCGCGTCGTCGACAAGGTGTGAAACACCAGCGCCGGCGTGCTGACCAACGTCGCTAAGGTGGCAATGAACTCAGCCGGATAAAAGAGCCCGCGAAGACCCCAAGCCGCCCCGACACCGGCACAGCAGACGACAGGCAGCAAAAGCGTCGCGACATGAGCGTAAACGCTCAGCCACAAACCACCCGTCATGCGCAATGCCGTGCCTGTTCGCGCACGGGCTGCTGCGCCGTCTGGTCATCTTGCAGCAGTTCATTGAGCAACAGATCGGCTGCCCGCTCGGCAATCATCAGCACGGTGGCGTTGGTATTGGTCGAGGTGATGGTCGGCATGACCGATCCGTCGATCACGCGCAGACGTTTGACACCATGCACACGCAGATTAGCGTCGACGACGGCGCCAGCCGCCGGGTCAGCGCCCATGCGGCAGGTACCGACGCCGTGATAAACGGTCGAGCCGTTGTCGCGGGCGTACTGCAGAAGCGCCTCGTCAGTGGCCGCCTGAGGGCCGGGCACGGTTTCACCGACAACGTAGGGCATGAGTGCGGGCTGCCGGGCCAATTCGCGACCGATGCGCAGGCCGGCGATCACCGTCTGCCGATCCAGCGAATCGCTCAAATAACGCGGCGCAATAGTCGGCGCCTTGCTGTCGTCGCTCGATACGATGTGCACTTCGCCGCGGCTTTCAGGCCGCATCTGCCACACGCCGAATGACAAACCCGGCTCGTCTTCCAGCTCGCCGATGCGGCCCTCCTTAAAACTACCCGGCGCGATTACGAACTGCACATCGGGCCGTGCCACAAGTCCGGTCGACGCGAACGCGCCAATCACGGCCGCACTGTAGGTCAGGATGCCGTCGCCCGACACCAGGTACTTCGCCACTTCCCTGGCCAGCGCGACGCCATGGGCGCGTTCGTTGGCTGTGCCGATGCCCTTGATGCGCAAGCACAGCCGCGTCACGTAATGATCCTGAAGGTTGTTGCCG
>CAIMVC010000282.1 GCA_903844825.1 uncultured Burkholderiales bacterium | reverse complement strand
CCAACCCGTCGGCCCACACCTTGCTGCGCGCCAACGCCGATTTGTCGCCCGCGCTGATCGCCAAGGCGATTGCCGGGCGCGTCAAAAAGCTCGGGCTCGACGCCGACACCCTGGCCCGCATCGACGCACGCCTGGCCCTGCTGGCCGCCAAAGAGCAGGCTTTAAAGGTGCAGGTGGTCAACACCGAGCGCACGCCCTGGTTTTGCTCGGGCTGCCCGCACAACACCTCGACCCGCGTGCCCGAAGGCTCGCGCGCCATGGCCGGCATTGGCTGCCACTACATGACGCTGTGGATGGACCGCAGCACCGTGGGCTTTACGCAGATGGGCGGCGAAGGCGTGCCCTGGGTCGGCCAGCAACCCTTCACCACCGATACCCACATCTTTGCCAACCTGGGCGACGGCACCTACTTTCACAGCGGCCTGCTGGCGATTCGCCAGAGCATTGCCGCGGGCGTGAACATCACCTACAAAATCCTCTACAACGACGCGGTGGCCATGACCGGAGGCCAGCAAGTCGGCGAGCGGCCGGAAGGCCATTCGGTGCTGCAAATTGCGCAGTCGGTGCGCGCCGAAGGCGCCATCAAAACAGTGGTGGTGACCGACGAGCCCGAGAAGTACGACGGCGTTGCACTGGCTGAAGGCGTGACCGTGCACCACCGCGACGAGCTTGACGCGATTCAGCGGCAACTGCGCGAAGTCAAAGGCTGCACCATCCTTATTTACGACCAGACCTGCGCCACCGAAAAGCGCCGCCGCCGCAAGCGCGGCGTGCTGGTCGATCCGGCCAAACGTGTGGTCATCAACGAGCTGGTGTGCGAAGGTTGCGGCGACTGCGGCGTGCAGTCCAACTGCCTGTCGGTCGAGCCGCTGGAGACCGAGTTCGGCCGCAAGCGCCAGATCAACCAAAGCAGCTGCAACAAGGACTACAGCTGCGTCAAGGGCTTTTGCCCGAGCTTTGTCACGGTCGAGGGCGGGCAGCTCAAAAAGAAGGCCAAAGGCGATGCCCGGCCCGATCCCTTCGACACCGCAGCGCTGGGCCCGATGATCGAGCCCGAGGTGCTGTCGCTCGCCGGTCGCACTGACCCGGTCTGGGGCCTGGTGGTCGCCGGCGTGGGCGGCACCGGCGTCATCACCATCGGCCAGTTGCTGGGCATGGCCGCGCACCTCGAAGGCAAGGGCATCGTCACCCAGGACGCGGCCGGCCTGGCGCAAAAGGGCGGCAGCACCTGGAGCCATGTGCTTATCAGCGAACGCCCCGAGCAAATCTGCACCACACGGGTGGGCATGGCCAGCGCCGACCTGATCATTGGTTGCGACCCGATCGTTGCGGCGCACAAAGAAACCCTGCAGCGCGCACGCCTGGGGCGCACCCGCGTGGCACTCAACGGGCACAGCGCACCCACCGCCGCCTTCGTCAAAAACGGCAGCTGGCAAAACCCCGGCAGCGCCTGCCAAAGCGAGATTGCACAGGCGGTCAGCGCCGAGCACCTGGGCGTTTTTGATGCCGACACCGCCGCCACCAAGCTCATGGGCGACAGCCTCTACGCCAACCCGATGCTGCTGGGCTTTGCCTGGCAAAAAGGCTGGGTGCCGTTAGGCCTTGAGGCCCTGATGCGGGCGATAGAACTCAACGCCGTGGCCGTGGAGCAAAACAAGGCAGCGTTTGCCTGGGGCCGACGCGCCGCCAGCAACGCAGCCGCCGTGGCCAAGCTCTACACGCCGGCGCAAGTCATCAGCCTGCCTACCGCGCGCCCGGGCCTGGCCGCGCTGGTGGCGCGGCGGGTCGACTACCTCACCGACTACCAACATGCAGCCTACGCCCAAAGCTACGCCGACCTGGTCGCGCGCGTGCAGCAAGCCGAAGCCCGCGTGACGGGCGCAGGCAAAGGCCAGGACGCACTGGCCCAGGCGGTGGCCAAAGGCCTGTTCAAGCTGATGGCCTACAAAGACGAATACGAAGTGGCGCGGCTGCACACCGACGCCAGCTTTCATGCCAAGGTGGCGTCCATGTTTGAAGGCGACTACAAGCTCAACTACCACCTCGCGCCACCGCTGCTGGCCCGCAGCAACGAACGCGGCGAGCTGCAAAAACGCCACTACGGCCCGTGGATGCTCAGCGCCTTCAAGGTGCTGGCACGCCTCAAGGGCCTGCGCGGCACGGCCTTCGACGTCTTCGGCTACACGGCCGAACGCCAGAGCGAGCGCGCACTGATCAGCCAATACCGCCAGAGCATCGAAGAAGTCATCACCCAGCTCAACGCCCACAACCACAGCGCAGCCGTCGAGCTGGCCCGCATCCCCGAACACATCAAAGGCTTCGGCCACGTCAAAGAACGCCACCTGGCCGCAGCCCGCCCGCAGTGGACGGCGCTGCAGCAAGCCTTCAGGGCCGCCTCGGAGGCGCGCAAGCTGGCTTGAGGGGTGCGGTTGCACCACCCCCTCGCGGTTGCGGGCGCGCACCAAGTTGCCTGGGTTGCTTTGGTTATTGGAACGCGACGTAGGTAAGTTGCCGGTGGTGCTTCAGGGAAAGCAGAACGACTTCGGTGTCTGAGTGCGCGTAAAGCACGACGTGCGATCCAATCACGAATTCGCGAAGGTGGGGCAATCCAGCCGACTGTGCCAACTGCTGCACCGCTGCCAGACGCAGGCTGGCCTGCGCCGAGTTCGGCTTCAGGAAACGCGCGGGACGGCCGCTGGCGGGCGACCAAGCCAGCATCGCTTTCATATCGCGCAAATCACGTTTGAGCTCGGCAAGCCGCGCTGCGGCACTTGCGGCGTCTTGCTCCATCATGAAAGCCTGCACGCCCAACAGGCATTCGGCGAAGTGAGGGGCAGCGCCGACCTGGGCGCTGACTCGCCTTTTTTCGGACGGCAGCATCAGTCTGCGAGCAGCTTGTCGAGCTCAGCAGATGACATGCGCTGGCAGGCGATCACCTGGCCAAGAGCGGTTTCAGCGTCGGTCAGCAGAACCAGGCCTGCATGCTCTCGCTCCAGTGCGTGGTAGTAATCAAGCTTTCTGGCATCCACCAAGGCGACGTAACTAGAGCCGTTTTTGGTGAGCACCTTCTCGGCACCGCGTCCCACCACGTCCTCGGCCAATTCGGTGAGGCGGGCACGCGCCTCACTGATGGGAATAATGTCACTGGCGCGCAAAGTCATACCGCACTCCTTAATGTATTTGTTAACGTCTAGTGTATTCCTCGAGGACAATTTTCAGGTCACACCACCGAAAATTTCGGCTTATGGGTGCAATTGGGCTAGCGCCATCATGTCCGGCGACAGGTTTTGCCAGCGCACATCAAAGCGGTCATTGCCTTGCGAAGGCTTAGCGCCAATGCGGCGCAGCGCCTGGCGGGTGCCGGCCAGTACGCTGTCGATGAGCGGCACGCTGACGGCGCCGGCCATGGCGGCGGCCATGCCGGCCAGGCCGGCACCGCCCAAAATCACGGCGTTGGCGCCGCTGTCTCGGGCGGCGCGCTGGCAGGCCTGGCTGAGCAGGGCTTGCGCGGCCGCCGGGTCTTGGGCGAGTTGGGCGCCACTGGGCGCTACGGTGTAGATGCCGGCCAGCTGGTCGCCGCAGCCGAGTTGCTGGGCCAGGCGCTGCAGCATGGGCTTCCAGCGTTCGCCGCCGGTGACGATGGCAAAGCGGCCCAGGGCTGCGGCTTCGATGAAGGCGGCTTCGGCCAGGCCGGTAACGGGGGCGCGGCTGGCCTCTTGCAGCGCCAGCAGGCCGGGGTCGCCAAAGCAACCGATCAAGACGGCGTCGGGGGCGGGCTCGTCTTGCGCCAGGGCGGCCGACCAGAGGTCAAGCGCCGCGTGACCGGCGACCGCGTAGCTGGCTTCGCAGGCAATGTAGGGCGCACCAAAGCGGGCGGTGAGGCAGCGCACGCGCACGCCGGGGCCAGCGGCGGCTTGTGCATGCTGCTGCAGCAAGCTGCTGACGCTGGCCGAGGTGTTGGGGTTGAGGATGAGAAGCTGGTGCATGGGCTGCGCTGGAGGGTGAACCGATCGGTGACAGGTCGCGCGCTCAGTAGGACTGGCCGGGCTGGCTGGCCAGTCCACTGGCGGGAGCGGTGCCAAACAAGGCCATGAAGTCGGGCGCCTGGCTGCTGTCGATGTCAAACGAGAGTTGGGCTTCGAGTTGCTTGAGGTGTTCGTGCATCAGGCGGGCGGCCTCGCGGGCGTCGCCGAGCTGGATGGCGCCGAGCAGGGCGCGGTGGTCGCGGCAGTCACAGGCGGCGGCTCCCAGCGTCTGGCGCGGGGTCTGGCGGTAGGTCATCAAGATGAGCGATGTGCGCGAGACCAGCTCGCGCAAGATGCGGCCCAGTGTCTGGTGTTGCGCGGCTTGCGCGATGTGCAGATGAAAGTCGCCAGACAGCCGGATCGCGCGGCGCGTGTCACCCCGGCTACGAGCGGCCTCTTCTTCCGCAATGCAGCGCTTGAGCAGGGCCATGTCGGCAGCGTTCATGCGGGCCATGAAGCAGGTGATCAGCGTCGGCTCGATCATGCGCCGCACTTCAAACACTTCGCGGGCTTCCTGCTCGGTGGGCTGCGCCACCACGGCCCCGCGGTTGGGTGTGAGCGTGACGACTTGCTCGTTGGCCAGGCGCACCAGCACCGGGCGGATGCGCGTGCGCGACACGCCAAAGGCGCTGGCGAGCCGGTCTTCAATGAGCTTGGTGCCCGGGGGCAGCCGGTGGTCAAGAATGGACTCGACCATGCGTTCGTAGATGGCGTTTTCAGAAAACGTGGCGCCGGCTGCGGGCTGCAGGGGCGCCACTGCGGCAGGTCTTGGCGGCAACTCGTTCATGCCCGGGAACTGGCTTGTTGGCGCCGACCCAGCAGGCGCGACAGCGCCACCGCCAGGCCCATCACCACGAACGAGATCACCATGGTGACCGTGCCCAGCGCGTAGATGGAGGGCGTGGTGACGGTGGTGGTCAGGCCCTGCAGCTCAAGCGGCAGGGTGTTGACGTCGCCAATGGCTTGCGAGGTGCGCGCGATTTCGTCCCAGCTCAGGGTAAAGCCAAACATTCCGATGCCGACCAGCGCTGGCGCAATCAGCGGCAGCACCACGTAGCGAAAGCCCTGCCAGGGGGTGGCACCGAGGTCGGCGGCGGCTTCTTCATAGGCCGGGTTGAAGCGGTTAAAAACCGCAAACATGATGAGCAGGCCAAAGGGCAGGGTCCAGGTCAGGTGCGCGCCCATGGCCGAGGTGTACAGGCCCAGCGCGGTGCCGTAGTCTTCGAGCAGGTCGCTGCGGCCCAGGGCTTCCAGCGACCATTTGAGCGCCACGTCGAGCAGCCTGAACTCCAGGCCGATGCCCAGCGACACGATGATGGAGGGCATGATCAGGCTGGCCACCACGATCAAAAAGAGCGTGTTGCCACCGGCGAGCTTTTTGCGAAACGCCAGGCCGGCCAGCACCGACAACACCACGGTAAAGGCCATCACGGCCAGACCCAGGCCGAGCGAGCGCTTGAGCGCCGCACCAATATCAACCACGCCCAGGCCTTCGGCGAGCTTGGCGAACCAGTGCATTGACAGGCCGCGCAAGGGAAAGGTCAGGCCGCCTTCGGGGCCCTGAAAACTCAGGATCACGATCACCAGCATGGGGCCGTACATAAACAGCACAAAGGCCGTAAAGAACAAGGCCAGCAGCCAGAAGGCCAGGGGTTTGGCGGGCTTCATGGTCACAGCTCCTTGCGAATATCAACCAGCCGGGTCAGTGCCCAGATGATCATCAGGACCACCGACAGCAAGATCACGGCGTTGGCGGCGGCCAGGGGGAACTGCAAGTAAGACGTTTGCACCTGGATGCTCTTGCCGACCGACGCAATTTGCTGGCCGCCCATCACGCCGATGGTGACGAAGTCGCCCATGACGATGGTGATCACGAAGATGGAGCCGATCACAATGCCGGTGCGCGACAAGGGCACGATGACGTTCCACAGCGTTTGCCAAGCCGTGGCGCCGCTGTCGCTGGCCGCTTCAATCAGGCTGCGGTCAATGCGCATCATGGAGTTGAAAATCGGCACGATCATGAACATGGTGTAGAGGTGCACAAAAGCCAGCACTACCGAAAAATCAGAAAACAAAAACCACTCGACCGGCGCGCTGACCAGCCCGCTGTCGAGCAGGCCCTGGTTGACCAGGCCATTGCGGCCCAGCAGCGGCACCCAGGCGATCATGCGGATCACATTGGAGGTCCAAAAGGGGATCGTGCACAGCACGAACAGCAGCGTCTGCACACCGCTGGAGCGGACATGAAACGCTAAAAAATACGACACGGCAAAACCCGTCACGCAGGTGATCAGCCAGACCAGCAGGCAAAACTTCAGTGTCGAGACATAGGTCTTGAAGGTCACGCACATCTCGGCGGTGTTGCCGCAACCTTCAAACACCGACACGTAGTTCTTGAAGGTAAACGCCGGAATCAGCTCGTACTCGTTGAAGTCCCAAAAGCTGACCATGACGATCAGCGCCAGCGGGATCAAAAAGAACAGCGCAAACACCAGGCTCAGCGGCGCGGCCTGCCACCAGGCAGACAGCGTGCGGCCGGGCGTGCGGTGGCCCACGGCAAGGGTTGGATTGGCGTTCATGGCGGGCTCGGATGGCGGGGATTGAACATGCCCCGCTGGTGGCCGCGTTTTTGGCACGACCACCAGCGGGGACCGCCTTCAAGCGGCGACGAACTCATTCCATTTCTGGACCATGTAGTTGTTCTCGTCCATCACGGCGTTCCAGCAGGCAATGCCGCCCATGCGTGCTTCGTAGCTGCCGCCGTCGCGCACCGCACCGGTTTTGGCCAGCAGGTCGCCGTTGGGGCCCTTGATGTCTTGCGTGGCGGCTTTGCCTTCCATCCAGTAGGCCCACTCGTAGGCCTCCATCTTGGACTTGGCGGTGTCGAGCACAGCGCTGTAGTAACCCTGGCGATTGAGGTAAGCGCCGGCCCAGCCGTCGAGGAACCAGTTGATGAACTCGTAGGCGCCGTCGAGTTTTTTGCCGGACAACGTGCTGGGCAAACCAAAGCCCGCCGCCCAGGCGCGATAGCCCTCTTTGAGCGGCTGGAAGGTGCAGGCGATGCCCTTGGTGCGAACGGCGGTGACCGCTGGCGACCACATCGACTGGATCACCACCTCGCCCGAGGCCATCAGGTTGACCGACTCGTTGAAGTCTTTCCAGAGGCTGCGGAACTGGCCGGCTTTTTTGGCTTCAATCAAGGTCTTGATGGTCAGGTCAATTTCCTTCTTGGTCATGTTGCCCTTGTCGGGGTATTTGTACAGGCCCATGGCTTCGACCACCATGGCGGCGTCCATGATGCCGAT
>CAIMVC010000281.1 GCA_903844825.1 uncultured Burkholderiales bacterium | reverse complement strand
CAGGTCCACGAGTCTTCCGGGGGCTGTTTGCCGGTCTGTTGTAGCTCCGGTAGCACCACCACGGGTGCAAAACCGCCGCCAGGCGTGCGCAAATTGGTGGTCTGTCCCGCGTAGGTGCGGGCGGCCAGGAGCTGTACCTGGCCGCGGTAGGTATAAGCGCGCACGTCGAGTTTCAAACGGGTGGGGGTGCCGTCGACATCGACCATGCGTTCGCTAGGCGGCACCAACGCCTGCGCAATGAAACCGCCAGCGGTGATGTGACTCCAGACCTTGCGCGTGAGCTTGTCACCGCGGTACGCCGCCTTGCCCCCGTAGCCGCTTGTGGGTTTGAAAAAGAGCCGACGACGCTCCCCCCACAGACGCTCGGCATTCTCCGGCGTGACCAGCTCACTGTGCGGTACCACGCCAGCCAGCAACAGGCGATCCTCCTGGCTGACCCCCCAGTGGGCCAGCAAATCGTCACGGCTGAGGGTGATGAGGTTGCGCTTGTCGGCGTACAGCGCGTGAGCGCGCGGATGCGGTGTCATCACCACGGCATCAGCTTCGTAGGCCTGCTTCAGGGCCTGATGCGCGGGTTCTGAGAGGTCGAAATCAGTGAGCCGGTTGTAGACCATGTCGACGCCTTGGTCGGGCGGCAAGCCCGGGTGCCAAAGCGCGCCGTCGCGCCACACCAACTCGCGCGGGTCGGCCACCAGGGCGTGCAGACCATCCCGCAAAAAAAGTTGCCGCGCCAGCGCGAACTCGGGCGCCAGGTATTGCTCGCCTGGTGCGTCGTCCACGATCAACACGTTGCAAAGGGCTTGCTCACCGCGCTGGGCGCGCCACTCCGATCGGAACATGGCCATGAAGGCCTGCTCGGGCCGCGCTACCTGTGCGCTTAGCAGCTGGCCTTGCTGCATGGGTGCGCAACAAGCGTGGTGCGCACGCGCCAGCGCGGCGTTGAGAAAAGCCCCGCCCGCGTTGGTATTGATCTCGATCAGATGCGGGCCGCCCGACCCGAGGTGAAAGTCGTAACCCATGAATACACCGGCCGGGCCGAAGTCACGCGCCGCCACCGCGGGCGCTTGCGCCAACGCCCCCTGTTGGTAGGCGGGCAGGGCGATCACGCGCTCAATGGCGGCGATGGCACGCTCGAGCGTGTGGTGAATGGCGGGGTCAAGAAACACCGCCGTTTGCGAAAAAAGGTGCGGGTGACTGCTCGCCAGTTCGGCCGTCAAACCCTTGAGGCTGGTGTCGGTTTCGAGCTGTTCGCGCAACTGGTCGGGCGCCAGCGTGCGGCACAGGCAAGCGAGGTTCAGGCTATCGGCAAGACTCATGGTTGGACGATCCTCGGGGGCAGGCACTTAAGGGCTTGTTCTGGCGTGGTGCCGTCGTCCTGGCAGCAGTGCTCGGTGAGGTAGTCCAGAAGTGCGCCCATGCGAGAAAAGTCAGCACGGTAAATGAGGTTGCGACCCCGGGCTTCGCTGCTGACCAGGCCCGAGTGCGCCAGCTCTTTGAGGTGAAAGGACAACGCGCTGGGCGTAACTCCAAGTCGCTCGCTCATCGTGCCGGGAGTCAGCCCCTGCTGTCCGGCCTGGACCAGCGCCCTGAACGCCCGCAGGCGCTGCGCTTGCGCCAGTGCCGCCAGCGCCCGAATGGCATCGGCTTCGCCTGGCTGCGACTCGCCGCCCCTGTCCTGGTTTGCCCCAGCGATGCCTGTGGCGTCGGCTGATTTAACTGCAGTTTTCATCCTTCAATGGTAGTTGAAATATGGGGCGACTCGCCGGACCAGCGGGGCCGGGCGGGCGCTTGGATGTGACATGGACGGGCTTTTACATGGCGGTTCAGCGCACTGTCACGAATTCGCCATTGAACTGACATGACCGTGACACGCCTGAATTTCACAATCTCGGCATCGACCAACAACGGGAGATTTCTGATGCGTTCATCCAGCACCCAGTCCAAAAGACAGACCCAGAAGCCACAAGCTCGCAGTGCCGACAAACCCGGCCGTGCCAGTGCCCCCCAGGCGCGTGACGGCCGTGCCGCCAGCGGTCCGTCTTCATTGAGTCAGGCCTGTTTGCGCCTGCTGCGCTGCACGGCCAGGTCGCTGGCCAGCAGTCCGGGCGGTTTGCGCTTTGTGACGGGCTCCAGGCCTTGGCTGGAAGACCTGCCCGGCGGCACCCAGCAGCGCGTCAGCACGAGTGCTTTGTCGCCCAAGAAAGCTGAAGTCGGCCCTCAAAAAAGAACATTGAACGGAAAGAAACAGCCATGAGCGACCTGCCCAACCCCACCTTTTCGCTCTCGTCCATCGCCTTGCCGCCTAAGCTGCTTCTTCGTCAGGCCGCCCCAGCGCTGCGAGCCGGTGATGCCGTGCGCCCCGTGGTCAGCCCGCAGCGGTCTGCGACGCCCGGGATCGAGGTCTGCTGGGCCCGTCATCAAGATGAAGTGCGTCAGGCTCAACGCCTGCGGTACCAGGTTTTTGCCACCGAGATGGGGGCTCGCCTTGGCGGCAAGATCCCGGGGCACGATATTGACTTGTTTGACGACTATTGCGAGCACCTGCTGGTACGTGACGAAGCCAGTCGGGAGGTCATCGGAACCTACCGTGTCTTGACGCCCACCCAGGCCCTGCGTGTGGGCAGCACCTACAGCGATCTTGAATTTGACCTGACGCGGCTACGCTCACTCAGAAGCCGGATGGTGGAGCTCGGGCGCAGCTGCGTGCATGCCGACCACCGCCACGGCGGCGTGATCCTGGCGCTGTGGGGCGCATTGGCGCAGTTCATGGCGCGCAACCAGCTCGACACCATGATCGGTTGCGCCAGTATCCCGATGCAGCATATGGGGGCACCCAGCGGGCATGCGGCGGCCAGCATCTGGCGGCAACTCAAAGACAGACATCTGGCCGATATCGACTGGCACGTGCTGCCCCGTTTGGCCCTGCCGATCGAGCAGCTTGACGACTCCCTGGCGATTGAGCCGCCTGCGCTGATCAAAGGCTATTTGCGTCTGGGCGCCAAGGTTTTGGGCGCGCCCGCCTGGGACCCGGACTTCAACTCGGCCGACCTGCCCATGATGATGCGCATAGGCGATTTGCCGGCACGCTACCGGAAGCATTTTTTGACCGTCGCGACGTAACACCCTCAGACCAGGCCAGCTTGTGGTGGGTCAGGCGTGTCCGGTGGAACCTCTGTCACACGCTTGTCACGAAGCTCGTGGACACTCACAAGTCAGCTCAACATCAAAAGATCGGCCTGCTGAAAGGCTGCCAAGCCGAGCTCGTCGAAGGGCGCGAGCTTGCAGATTTTTGGGTTTGAATCAATTTCGACTGTCTATCGACACCACAGGCGCTCACCATGTCTCCTTCCAGCGAACTTCATGAGCCGTCAGTCCAGGCGCAAGCCCATGGCATTGAATTTCTCAACCGCGACAACAGCATTCTGGCCTTCAACGAGCGCGTGCTCGACCTGGCCACCCGGCCAGACGTTCCCTTGCTGGAGCGGCTGCGGTTTTTGTGCATCGTATCGTCGAATCTGGACGAATTCTTTGAAGTCAGGGCAGCGCCTCATCTGGCCGCCGTCAACCTCCAGGGTGAAGGGGAGTCGCAAGCTGCAGAGGTCTTTCGGGCGCTGTCCGCCACGGCCCACGACATGGTGGCGCGTCAGTACCAGCTCTACAACGAAACACTGATCCCCGAGTTCGCCCGTCAGGGCATCCACATGCTCTCGCATGGTGAGCGTAACCTGGTGCAGCGGCGCTGGGTCAAGGCCTATTTTGCGCGCGAGGTCAGGCCCTTGCTGATTCCGGTCGGGCTGGATCCCTCGCATCCGTTCCCGCTGGTGGCCAACAAGTCGCTGAACTTTATTGTGCGTCTGGGCGGCAAGGACGCCTTTGGCCGCGAAAACGAAATTGCCATCGTCAAGATCCCGCGGGTGTTGCCGCGCGTGATCCAGATTCCGAACAAGGACGGCGACGGCAAGTCCCTCTTTGTGTCCCTGTCGAGTGTGGTCCGTGCGCACTTGGTCGACTTGTTTCCTGGTCGCGATGTCCTGCAGTTTTCGCAGTTCCGCGTGACGCGCCATTCGGATCTTGCCGTGGATGAAGATGACGTGGAGAACCTGCGCATGGCCTTGCGTGCCGGTTTGGAGCAGCGTCATTACGGGCGCGCGGTGCGGCTCGAAATCTCAGAGGGTTGCTCGGATTACCTGGCTGACTTTTTGCTCAAGCAGTTCCAGTTGCCGCTACAGGCGCTTTATCGCGTGCACGGGCCAGTCAACCTGGTGCGGCTGACGCAACTGGTGGACCTGGTGGCCGATCCGCGCTTGCTGTTCCCGCTCTATCAGGCGTCATTTCCACATCAGTTGCAGCCGTCGGAATCGTTCTTTGACAAGCTCAAGCAGGGCGATGTCTGCATTCATCAGCCCTTCGAAAGTTTTGATGGCGTGCTGGCGTTCTTGCGGCAAGCCGTGAGCGACCCCGACGTGCTGGCCATCAAGCAAACCATTTACCGAACCGGCACGGACTCCGAGTTGATGGTGCTGCTGCGCGAGGCGGTGCGCCGGGGCAAGGAAGTGACCGTGGTGGTGGAACTCAAGGCCCGGTTCGACGAAGAGGCCAATATCAATTGGGCCGAAATGCTCGAGTCCATTGGTGCCCAGGTGGTGTACGGTGTGGTGGGTCTGAAAACGCATGCCAAGATGCTGCTGGTCACGCGCCGGGAGGGCAAGCAGCTCAAGCGCTATGCCCACCTGTCCACCGGCAACTACAACCCCAAAACTGCGCGTCTTTATACCGATGTGAGCTACCTCACGGCCAACCCATTGCTGACGCTGGACGTTGAAAACGTGTTTTTCCATCTGGCCAGTCAGAGCCGCCTGCCCAAGCTCAGGCAGTTGCTGCTGGCGCCATTTCAGCTGCATCAGAAAATGATCGAAAAGATCAATGGGCTGGCCGCTGCCGCGCGTACTGGCAAGCCTGCCCGGCTGGTGGCCAAGATGAATGCGCTGACCGACGAAGGCTTGATGCGCGCCCTCATTGACGCAGGTCGGCAGGGTGTGAAGATCGACCTGATCGTGCGTGGCGCCTGCATGTTGCCGGCGCAGGTTCCGGGCCTGAGCGAGAACATCCGGGTGCGCTCGATCATCGGGCGTTTTTTAGAGCATTCCCGCGTCTTTTACTTCTCGTTGGATGGGCACGAGAGCCTTTATTTGTCCAGCGCAGACTGGATGAACCGCAATATGTTTGGACGCATTGAACTGGCCTGGCCCGTGACCGACCCCGTTTTGCGCCAGCGCATCATTGACGAGTGTCTGGTGGCGTACCTGCATGACACCAGTGATGCCTGGGATCTCCAGGCCGACGGCACGTACCAGCGCGTTCGCACTGCAGGGCGAAGCCGCAAGGTCAGTGCGCAGGCTGCCTTGATGACACGCTATTCGGCCGAACGTCGTCTCGATCGTCCGGCTGCGTCGCTGGCCAAGCAGAGCCTTTCTTTGGCGCCGGCCCAGCCGCAGAAAAATGCCGCGAAGTCCGTCAATGCAGCTAAGACCGCTAGGACCACCAAGGCGGCAAAGACCGTTGATGTTGCCAAGGCCGCAAAGAAGACGAAAACCGGCAAAGGGTCAGACCTGATGGAAAGTGCATGACGCCATGGATCTGATTCTTTGGCGCCATGCCGATGCCCAGGAAGGGCATGACCCTGACTCGCCATCGGCTGACGCCCAGACCGCGCAGGCCCAGTCCTGGTCTGAAAACACCGACCTGGCACGGTGCTTGTCATCGCGCGGCATCAAACAGGCTTCTCGCGTGGCCAGTTGGCTGGACCGACAACTCACCGATCGTGCCCGGATCATGGTCAGTCCTGCCATTCGCTGCGAGCAGACTGCGCTGGCGCTGGGGCGCAAGTACAAGATCTGTCCGGAGCTGGCCCCCTGGGCTTCGGTCGATGACCTGCTGGCTCTCGTGCAATGGCCTGTGAATAAGCTACCGGTTCTGGTGGTGGGTCACCAGCCCACCCTGGGCCAGACGGTGAGCCGCTTGCTTGGCTCAAGTCAGCCCGACATGGCTTTTCGCAAGGGCACCCTCTGGTGGCTGCGCAGCCGAGAACGCGACGGACTGACCGAGACCGTTGTGGTCACGGTACAGTCACCGGAATTCCTGTGAGCGTTGCCCGCCGCCGTTGAACCGGCGAGCCGTGCACGGGGAACTGCAGAACCTGTGTGCTCGCCCATGACTGCTGCGGCATCGTGCGGCAGTTTCTTCTGCGCTGACGATTGAGTTTGCTCGCCCGAACTGTTGGCTGCAACCGTGCCAGTTGGCCGCCTCAGGCCAGGGTGGGGCGACCCGTCTTGATCGTTGGAACTGCCGACAGTGCCGCCAAAAAAGCATCGTCCGACATCGCTGCCAGGGCCTTGATGCCCGCCCGCAGCAGTTCGCTCTTCTTGGCCGCGCGTGACAGCTTGCCCGCACGCTCCTTGAGGGCGTCAATGACCAGGTATTCGGTTTTTGGAATCGTGAAGCTGTCGCGCACAAGCTTGGGCTTCTTTGCCCTTTCTGTCTTGGTTTCTGCCTTTGTTTCTGTCTTGCTGGGTGCCTTGGTTTTGGCCGCTGGCTTGACCGCCAGGGTTACTTTGGCCTTGATGTTCGAAGCTGGGGCCTTGGCAACTGGCCTGGTGGTGGACTTGGTGGCGGCGCCTTGATTAGCGACCGAGCGCTTTGCTTTTGGCGCACCTGGGACAGGCTTTGCGGTCGCCGATTTTGCGGCAGCTTTGGTGAGCACCTGGGGTGATTGAGCCGCTGGGGTGGGGGTTTTAGGACTGGCCATGACTTGCCTTTTGAGGAGTAAACGATTTATACAGTTTACACGGTTGAGCTTGTTTTGCGCAAGTTCGTGGCATCGGGCCTGCCGATGGCGCCTTCCTCTGATCCTTGTCAGGGTGTCAGGTAGCCAGCCTCAGGACTGCGAAGTAATGGCAGCCTGTGCCCGCCGCGACGAAGCCGTGCCAGATGGCATGACCGTAGCGCAAACGCGAGTCCAGCAGGAAGAAGACCGCGCCCACGGTGTAGGCTACACCGCCACCTACCAGCAGGCTGGTGACCTGCTGCGAGGCTTGCCGAACGATCGGTATGGCCGCCATCAGGACCAGCCAACCCATCGCCAGGTACAGGCCGGTTGACCAGCCTGGCGCCGAAACACGGCCACCGACTTTCAGGGCAGCACCCGCGACTGCCAGGGCCCACACCACGCCCAGCGATACCCAGCCGGTGGCTCCAGGCTCGCTTGCGAGCGCAAACGGCGTGTAGCTCCCGGCGATAAAAAAGTAGATGGCGCCATGGTCCAGCTTCAGGAGCAGCCGTCGGGTCGGGCCTTCAGCCAGGCCGTGGTACAGCGTGGAGCTCAGGAACATCAGGATCATGGTCACGGCGAAAATGCCGGCGCCATAAAAGCGGGCCGGGCTGACTGCATCGCGGGTCTGCATCAAATGCGCTGCTGCCCAGAGGGCGACCAGCACCGCCAGACCGTGGCTCAGGCTGTTGACGAATTCTTCCTGCGAACTTTGTAGGCGCTGGCGTATGGGCGTGTCAAGCATGAGGCACTGCGGTGTTGATGGTGCGGGGCGACACCAGTGACCGTTACAGCTTTGCTGCGCTGCGAACCACCGGCAGTGCCAGGGTCAGCAGCCAGCAGGCCAGCAGCATCAGGGCCGAACCGAGCAGGGCGTAAAGCAGTCCCCCGGCCTGGTAGAGCAGACCGGACAACAAGATGCCGAAAAAACGCCCCAATGCATTGGCGGCGTAATAAAAGCCCACATCTTCGGCCGCTTTTTCGCTGCCGGCATAAGCCAGAATCAGGTAGGAATGTACCGATGAGTTGATGGCAAAGGCCACACCGAACAAAGCCAGACCGCCCACCACCACCCATTGGAGGTTTTCCACGTTCTGCGCCACCAGCAACGCCAGCGCGGCCGGGATGACGGCCAAAATGGCGGACCACCAGCGCGCGGCGGGAACTTCCTGGCTCAGGCCGTCGGTGCTGCGCTTGACGATCAGGGGTGCCAGCGCCTGAACCAGTCCATAGCCAATCGTCCACAGCGCCAAAAATACGCCCACCATGGTGAAGGTCCAGCCCGAAGCGTATAAAAATACAGGTACGCCCACCACAAACCAGACATCGCGCGCACCGAACAGCACCACCCGTGCCGCTGCCAGCAAATTGATGCTGCGGCTTTTGGCGAAGAGTTCCCTGGCCGATGTCGAGGCTTTGCTTTTGCCCATCAGGGGTGGCACAAAGACCAGCACCCCGACCAGCACGCACCCCAGCAGGGCCGCCATCGACCAGAGCGAGGCGCTAAAGCCGAGCCGGTCCAGCAGCAGTCCGCCTAGGAAAAAGCCCACGCCCTTCATGGCGTTTTTGCTGCCGGTGAACCAGGCCACCCACTTGAATAACTGACCGGAGCTGTGATCCGTAGCCTGCGCTGCGGTGATCTTGATGGCCGATTTGCTCGCGGTCTTGGTCAGGTCTTTGGCCACGCCGCAAATGCCTTGCGCCATCACCACCCAGGCCACGGACAGCGTCGCCGTCCATGCCGGATCGAGCAGGGAAAGCAGCACAAAGCCGATGATCTGGGTGCTCAGGCCCACGACCAGCATGCGTGCAATGCCGTAGCGCGTGGCCAGCCAGCCGCCGATGAGGTTGGCCGCCACGCCGGCCGCCTCGTAGAGCAAAAACAAAAAAGCCAGCGTGAAGGATGAATACCCGAGTCGGTAAAAATGCATCAGCACCAACATCCGCAGGGCGCCATCGGTCAGCGTAAACGCCCAGTAAGCGGCGGTCACGATAGCGTAGTTGCGCACGGCGGCACTGGCTTTACCGGCCGTGTCAGCGCTGCTGGCGGCGGTCTGGCGTGTGACTGGCATGGGTTGGACTCAGATGCCCACGCGCTGCATGTGGCAGGCCAGATCCACCATGCGGCAGGCGTAAGCCATTTCGTTGTCGTACCAGGCATAGACTTTCAAGAGCGTGCCATCGGTGACCAGGGTCGACAAGGCGTCGACAACCGCGCTGCGCGTGTCGCCTGCATAGTCCGCGCTGACCAATGCCCGCTCTTCATAGCCCAGAATCCCTGCCAGCGGCCCTTGGGCTGCGGCCGCAAAGAGTGCGTTGACCTCATGGGCCGTGGTGGGCCGCATCAGTTCAAAGACGCAGTCGGTCAGCGACGCGTTGAGGACCGGAGCACGCACGGCGTGGCCATTGAGTTTGCCTTTGAGGTCGGGGTAGATCAGGGCAATCGCTGTGGCGCTGCCGGTGGTGGTCGGCGCCAGGCTCATCATGGCGCTGCGTGCGCGGCGCAGGTCTTTGTGAGGTGCATCGACCACCACATTGGTGTTGGTCGGGTTGTGAATGGTGGTGATCTGGCCGTGCCGGATGCCCAGGTTTTCATGAATCACCTTGACCACCGGCGCCAGGCAATTGGTGGTGCAAGAAGCGGCGGTAACGATGCGGTCCCTGGCGGGGTCATAGTGGTCGTGGTTCACGCCGACAACGATGTTGAGCACCTGGCCCACTTTGACGGGAGCAGCCACGATGACGCGCTTGGCGCCCCGGTTCAGATGACCTTGCAGGGTCTCGGGCGTGAGGAACTTGCCGGTGCACTCGAGCACAACGTCCACACCGAGATCGCCCCAGTCGATGTCGGCAGCGTTGCTGTGGGCGCTGAATGTCAGGCGCTGATCGGCGACATGCACCAAGTCTTCGCCCTCGGCGGCAATCTCCGCCCGCCACGTACCCTGCACGCTGTCAAAAGCCAGCAAGTGGGCAGTGGCGGCAGCACCCCCCTTGATTTCATTGAGGTGAACTACCTGCAGGCGGTTGTCCCGGCGCGGGTCATCGGAAGGTCGATGCGCCGCACCCAGCGCCGCTCTTAACGCCAGTCGGCCGATACGCCCCATGCCGTTGATGCCGACTCTCATGGACGATTTCCTTTCGTGGTTCAACGTTTTAATAAAAGTTGAATTATCGATCGGGTTCAAGTCAGTTTGATGACAACCCAGGCTAGATGAGGTGCGCCCCCCGGAGTCACCGCGGGCTCAGAAACCTTTGAGCGTCAGTGGCTGCGGCGCCTTTTGCCAGGCCAGCGCTTCTTCGCGTAGCAGGTAGGCCGACTGCGGAAAAGCGTTGGCCCAGCCGGGGCGGCAAGTCAGAACGAAGCGGTGGCTCTCGTCGACCAGTTGCAGGCCCGCCAGTTCAGGTTCTCGCCGGGCGTGGCACACGATCACCGCCAGCCGCAAAGCCAGCAGCTGCTGCATGAACACCGGATCAGGAAACTGCGCTTCGAGTTTGCGCAGCTTGCCGCGATGGCCCAGCACCAGCAGGCTGAGCCTGTGCAGTTCCTCCAGCGCGAACCCGGGTGCGTCGGCGTTATCAATAATGTAGGCGCCATGCTTGTGGTGGTCGTGGTGGGCGATGTGACTGCCGATTTCATGGAGTTGTGCCGCCCAGTTCAGCTTGCGCTGCGTGCGCGCGAGCTCTTCTGGCGAGCCTTGATGCGTCATGCCCAGAAGCTCGCGGGCGACGCGGCTGACGCGCTCGGCTTGCGTCAGGTCCACCGCGAATTTCCGCGTCAGGCCCTGCACCGTGCGTGAGCGCAAGTCCGACTCGCTGTCCTGGCGATCAATCAGGTCGTACAGGGCGCCATGGCGCAGGGCGCCCTCGGCGGCGTACAGAGTGTCGATTTCCAGCAAGTCAAAGAGTGCCCGCAAAATACTGATGCCGCCTCCGACCACGGCGCGGCGATCGTCCTTGAGGCCGTCCATCTTCAGGCGCTCGGCGTTTTGCGCCTTGAGTAGCCGCTCCATCAGCCAGTTCAGCCCATCACGTGTGATCATCCCTGGCGGCCAGCCGGCCTGGCTTAGCACATAGCTCACCGCGCCCACCGTCCCCGATGAGCCGTAGGCCCGGTCCCAGTGCCGCGGGCCAAAGACCTGCATGGCTTCGTCGAGTACGGCCTTGGCGGCCACCTCTGCCGCGTCGAAAGCGCGGTTGGTGAAAGCGCCTTCTGGAAAATAGTTCATGGACCAGGCCACGCTGCCAACGCGCCATGACTCCGTGCTGTGCGACTCCAGGCCGCAGCCGAGGATCATTTCGGTCGAGCGCCCGCCGATGTCAATGACCAGTCGCCGTTCCGATGACTGCGGCAGCAGGTGCGCCACACCCTGGTAGATCAGGCGGGCTTCCTCGCGTCCCGCAATCACGTCGATTGGAAACCCCAGGATCTGGTTGGCTCGGTTCAGGAAGACATCGCGGTTTCTGGCCTCGCGCAGCGTCTGGGTCGCCACGGCGCGAACCTGGTTTTTCTTGAAGCCCGCCAGCCGCTCCCCAAACCGGGCCAGGCAATCCCAGCCGCGTTGCATGGCTTCCATGCTCAGGTTGCGGTCTGCGTCCAGGCCATTGCCCTGGCGCACGGTCTCCTTGAGGTATTCGGTGCGCTGGATCAGCCCGTGATCTAGCCGGCCAATTTCAAGCCGAAAGCTGTTCGAGCCCAGGTCCACAGCTGCCAGTCGGGTTCCGTTTTGCATATCAGTCGATTCTTTTTTCTCGCGGCCAGATCGTAGCAGCCCGTCCAGTCGCTTCGAGTGACGATCTGGTACCCATGGCGTTTGATGCGCAGCGGGAGGCCTGGACATCTTCTCGGGGACCCCGAGCGGCTAAGCGGCGACATGCTGGACCTGAATTAGGCCGGTTCAGTGCTGAATCAGGCGGTGAGTGAGCATAGGGGTGCCATGTGACAGATTTGTGACTACGATGACTTCTTTGTGACACTGCCTTGATTGACATGGCGGGCTTGTCGCCAGCGTCTGACAGGCTTGATCTTTGAATGCTGTCATCTGCTTGTCACATAAGGCTTTTAAAGTCTCCCCAGTTTCCCTGTTCAGCTTGCAATAGGCTGGCTTTTACTAAAAGGTGTATTCATGAATTCGAAGCAGGTTCTTTTGAAATTGTCCACTTTTGCGATTGGCGCCGCCCTGGTCGGCTGGGGTGCCCAGGCCGTTGCTCAGGATGTCACGGGTGCTGGCGCAACCTTTCCGGCCCCGCTTTATGCCAAATGGGCTTCCGATTACAACAAGGCCACCGGTGTCAAGATCAACTACCAGTCGGTCGGCTCGGGTGCCGGCTTGCGCCAGATTGATGCCAAGACGGTTGACTTTGGCGCCTCTGACATGCCGCTGACGGATGACGAGTTGAGCAAGAAGGCGCTGGTGCAGTTCCCAACGGTTATCGGCGGTGTGGTTCCGGTTGTCAATATCAAGGGTATTGCTCCGGGTCAGCTCAAGCTCACCGGTGCGGTGTTGGGTGACATTTACCTGGGCAAGATCACCAACTGGACCGACCCCGCCATCAAGGCGTTGAACCCGTCGCTGGCCTTGCCTGATGCGGCGATTGCGCCCGTGCGCCGCGCCGATGGTTCGGGCACCAGCTTCATCTTTACCAATTACCTGAGCAAGGTCAACGCCGAATGGAAAGCCAAAGTGGGCGAGGGTACTGCCGTTAACTGGCCGGTGGGCGCAGGCGGTAAGGGCAATGAGGGTGTGGCGGCTTTTGTCGGGCGTCTGCCAAACTCTATTGGCTACGTGGAATATGCCTACGTCAAGCAAAACAAGATGGTCTACGCCCAGATGAAGAACATGGCCGGCACCTTCGTGGCCCCGGACGATACAGCCTTCAAGGCCGCGGCTGCCGGTGCTGACTGGGCAAAAACTTTTTATCAAATCTTGACCGAGCAGCCAGGCAAGGATTCCTGGCCCATCACGGGCGCCACCTTCATCCTGATGCACAAGGTGCAGGACAAGCCGGCACAGGCCACTGCATCGCTCAAGTTTTTTGCCTGGGCCTACAAAAATGGCGACAAGGTCGCTGACGACCTGGACTATGTGCCCATGCCCGCGGTGGTCAAACTGTCGGTTGAAAATGCCTGGGGCAATATCAAGGACAGCAGCGGCAAGGCCGTAGCTTTCAAGTAAGGCATGGTGCCTGCCAATCCCGCCTCACGCTGTGGGGGCAGGGTTGGCGACCGACCCCAACAAGGTGAGCTCTCATGTCTTCTACACTCTCGGCCAATCCGGCGGCTTTTGTCCCGTCGGCATCAGCAGGCGGACGCGAAATGAACAATCCCTCTCCCATCAATCCAGTTCGACGCGGCCCCTGGGCTGATCGGATTTTTGCCTGGGCGGCCAAGGGGGCAGCCTTGCTCACGCTGGCTTTGCTGGTTGCGATTTTGGTGTCGCTCGTCATGGGAGCCTGGCCGTCCATCAGGCAATACGGCTTCGGATTTTTGACCAGCACCGTCTGGGACCCGGTCAAGAACGAGTACGGCGGCCTGGTGATGATCTATGGCACCTTGGCTACCTCTTTCATTGCATTGCTGATCGCTGTGCCGGTGAGCTTTGGTATTGCGCTTTTCTTGACCGAGCTATCGCCCGCCTGGCTGAAGCGGCCTTTGGGGACGGCCATTGAGTTGCTGGCAGCAGTTCCCTCCATCGTTTATGGCATGTGGGGACTGCTGGTG
>CAIMVC010000280.1 GCA_903844825.1 uncultured Burkholderiales bacterium | reverse complement strand
GTCAGTCCTGCCGCCAGCCGGGCACCGGCCAGACCAGCGAGCACATCGCCCGTTCCCGCCGTGGCCAGCAGAGCGTTACCCGTGGCGTTGATGACGGGTGCGCGGCCCGGCTCGGCGACCACCGTGCCCGATCCCTTGAGCACCACCACGCAGCCCAGGCGCTCGGCCAGTTGCCCGGCGGCGCCCAGCCGGTCGGCCTGCACCTGCCGGACGCTGATGCCCAGCAGGCGGGCCGCTTCCAGCGGGTGCGGCGTCAGGATGGTCGGCCGCTGTTGATTGCGCCGCGCCAGGAGCAGGGCTTGCAGACCTGTGTCGGCGGCCAGTGCATTGAGCGCATCGGCGTCGAGCACCGCTCGCGTCGCACTGGTCAGCACGGCCGGCAGCACATCGCGAACCGCTTCACCGCCGCCACAGCCGCAGACCACGGTTTGTTTCAGGTTCAGCGCCGCCGGGCTGCGAAACATCAGTTCAGGCTGCAGCGGATCCAGCATCGTGTGGGGCTCGCCCAGCAGGGCCACATAGACCCGTCCGGCGCCCGCGTATAGCGCGGCGCGCGCCGCCAGCAGGGCGGCGCCGGTCATACTGGTTTCGTCGGGGCTGCGCGCTTGCATCCCGCCAATGATTGCCACGTCGCCGAAGCTGCCTTTGTGGCTGCTGTGGCTGGCCAGCATGCGCTTGAGGTTGATGACCTGATCGGCCCCAAGCAAATAGGCGTCGGGGGTGATGTCCGGGTCGGCCAGAACGCCCAGATCGTCAAACCAGACCTGCCCGGCACGATCTCGTCCGTCTGCGGTGAACAGTCCGGGTTTGAGTGTCAGCAGACTCAGCGTGTGAGGGCGCACGCTTGCTGGCGCGACGTCAGCCCAGCTGCTCAGGCCGGTGTCGGCCGCCAGCCCGGTGGGCAGATCGACGCACACAACCGGCTTGCCGCTGCGGTGCATCCGGCTGAGCCAGTCCACCATGAGGGCTGTGCCCTGACGCGCCGGGTCGAGCCAGCCCCCTAGCCCGAGCAGAGCGTCTATGCCAAGGTCAAAGTCTGGTGGCGCTTGAGTGGCGATTTCCAGGCCGGCGGCCAGGAATCTGGCGCGTGAAGCGCTGGCGTCGGCGGGGGTATCGAGTCCGGGCTGGCCGGCTTGGGTCCAGGTCAGCGTGACTTTTTTTCCCATCTCTTGCAGGCGCAGGCCGGCCTCAAAGCCATCGCCACCATTATTGCCCGGACCACAGGCGATCCAGATGTGGCGGGCATGCGGCGCCACCGCCAACGCCAGCCGCGCCACCGCGAGACCGGCGCGGCGCATCAATGTGTGGCCGGGCAGTGCGGAAAGTGCCCGACGCTCCAATTCGCGGCTGGCGGCGACGCCGAAGAGCGGCTGACTCCGGGTGGGCGTGACTGAAATCATGTGGCTTTGATTGTGGCCCGGCTGACAGGCCGTTTGCCAGCCCGACTTTGGCGGCCGGCGATCTTCCCGTTCAGAACCGCCGCAGCACCTGCTCGACTTGCAGGGCGAGGTCCAGCACCTGGTCATCCTTGAGTGCGCCATGCCAAAGCATCAGGCCGACCGGGAGTTCCCCGTGCTGGTGGCAGGGCAGGGAAACACCGCAGCCGTCGAGCATGTTCACCACGGCTGTGTTGCGCAACAACAAGCTGTTGACACGGAAAAATTCGGTGTCGTCTTGCAGGACGCTGGCGATGCTGGGCGCCACGATTGGCACGGTGGGCGAGATGATCGCGTCAAAGCCGGCCAAGCGCTCGTTGACCTGGTCAACCCACCGGGTGCGCGCCGCGATCAGTTCGATGTAGTCCGCCGCGCTCATGTCCGCGCCGCGCAGGATGCGCAGCGCCACACGCGGGTCGTAATCCTTTTGGCGCTCGGCGAGCAGCCGGCGATGCCAGGCATAGCTCTCGGCGGCTGAAAAGCCGCCGCTGGCATTGATAGCGGCGAGTTCGGCAATCTCTTGCAATGGCACCTCTTCAATTTGTGCGCCCGCCTGGCGCAGCAGGCGCAGGCTGCGCTCGAAGGCGGCCGCCACGGTGGCGTCCATGTCGTCTTGCATGAGGGTTTGGGGCAGAGCCAGGCGGCAACTGGACAGTGGCTTGCCGACCCGCTGGACGCTGCGTGCGGCCAGAATCTGATGCACCGTGATGGCGTCGCGCACTGAGCGCGTCAGGGCGCAGACGGTGTCAAGCGTGGTCGACAGCGGGATGCAGCCTTGGGCCGGGACCAGCCGCGCCGTGCTCTTGAATCCGACCACGCCACACAGCGCCGCAGGAATGCGGATCGAGCCGCCGGTATCCGAGCCCAGTCCCACTGCAGCGGCGCCCGTGGCGACCGAGACGGCCGCACCGGATGACGAGCCGCCCGGCACGCGCGCAAGCCGTGGATCAGCGGGATTGACGGGCGTGCCGTGATGCGGGTTGGTCCCCACGCCTGAAAAGGCGAACTCTACCATGTGGGTGCGCCCTGCGATCAGACCGCCTGCGGCGCGCAGCCTGGCGATGGCGGTGCAGTCCTGCGGGGCCGGCGCAGCGCCCGATAAAACCTTGGAACCCGCCCGAGTCGGCTGACCTGCGACGTCGAACAAGTCCTTGATCGACACGGGCAGGCCGGCCAGCGGCCCGATCGGCCGTGACACCTCGCTCGGGCTCTGGTTTGGGCTCTGGTTGGCGATGGCTTGCTGCAGGGCGGGCACCGGAGAGTCGAGGTAGACGTTCAGGCAGGCGGCGCTTTGGCTCACTTCCATGGCTTGTCCCAGCAGCTCTGGCAAGCTGGTCAGGCCCTCGGCCAGTGCCTGGCGTTGGGCGTGGAGGTCGTCAGTCATGGGCGTTCCATTCAAGTTCTGGGCGGCTGGCCGCAGTGAGGGTCAAGGTGCTGCCGGGCGAGAGCCGGGTGCTATAATCAGGCGGTTTTGCGAATGGGGTGAGCTATCAACTCGGCCCATTTGAAGACAAATCGCAAATCAGCCACACAAGGTGCCGCGTCGGGGTTCTTTCCTGGACATTTCAAGCGGTAAGCGCTGATTTTAGACACAACCTTTGGAGTATTGATATGTCAACAAGCATGCGTGAAATGCTGGAAGCCGGCGTCCACTTCGGACACCAGACGCGCTTCTGGAATCCCAAGATGGCCCCGTATATTTTCGGCCATCGCAACCGTATTCACATCATTAACCTGGAAAAGTCGTTGCCGATGTTCCAGGACGCGGCCAAGTTCGCGCGTCAGTTGGCTGCCAACCGCGGCACCATCCTGATGGTGGGTACCAAGCGCCAGGCGCGCGAGATCGTTGCCGCTGAAGCTCAGCGCGCAGGTGTGCCTTACGTTGACCAGCGTTGGCTCGGCGGCATGCTGACCAATTTCAAGACGGTCAAAACCTCGATCAAGCGCCTGAAGGAAATGAAGGCTCAGCAAGAAGCGGGTCTGGACTCCATCAGCAAGAAGGAGCAACTCACGTTCAAGCGCGAAATCGAGAAGCTCGAAAAAGACATCGGTGGCATCCAGGACATGGCTGCGCTGCCAGACGCGATTTTTGTGATCGACGTTGGCTTCCACAAGATCGCCGTGGCCGAAGCCCAAAAACTGGGCATCCCCCTGATCGGTGTGGTTGACTCCAATCATTCCCCCATCGGCATTGACTACGTGATCCCGGGTAATGATGACTCGTCCAAAGCTGTGGCGCTCTACGCCCGCGGCATTGCTGACGCCATCATCGAAGGCCGCACCAATGCTGCCAGCGACGTGGTCAAGACCGTGGTCGCGGAAAGCAGCGATGAATTCGTGGAAGTCCAGGGCGCAGCTTAATCACTGCGGCCGTGTGCCACGCGAAAAAGGGGCTCGCGTAGCCCCTTTTTCACAACCAAATTGGCCGGCGGGCTGCTTGACAGTCACCCGGCCGCAGTCCTCAATTTGAAGTGAATCGACATTCAGGAGAATTAAAAATGGCAATTACTGCAAGCATGGTCGCTGAACTCCGCGCCAAAACCGCTGCACCCATGATGGAGTGCAAAAAAGCACTGACCGAAGCCGAAGGCAACATGGATAAGGCCGAAGAGTTACTGCGCGTCAAGCTCGGCAACAAGGCAGGCAAAGCGGCTTCCCGAATCACCGCCGAAGGTGTGGTGGCATTTCATGCCGAAGGCGGCGTTGGTGCCCTGGTTGAAGTTAATTGCGAGACCGACTTCGTCACCAAAAATGACAGTTTCCTGGCTTTGGTCAACGCTGTGGCGCAAGGCATTGTCAAACACAACCCGGCTGATGTCGCGGCTGTGGGCGCCATGCCTTTTTCGCTGGACGGCTTTGGCCCGACCATCGAAGACGTGCGCAAGGGCCTGATCGGCAAGATCGGTGAAAACATGAGCGTTCGTCGCTTCAAGCGCTTCGCCGGCGCCCAACTGGCTTCTTACCTGCACGGCACCCGTATCGGTGTTGTGGTCGAGTACGAGGGTGACGAGACGGCTGCCAAGGACGTCGCCATGCATGTCGCCGCCATGAAGCCGGTCTCTCTGTCCAGCGCTGAAGTGCCTGCCGAGCTGGTCGCCAAGGAGCGCTCGGTAGCTGCTGCCAAGGCGGCTGAAGACGCGGTCAAGGCGCAGGCAGAAGGCAAGCCGGTGCAGTCTGCAGAAATCGTGGCCAAGCGCATCGATGGCGGGGTGCAGAAGTACCTCAAGGAAGTCAGCTTGTTCAATCAGGCGTTCGTCAAAAACGACAAGCAGACCGTCGAGCAAATGCTCAAAGAAAAGGCCACGACCGTGAAGGCCTTCACGCTGTATGTGGTTGGCGAAGGCATTGAGAAGAAGGTTGACGACTTCGCCGCTGAAGTCGCCGCTCAGGTCGCTGCTGCCAAGGCTGCCTAAGCCCTTTTCAGGATCTTGCTCTGCTGAAACTCATCATCAACTCTCGGGGACACCATGCCGGCTTATAAGCGTATCTTGCTCAAACTGTCTGGTGAGGCCTTGATGGGGGATGATGCCTTTGGCATCAACCGTGCGACGATTGTTCGCATGGTCGAAGAAATTGCAGAAGTCACCCGGCTCGGCGTGCAGATGGCTGTCGTGATTGGGGGCGGCAACATCTTTCGCGGTGTGGCCGGCGGTTCTGTCGGCATGGACCGGGCCACTGCCGACAACATGGGCATGCTGGCCACCGTGATGAACGCGCTGGCACTCGGTGACACCATGGACAAGGCCGGACTCACGCCGCGCGTGATGTCGGCGATTGCCATTGAACGTGTCGTCGAGCCCTATGTGCGCCCCAAGGCATTGCAGTACCTCGAAGAGGGTAAGGTGGTTATTTTCGCAGCGGGAACCGGCAATCCATTCTTCACCACCGACACGGCGGCGGCCCTGCGTGGGGCAGAAATTGGCGCCGAAATCGTGCTCAAGGCCACGAAGGTGGACGGCGTTTATACCGCTGACCCGAAAAAAGATCCGAGCGCTACCCGCTACACCACCATCACCTTTGACGAGGCGATGGGCCGCAATCTGGAAGTCATGGATGCCACGGCCTTTGCCTTGTGCCGCGACCAGAAGCTGCCGCTGAAGGTCTTTAGCATCTTCAAGCATGGCGCGCTCAAGCGTGTTGTTCAGGGTGAGGATGAAGGCACGCTCGTTCACGTTTGAAACGTGCGGCCTGAGGCGTTCCCCTGATGCGTTTCGCCTCTCTTTAAGCTAGACTTTTCCTGTGTATTCGGAGACTCTCTCATGAGCATTGCTGACACCAAGACAAACGCTGAGCTGAAAATGCAGCAGTCGCTTGACTCCTTCAAGCACGGCCTGACCAAAATCCGCACGGGTCGGGCCAACCCCGGCCTGCTTGACACGGTGCAGGTCGACTACTACGGCTCCATGCTGCCCATCAGCCAGGTCGCCAATGTGTCCTTGCTGGACGCCCGCACGATCAGCGTGGCGCCCTGGGAAAAGGGCATGGGTGCCAAGATCGAAAAAGCCATTCGTGACTCGGACCTGGGACTGAACCCTGCCTCGCAGGGCGACCTGATCCGCGTGCCCATGCCGGCCATGACCGAAGAGCGTCGCAAGGAACTCACCAAGGTCGTCAAAGGCGAGGGTGAGCATGCCAAGGTGGCTATTCGCAATTTGCGCAGGGACGCCAATGATGGCGTGAAAAAGCTGGTCAAGGAAAAGCTGGCCTCTGAGGACGACGAGCGCAGGGCGCAAGACGATATCCAAAAATTCACAGACCGCTACATTGCCGAGGTCGACAAGCTCGTTGCCGGCAAAGAGCAAGAAATCATGGCGGTTTGATTCTGTTGACCACGTTTTCCTGCGCACGAAGTACATGAGCACTTCGACGCCCGGCTCCTTACCCGGTCATATCGCCATCGTCATGGACGGTAACGGGCGCTGGGCGAAGAAGCGTTTTTTGCCGCGCCTAGCTGGCCACAAGCGGGGTGTTTCCACGCTCAAGCGTCTGATCCAGACCTGCCTGGACCGTCAGATCGGTGTCTTGAGCGTTTTCGCTTTTTCCTCCGAAAACTGGAGTCGGCCCGAGCAAGAGGTCTCCGGTATTTTTGACTTGCTGGTTTTGTCCTTGCAGGGCGAATTGCCGGATTTGATCGCCAATGGCATCAGGTTGCATTTCGTTGGTGACCGACGAGGTCTGTCCGAGACGGTGCAGTCGGTGTTGGCCGATGCCGAATGCGGCTCGGCTGGCAATACCCGGATGATTCTTAACGTGTGCCTGAATTACGGCGGTCGCTGGGACATTGCCCAGGCTGCCGAGGGCTTGGCGCAGCGTGGTGAGGCCATCACTGAAGCCGCGCTGGACAAAGCGCTGGCGCTGGCCCATGTGCCCGATCCGGACCTCTTGATTCGTACCGGTGGGGAGTTGCGTGTGAGCAATTTTCTGCTGTGGCAGATGGCCTACTCCGAGCTGTATTTCACCGACGCCCTGTGGCCCGAATTTGACGAGGCCGAACTGGACAAGGCGTTGGCTTTTTTCGCGGGTCGAGAGCGCCGGTTTGGCAAAACGCCCGAACAAGTTGCCGGTTCTGCGGCTGCTCATGTGTCGGCTTCGACACCCGCCGCGTCTGCGCGCAAGGCCGCCTGATGCTCAAGCAGCGCGTGATCACCGCCCTCGCGTTGCTGGCGATCTTGTTGCCGGCCCTTTTTTATCCATCCGCCTGGCCTTTTGCAACCGTTGCGCTCGTGCTGATCGCTGCAGCAGCCTGGGAGTGGGGCCGGCTCAATGCGGCCGGGCCGATGCGCAGTGGCTTGATGGGCGTGGCGTGCGGGCTCGCTTGCGGTCTGGCTTGGTACGCAGGCTGGCTGACCCAGCCTTTTCCCTGGCTTTGGGGTTTGACCGGCGCAGCCTGGGTGCTGGGCGGTAGCTACCTGCTGGCGACGGGTGTTCCGGGCTGGCCCAAATTGCCTGAGCCCGCGCGCTGGGTCATCGGCTGGGTGGCCTTGTGCCTGGCTTGGCTGGCGGTTGCCCAGGCGCGGGTGATCGGGATCAACTTCTTGCTGTCGGCCCTGGTCCTGGTGTGGGTGGCCGATATCGCGGCCTACTTTGCCGGCAAGGCCTTTGGTACCCGTTTTTTTCGGCGCAAGCTGGCACCGTCGATCAGTCCCGGCAAGAGCTGGGAGGGCGCCTTGGGCGGCATGCTCGGGGTGTTGATCCTCGGGGTGGTCTGGACCCAGGTCGAAGCAGCCTTCGGTGTGGCGCCTGCGGAACGCAGTGTCTACGGTCAGTTGGCCGCGCGCCACGGTTTTGCCGTGATGCTGGCGGGGCTTGTTTTTTTGTCGGCCATGAGTGTGGTGGGCGACCTGGTCGAGTCGCTGGTCAAGCGCAGCGCTGGCGTGAAGGATTCCAGCGCTTTGTTGCCCGGCCATGGTGGTGTGCTCGATCGGATCGACGCCTTGCTGCCGGTCTTGCCGCTGGCCATGATGCTGGTCAATTATTCGAGATAGGTCAGTCATGAAACAACGCATCACGGTCTTGGGCTCCACCGGCTCAATCGGTGTCAATACCCTGAACGTGGTGGCGTTGCACCCGAGCCGTTTTGAGGTGTTTGCCTTGAGCGCCTCAACGCAGGTCGATCTCATGTTCGAGCAATGCCAGCGCTTTGAGCCCGTCTACGCCGTCATGGCCAGTGCCCCCCACGGTCTTGAGCTGGCTCAAAAGATCAGCACCAGCGCGCTCAAGACCCGGGTCTTGAGTACGCCCGATGCCCTGGAACGCATTGCCTCGGATGAGCGTGTTGACGCTGTGATGGCCGCGATTGTGGGCGCCGCCGGGCTCGCGCCCTGTATGGCTGCGGCGCGCGCCGGCAAGCGTTTGCTGCTGGCAAACAAGGAAGCCCTGGTGGTTGGCGGTGAGGTGTTTTTGCAGGCAGTGCGTGACGGTCAGGCGCAACTGCTCCCGATTGACAGCGAGCATTCGGCGATTTTTCAGGCCCTTCCGGAGGACCCCTCCACCTGGGCGGCGCGGGTCGAGAAAATCATACTGACCGCCTCCGGTGGCCCGTTCCGGGAGCGTGCCATTGACACCTTGCATCGTGTCACCCCCGACGAAGCCTGTGCCCACCCCAACTGGGTGATGGGGCGCAAGATTTCGGTTGATTCCGCGACCATGATGAATAAGGCGCTGGAGGTGATTGAGGCGCGCTATCTCTTCGGTCTGTCGCCTGCGCAGATTGAAGTGGTGATACACCCACAAAGCATCATTCACTCCATGGTTCAGTACCGGGACACCTCGGTTGTGGCCCAATTGGGTACGCCCGACATGCGCGTGCCCATCGCCTACGGACTGTCCTGGCCTGACCGGGTGGAGTCGGGTGCTCGTGCGCTGGACTTCAGGGCCCTGCCGACCATGACGTTCAACGCCCCCGATGCGCAGCGCTTTCCCGGTTTGCAACTGGCCTGGGAGGTGTTGGCAGGGCCGGTGGGCAGCACCGCCGTGCTCAATGCGGCCAATGAAATCGCCGTCGCCGCCTTTCTCGACAAGCGCATTCGTTTTGACCATATTCACCGGGTCAACCGCGAAACGCTTGATGCGCTGCAGGTTCCTGCGGTGGCGGACGTGCACGATTTGCTGGCCATTGATGCCCAGGCGCGGGCTGTCGCCAGCGAGTTGCTTCGCAGCCTGAGCCTGTGACCATGACGTTGCTGGCCTTTGTCATTGCGCTGGGGGTGCTGATTTCGATTCATGAGTACGGTCACTACCGTGTCGCCGTGGCTTGTGGTGTGAAGGTCTTGAAATTTTCCATCGGTTTTGGCAAGCCCCTGGTGACCTGGCGCCTAAAGAACAACCCGACCGAATTTTCCATCGGGCTGTTGCCGCTGGGTGGCTACGTGAAGATGCTCGACGAGCACGAGGCCGATGTGCATGCCAGTGAGCGCCATATGGCGTTCAACAACAAGTCACTCAAGGCGCGCGCTGCTGTGGTGGTCGCCGGACCGCTGGCGAACTTGCTGCTGGCCGTGCTCCTCTACACCCTGGTGAACTGGATCGGTACGCAGCAGGCTCGCGCTATCGTGGCCAGCCCGGTGCCGGCTTCGGTGGCCCAGCGCGCCGGCCTGACGGGGGGGGAGTTGGTGACGCAGGCGGCGGTCGATGGTGATGAGTTTGAAGCAGTTCGCTCGTTTGACGACTTGCTTTGGCGCCTGACGCAAGCGTCGCTCAAGTCGCAAGATCTGCGTCTGAAGGTGGAGCCGGTGGCCGGTGCGGGTAAGTCTCGCGAAGTCCTGCTCGAACTCTCAGGGCTGGGTCAGAGCGAGGTGGACGCGAACTTGTATCGCCGTATCGGGCTGATCGGCCCCTGGACTCGTCCGGTCATGGGCCAGATTCTTCCCGGCGGCGCTGCACAAAAAGCGGGCTTGTTCCCCGGCGACATCGTCTTGCGCATTGACAAGGTGCAGGTTGTCGACGGCCAGCAACTCAGGGAACTGATCCGGTCTGCAGGCAAGGCGCAGGGTTTCCAAACCTGGGAGGTCGATCGGGCGGGCCGCCAGCTCGAACTGCAGGTCTGGCCCGAATGGCGTGACGAGGCTGGCCAGCGTTTGGCACGGGTCGGCGCCTATGTCGGTGCGGCACCCGAGACCTTGCTGGTGCGCGATGGCCCGCTGGACGGCCTGGTCAATGGGCTTGTAAAGACCTGGGACATCTCCTTGATGACGCTCAAGATGATGGGCAAGATGGTCGTTGGCCAGGCGTCCTTAAAAAATTTGAGTGGGCCGCTGACGATTGCAGACTACGCCGGCAAGTCGGCCAGTCTGGGTTTGACCGCTTATCTGCTTTTTCTGGCCTTGATCAGCGTCAGTCTCGGGGTGCTTAATTTGCTGCCCTTGCCAATTTTGGACGGCGGACACCTGATGTATTATCTTTGGGAAGCTGCCACGGGCCGGCCCGTCTCCGAGGTTTGGATTGACAGACTGCAGCGAGTTGGGGTGGCGATCTTGCTGACCATGATGTCCATCGCGCTGTTTAACGACTTGACCCGTATGTTGGGTTAGTCGGTTGTCCCTTCGTCAAGTCGTCAATAGGCTTCTCATTCCGTTTGCCCAGAGCGCACAACCTTATTTTTCATGCAAAACCCAATCACTCGATTCCCACTTCGTGCCGTCTGCGCTTTGGTCGCAGGCCTGCTGTCAGCCAGCCTGGCCTGGGCGGTCGATCCCTTCACGGTCAAGGACATTCGCGTCGAGGGTTTGCAGCGGGTCGAGCCCGGAACCATCTTTGCGTCGCTTCCGTTTCGCGTGGGTGAAAACTACAGCGACGAAAAAGGATCCCAAGCTATTCGTGCGCTCTTTGCGCTGGGGCTTTTCAAGGACGTGCGACTGGAGGTCAGCGGCGATGTACTGGTGGTGATCGTCGAGGAGCGCCCGACGGTGGCCGAAGTCGATTTTGTCGGCACCAAGGAGTTCGAAAAAGACGTTCTGAAAAAGGCGCTGCGCGAGTCAGGCTTGTACGACGGCCAGCCTTTTGACAAGTCCTTGACCGACAAGGCCGAGCAGGAACTCAAACGGCAATACATCAACCGCAGTTTGTACGGTGCGCAGGTGGTCACCACGGTCACCCCGGTTGAACGCAATCGGGTCAACCTGACCTTCACCGTGACCGAGGGCGAAGTTGCCAAGATCAAGGACCTGCGCGTGGTCGGCGCGAAGGCTTTTGCGGAGCCTAGTCTGCTCAAATTGTTCGATTTAGACACGGGTGGCTGGCTCAGTTGGTACACCAAATCCAATCGCTATTCGCGGGCCAAACTCAATGCTGACATCGAGACCCTGCGCTCCTACTACCTGACGCGCGGCTACCTGGACTTCCGGATTGACTCGACCCAGGTCGCCATTTCTCCCGACAAGCAGGAAATTGCCATCACCATCAACATCACTGAGGGTGAGCGTTTTCTGGTTTCGGGGGTCAAGCTCGAGGGCAACTACCTCGGCCGCGACGAAGAGTTCAAGTCCCTGGTCAAGATCAGGCCAGGCGCGGCTTACAACGCTGATCAGGTGGCAGAAACGACCAAAGCCTTCAACGAGTATTTTGGCAGCTTCGGCTTTGCCTTTGCCCGGGTTGAGGCCGTGCCTCAGATTGACCGCAGCACCAACCGCGTCGGTTTTGTCTTGCAGGCTGACCCATCACGGCGAGCCTATGTCAGGCGGATCAACGTGGCGGGAAACACCCGCACACGCGACGAAGTCGTGCGCCGCGAGTTTCGTCAATTTGAATCGTCCTGGTATGACGGCGACAAGATCCGTTTGTCCCGTGACCGTATCGACCGTCTGGGATTTTTCACGGAGGTCAATGTCGAGACCCAGGAAGTTGCCGGCACGCCAGACCAGATTGACTTGAGTGTGACAGTGGCTGAAAAACCAACCGGCAATCTTCAAGTTGGTGCGGGTTACTCCAGCGCTGACAAACTTTCGCTGATGGCGGGCATCCGGCAGGAAAACGTCTTTGGCTCGGGCAATTACCTCGGCCTTGACTTCAATACCAGCAGGTCCAATCGCCAACTGGTGTTGTCCACGGTGGACCCTTACTTCACGACGGACGGCATTTCCCGTGCCATTGACATTTTTAGCCGGACCAACCGGCCGTTGACCGGGCAGGATACTGATTATTCGCTCCGAACTGAGGGTGCAAGCTTGCGGTTTGGCGTACCTTTTACCGAAAATGACACCGTGTATTTTGGCGCTGGCGTGGAGGCCTGGACCATCACGCCAGGCACGAACCCTGGCCTGATCGAATTCGTCAATACCTACGGACCCAAAAGCACTTCCGTGCCCTTGACTCTGGGTTGGTCGCGTGACAAGCGAGACAGCGCAATCGTGCCAACCACCGGTCTGTACCAGCGTTTGAGCAGCGACTGGGGTGTCGCCGGCGACGTGAAGTACCTGCGGACCAATTACCAAATTCAGCAATATGTGCCGCTGAACAAGCAGTTCACCATCGCACTGAATGGCGAATTGGGCTGGGGCCGTGGCTTTGGCTCGCCTTACCCGATCTTCAAGAACTTCTACTCGGGCGGTCTGGGCTCGGTGCGCGGTTTCGAGCAGGGCTCGCTCGGGCCGCGTTACCCAACCGTCGATGGTATTGCCGGCGCGGCCAAGGGCGGAGCCAAGAAATTGACCTTTAACGCCGAGCTCGTGTCGCCGTTTCCGGGCGCGGGCAATGACCGAACCCTGCGGATGTTTGGCTTTTTCGACGCTGGCAATGTGTTCGATGAGCATGACCCCTACAGCCTGAAAGATTTCAGGGCCTCGGTCGGTGCAGGCATCAGCTGGATCTCGCCGGTAGGGCCGTTGCGGCTGGCTTTTGCCAACCCGGTACGCAAGGTGGCAAGCGATAGAATACAACGCATTCAATTTCAGATCGGTACCTCTTTCTAATGAAGCTGTCATCACGTCACATCGCTCTTTGCGCAGCCCTGCTGGTGACTGGCCTTTGCGCCAGCGCGCAAGAATTCAAGGTAGGCATCGTGAACCTCGACAGGATCGTGCGCGAAGCCAATTCGGCCAAGTCTGCCCAGGCCAAGCTGGAACAGGAATTCACCAAGCGCGAAAAAGAGATTGCCGACCTCGGCAATCAGATCAAAACCCTCTCCGACAAACTAGAGCGTGAAGCGCCGACACTGCCGGAGAGTCAGCGCAACGCCCGCCAGAAGCAACTGGTTGATCAGGACCGGGAGTTTCAGCGCAAACGCCGTGAATTTCAGGAAGACTTGAACAGCCGCAAAAATGAAGAGTTGCAAGTGGTCATCGAGCGCGCCAACAAGGCCGTGAAAAGTCTGGCTGAGAGCGAGAAGTACGACCTGATCATTCAGGAAGCCGTCTACATCAATCCCAAGCATGACATTACCGACAAAGTGATCAAGTCGCTCAATGCCAGCGGCGGCAGGTAGATCCGCCGGGACGGGTTCGGCGTGACCCTTGGTCTGGGCACTCTCTTTGATTCGCTGGCCGGCGAGTTTGAAGCCCGGCTTGTGGGTGATCCGCAAACCATCATTGAACGGCTGGCGCCGGTCGAGTCCGCAGGCCCAGCGGAGCTGACTTTTGTCAGCCACCCCAAGTACCTGGGCAAACTAGCGTCATGCCGGGCAGCCTGCGCGATTGTCTCCCCGCCACTTGAGGCGGCGGCTGTCAAGCGCGGCGCCTGCATCGTGGTCGACGACCCCTATCGGTATTTTGCCCGCGTCACGCAGGTATGGAAGCATCACCATGCGCCTGCGGTGGCGGCTGCTGTGCACCCCAGTGCTTTCATTGACCCTTCTGCCCGGCTGGGTTCCGGCATCTCGGTGGGCGCGTTCGCCTGCATCGGCCCGGATGCGTGTATCGGCGATGGCGCTTGTCTGGCAGAGCATGTGGTTATCGGCCGCGGCGCCTCAGTAGGGGCGGGTAGCCGGCTGGCCCCGCGCGTCACGCTGGGCGATGCCTGCCAGATCGGGCAACGCTGCATCGTTCATGCTGGTGTGGTGATCGGCTCCGACGGATTCGGTTTTGCGCCGGCCCAAGGACGATGGGAAAAAATTGAACAACTCGGCGCGGTGCGCATTGGCGACGATGTGGAAATTGGCGCCAACACCTGCATCGACCGCGGCGCGCTGGACGACACGGTGATCGAAGACGGCGTGAAGCTCGACAACCTCATTCAGATCGGCCATAACGTGCGCATCGGGCGCCACACAGCGCTGGCGGGGTGTGTGGGTGTGGCGGGCAGTGCCCGAATAGGCGCGCATTGCACGATAGGCGGCGGTGCGGTGGTGCTGGGGCATCTGAGTCTGGCCGACGGCGTGCATGTGTCAGCCGCTTCGGTGGTCACGCGTTCGATTGCCCGACCCGGCCACTACTCCGGCTTTTTCCCTATCGACGACAATGCGGCCTGGGAAAAAAATGCAGCTTCTCTCAAGCAGCTTCACAGCCTGCGAGATCGGCTCAAGCAGCTTGAAAAACGGCTGCCTCTGGAGGCGGTTCAAGCACCGGTTTGTGTGCCTGAGGCCGCTCAACACGGCGCAGCGAACCCCGAGCTCAAAAAATAACGCCCGCAACGGAATCAAAAAAATCATCATGATGGACATACACCAGATCCTCAAGCAGTTGCCGCACCGCTTTCCTTTCCTGCTGGTCGATCGTGTGCTGGAACTTGAAAAGGGCGTACGCATCAAGGCGCTGAAAAACGTCACGATCAACGAGCCGTTTTTCACGGGTCACTTTCCGCACCGTCCGGTCATGCCCGGCGTGCTGATGCTGGAGGCCATGGCGCAAGTTGCAGCCCTGCTGGCGTTTGACACGCTGGGCACAACCCCCGATGACAAGACGGTCTACTATTTCGCTGGCATTGACGGGGCGCGTTTCAAGCGTCCGGTCGAGCCGGGCGATCAACTGGTGATGGATGTCGCCCTGGACCGCATGAAATCGGGTATTTTCAAGTTCAAGGCTGTGGCACGGGTCGATGCGCATATCGCCTGCGAGGCCGAGCTGATGTGCACCATGCGCACCCTGCCTTGAGCCTGGGGGCTATCAAGTGACGGGCATTCACCCCACCGCGCTGGTCGATCCTGGCGCTGAACTCGACAGTTCGGTCACCGTCGGGCCCTATACCGTGATCGGTGCGCACGTCAAAGTTGACGCGGGCACGACCATTGGTGCGCATTGCGTGATTGAGGGGCACACCACCATCGGCCAAGACAACCGAATTCTTCAGTTCAATTCCCTGGGTGCCATTCCGCAGGACAAAAAGTACGCGGGGGAGCCCTGCGAACTGGTCATTGGCCATCGCAACACCATCCGCGAATTTTGCACGCTCAACATCGGCTCGCCGGGCGACACCGGCGTGACCCGTGTGGGTGACGACAACTGGATCATGGCCTACGTCCACCTGGCGCATGACTGCGTGGTGGGTAACCACACCATTTTTGCCAATAACTCGCAGCTGGCCGGTCATGTTCATGTCGATGACTGGGTGATTCTGGGCGGCTTCACCGTGGTCCATCAGTTCGTGCGGCTTGGCGCGCACAGCATGACGGCCATGTGTTCACTGCTGTTTGCGGATTTGCCGCCTTTCGTCATGTGCCAGGGGCAGCCGGCGGCGGCCCGATCCATGAATTTCGAGGGCTTGCGCCGGCGCGGTTTTTCTCCCGAGCGCATCTCGGCGGTCAAGGCCATGCACAAGGCCCTGTACCGAGATCAGCTCACGCTCGAGGATGCCAAGGGCAGGATTGCCGCCCTGGTGCAAAGCTACCCAGACGCCGCGCCGGACGTTGAAGGCATGCTCGACTTTCTGGGCGCGGTGTCCCCTCAGCGCGGTATTGTTCGCTGACCTGGATGCGCGGTGAGATGCCAGGTGATGTCGTGACTGCACAGTCCCTGGTGGGCGCAACCGCCACCCCAGCGACTGCTGCCAAGGCGCCGGTGGTGGCCATGGTGGCGGGCGAGACCTCGGGTGACCTGCTGGCCGCGCTGCTTCTGGACGGACTGCGAAGCCGATGGCCCGCTTTGAAATCACTGGGTATCGGGGGGCCGCGGATGTCTGCACGCGGTTTTGATGCGCTGTGGCCGAGTCACAAGCTGTCGGTTCTGGGCTACGTGGATGTGCTGCTGCACTACCGAGAAATCGCCACCATTCGCCGGCAATTGCTGGCACAACTGCTCAACCGCCGCCCCGATGTTTTTGTTGGCGTGGATGCGCCCGATTTTAATCTCGCGCTGCACGCCAGGCTGCGTGCGGCAGGTATCAAGACGGTCCAGTTTGTCAGCCCCTCGATCTGGGCTTCTCGTCCCGGCCGCATTGACCAGATCAAGGCTGGCGTTGACCATGTGCTGTGCTTGTTTCCTTTTGAGCCGGCCTTGCTCGCGCGGCACGGGGTTGCGGCTACCTTTGTCGGCCACCCGCTGGCAGACATGATCCCGCTGCAGTGCGATCGCGCCGCTGCCAGGTTGGCGCTGGGCCTGGCCCCGCAGGCGCCGGTGGTGGCCGTTTTGCCCGGCAGTCGGGCCTCCGAAATCGCTTATATCGCCCCGCGCTTTTTCAAGGCGGTGGCCTTAATCAGCCGCGCCCGCCCCGAGGTACGGTTTGTGCTGCCCGCAGTGCCGGCGCTGCGAGCAGAGATTGAGCGACTTTTGCATATTGAAGGCTTGACGGGCCGCGTGCTGGTGACCGACGGGCAGTCGCATACCGCTCTGGCCGCCTGTGATCTCACCTTGATCGCCAGCGGGACGGCCACGCTGGAGGCGGCTCTTTTCAAGCGCCCCATGGTGATTGCCTACCGGATGAACTGGTTGTCGTGGCAACTCAAAGGCCGAAGGAAAACTCTGCCCTGGGTCGGCTTGCCCAACATTCTTTGCCGTGAATTTGTCGTGCCTGAGTTGCTGCAGGACGCCGCGACGCCCGCAGCCCTGGCGCAGGCCGTGTTTGAATGGCTGGATGCGTTTGACTCGGCGCCTGAAAAAATACGCCTCCTGGAAGAGAAATTTATGCAACTTCACCTGCAATTGCGGCGTGATACAGCCCGATTGGCAAGCGATGCGATCCAGCAAGTTCTTGAAAGCTGAGCAAGCTGCCCTGGTCTGGGACACGCCCGGTCTGATCGCCGGCGTGGACGAGGCCGGCCGTGGTCCGCTGGCCGGGCCGGTGGTGGCTGCCGCGGTGATCCTGGATGATCTCAAGCCGATCAAGGGCCTGGCCGACTCCAAGGTGCTGACAGCTTTGCGCCGCGAAAAGCTCTATGACGAGATACGCGCCAAGGCCCTGTGTTTTTCGATTGCACAGGCCTCGGTGGCGGAAATCGACAGCGTGAACATTCTCCAGGCGACCTTGCTGGCGATGAAGCGCGCGGTCGAGGGGCTGCGCCTGAAACCGGTCAAGGTGATGATCGACGGCAACCGGTTGCCTAATCTGACGATCATGGCCGAAGCCGTGGTGGGGGGCGACGCCTTGATCCCCGCCATCTCGGCGGCCTCTATTTTGGCCAAGGTCTGGCGTGATCGCTGGTGCCAGGACTACCACCTGCAATACCCGCAATACGGCTTTGCAGCGCACAAGGGCTACGGCACAGCCGAGCACCTGGCGGCGCTGCGTCTGCATGGCGCCTGTCCAGAGCACCGCCGCAGTTTTTCCCCCGTGGCACAGGTCTTGAAATGAGCAGCTCGAGCGATGCCACGGTCATTGCCTCGCGGGCCAACCCCTTTATCAAGACGCTGCGCAAACTGGCCCGAGAGCCAGCGGCCTACCGTAAGGAAGGGCTGGTCTGGCTGGAAGGTGACCATCTGTGTCGGGCGCTCCTGGCCCGCGGTCTGAAACCACAGACCGCCGTGTTTGCGCAGTCCTACTGGCCCCAGGCTCCCGAGCCCTGGGTCCGATCGGCTCAGCGCAGCGTGGTGGTGGCCGACGCCCTATGGACGGAGTTCAGCGGCCTGGAGTCGCCCGCAGCCGTGGGTTTTGTCTTCGAGCTGCCGGCAGTTCAGGCCCTGTTGCCGCAGGCCGCCACCGTGATACTCGATCGCGTGCAGGACGCGGGCAACGTCGGCTCCATCTTGCGCAGTGCAGCTGCCTTTGGTTTTCAGCAGGTTCTTGCCATCAAGGGGACGGCCGGGCTGTGGTCGCCCAAGGTGCTCCGGGCGGGCATGGGAGCTCACTTTGGCTTGCATCTGGTGGAAGGGCTGGACCCCGAGTCGCTGGTCGACCTGGCCGTGCCCCTGCTGGTCACCAGCTCCCATGAGGGGCAGTTCTTGCATCACCAGGCCTTGCCCTGGCCTTGTGCCTGGGTCATGGGCCATGAAGGGCAGGGCGTGGGTGAGGTCTTGATGGGCCGGGCCGACCTCAAAATCAAAATCGCCCAGCCTGGCGGCGAGGAGTCCCTGAACGTGGGGGCCGCTGCTGCCGTTTGTCTGTATGCCAGTGCCGTCGCCGCGCTGGACGCAGCCGCGCGGTGAACACCCGGGCAGCGTTTGAGGTGCTTGGCTCGGCTATAATCAGGGGCTTTTAAAAAACAGCTTCGCCCGAGCGCACACAAAGCAAACTCCCTCTCAAAAGCAGTCCGCAAGCGCCTTGCAACAGGCCCACTTGTGCGCGCTCGGGCGAACCGTAACCCATTCGGAGTACCCCGTGCTTTTGTCTCTACAGGGAAACCACCCTCCCGCCATCCTGGCGCTCGCAGACGGCACAGTCTTTATCGGCAATTCCATCGGAGCCGCCGGCTCCACGGTCGGTGAGGTGGTGTTCAACACTGCCATGACCGGCTACCAGGAAATCCTGACCGACCCCAGCTATTGCCAGCAGATCGTGACGCTCACGTATCCGCACATTGGCAATTACGGGGTCAATGCCGAAGACGTCGAGTCTGCCAAAGTCCACGCGGCTGGCTTGATCATCAAGGACTTGCCCCTGATCGCTTCCAACTTCCGCCAAACCCAGAGCTTGTCGGCCTACCTCGTGTCGGAAAACACGGTCGCGATTGCCAATATCGACACCCGCCAGCTCACGCGCCATCTGCGCACGCAGGGCGCTCAAAACGGCTGCATCCTGGCATTGCCCGCCGGCGAGCCGGTCAGCCAGGCGGCGATCGACAAAGCCCTGGCCGCCGCCCGTTCAGCACCCAGCATGGCAGGTCTTGATCTGGCCCGCGTCGTTACGGTCAAGCAGCCCTACGCTTGGACCCAAACCGAGTGGAAGCTCGTCAACGCCAACGGACAGCCCGGCTACGGCGAACAAACTGCCCCGCGTTTTCATGTCGTGGCCTACGATTTTGGCGTCAAGAAAAACATCTTGCGCATGATTGCCGAGCGCGGTGCGCGCATCACCGTGGTGCCTGCGCAAACCTCCGCCGCCGAGGTGCTCAAGCTCAGGCCTGACGGTATTTTTCTGGCCAACGGCCCGGGCGATCCACAGCCTTGCGATTACGCCATTGAAGCGGCCCGCGAACTGATTGAGACCGGCATTCCGACGTTCGGCATCTGCCTGGGTCACCAGATCATGGCGCTGGCCAGTGGTGCCAAGACTTTCAAGATGAAGTTCGGCCACCACGGCGCCAACCATCCGGTCAAGGACCTGGACAACCAGCGCGTGAGCATCACCAGCCAGAACCACGGCTTTGCGGTCGACGAAAAGTCGCTGCCAGCCAACCTGCGCGCCACCCATATCAGCTTGTTTGACGGCACGCTGCAAGGCCTGGCCCGTACCGACAAGCCGGCGTTCTGCTTTCAGGGTCACCCCGAAGCCTCGCCAGGCCCCCACGACATTGCCTACCTGTTCGATCGCTTCACCGCTTTGATGCAAGCTGCGGCCAACACATCGGCTGGAGTTCAATAATGCCCAAGCGCACAGACATCAAATCGGTTCTCATCATTGGTGCCGGCCCCATCATCATCGGGCAGGCCTGCGAGTTCGACTACTCGGGTGTGCAAGCCTGCAAGGCCTTGCGCGAAGAGGGTTTCAAGGTCATCTTGATCAACAGCAACCCGGCCACGATCATGACCGACCCAGCCACCGCTGACGTCACCTACATCGAGCCCATCACCTGGCAGACGGTCGAAAAAATCATCGCCAAGGAGCGTCCCGACGCCATCTTGCCAACCATGGGCGGTCAGACCGCGCTGAACTGCGCGCTGGACTTGTGGCACCACGGCGAGCTCGACAAGTACCAGGTCGAACTCATTGGCGCCACGCCCGAGGCGATTGACAAGGCCGAGGACCGGCTCAAGTTCAAGGACGCCATGACCAAAATTGGTCTGGGTTCGGCCCGTTCGGGCATCGCGCACAGCATGCAGGAGGCCTGGGATGTGCAAAAAACGCTGGGTTTTCCCACGGTCATCCGCCCCAGTTTTACCCTGGGCGGCACCGGTGGCGGCATTGCCTACAACTCGGAAGAGTTTGAAGTCATTTGCAAGCGCGGCCTGGAGGCCTCGCCCACCCACGAGCTGCTGATTGAAGAGTCCCTGCTCGGCTGGAAAGAGTACGAGATGGAAGTCGTGCGCGACAAGGCCGACAACTGCATCATCGTCTGCTCAATCGAGAACCTCGACCCCATGGGCGTGCACACCGGCGACTCGATCACCGTGGCTCCCGCCCAGACACTGACCGACAAGGAATACCAGATCCTGCGCAATGCCTCCTTGGCTGTGCTGCGCGAAATCGGGGTGGACACCGGCGGCTCGAACGTGCAGTTTTCCATCAACCCGCAAGACGGGCGCATGGTCGTCATCGAGATGAATCCGAGGGTCTCGCGGTCGTCGGCTCTGGCGTCCAAGGCCACAGGCTTTCCGATCGCCAAAGTCGCTGCCAAGCTGGCCGTAGGCTACACGCTGGACGAGTTGCGTAACGAAATCACGGGGGGCGCCACGCCAGCGAGTTTTGAGCCCAGCATTGACTATGTGGTCACCAAGATCCCTCGCTTTGCCTTCGAAAAATTCCCGACGGCCGATTCCCGCCTGACAACACAGATGAAGTCGGTTGGCGAAGTCATGGCCATGGGGCGCACCTTCCAGGAGTCCTTCCAGAAAGCCCTGCGTGGCCTGGAGGTGGGCGTTGATGGGATGAACGAGAAAACGCAGGACCGGGAAGTGCTCGAGAAAGAGTTGGGCGCGCCTGGCCCGGAGCGCATCTGGTACGTGGGTGACGCTTTTGCCCAGGGCATGAGCGTCGACGAAGTCTTTGCGCTGACCAAGATTGACCCCTGGTTTTTGGTGCAGATCGAGCAGATCGTCAAGGTCGAGCTTGAACTCGAAACTCTGTCGCTGGACCAGATTGACGCACCGACTTTGCGCGCGCTCAAGCAAAAAGGGTTTTCTGACCGCCGCCTTGCCCGTCAGCTCAAGACCAGCGACACCGCCATTCGTGACAAGCGCAAAGCGCTGGGCGTGCGACCCGTCTACAAGCGGGTTGACACCTGTGCAGCCGAGTTCGCCACCAACACCGCGTACATGTATTCGACCTACGAGGCCGAAGGCAGCGAGTGCGAGGCAGCCCCCACGGACAAGAAAAAAATCATGGTCCTCGGAGGCGGTCCGAACCGCATTGGTCAGGGCATCGAGTTTGACTACTGCTGCGTGCACGCGGCGCTGGCCATGCGCGAAGACGGCTACGAGACCATCATGGTCAACTGCAACCCTGAAACGGTTTCTACCGACTACGACACCTCCGATCGGCTCTACTTTGAACCGCTGACACTGGAAGATGTGCTCGAAATCGTCGACAAAGAAAAGCCCTTCGGCGTGATCGTTCAATACGGCGGCCAGACGCCGCTCAAACTGGCGCTGGATCTGGAGAAAAACGGCGTGCCGATCATCGGCACTTCGCCGGACATGATCGACGCCGCCGAAGACCGCGAG
>CAIMVC010000279.1 GCA_903844825.1 uncultured Burkholderiales bacterium | reverse complement strand
TTTCCCACAGTTGCTCAGCGCTCATCTCGCCCAGGCCTTTGAAGCGGCTGATGCTCCAGGCACCCTCTTTCACGCCTTCTTTGCGCAGCTTGTCGAGAATGGCGTTGAGTTCACCTTCGTCGAGCGCGTAGACCTTGGAGGCCGGCTTCTTGCCGCGCGCGGGCGCGTCCACCCTGAAGAGCGGCGGTCGGGCCACGTACAAATGGCCAGCCTCGATCAGCTTGGGAAAGTGCCTGAAAAACAGCGTCAGCAGCAGCACCTGGATGTGCGAGCCGTCCACGTCGGCGTCGCTCAGGATGCAGACCTTGCCGTAGCGCAGGCCAGCAAGAATATCGCCCCCAAAGGGAGAGTTAGAGGTTTGGGACGGCCCGGCGCCGCTCAGTCCGGGCGCATCGTCGGCGCCGTGCGGGTCCACGCCAATAGCCACGGCGATGTCGTGAATTTCGTTGTTGGCAAACAGCCGGTCGCGCTCGACTTCCCAGGTGTTGAGCACCTTGCCGCGCAGGGGCAGGATGGCCTGGCTTTCCTTGTCGCGGCCCATTTTGGCGCTGCCGCCGGCCGAGTCCCCTTCGACCAAAAAGACTTCGTTCTGGGCCAGATCCCGGCTTTCGCAGTCGGTCAGCTTGCCGGGCAAAACGGCCACGCCCGAGCCCTTGCGCTTTTCGACCTTTTGCCCTGCTTTTTGGCGCGTCTGCGCGGCACGAATCGCCAGCTCGGCGAGCTTTTTGCCGTATTCAACGTGCTGGTTAAGCCACAACTCCAGGGTCGGGCGCACAAAGCTCGAGACCAGGCGCACGGCGTCGCGGGAATTGAGTCTCTCTTTGATCTGGCCCTGAAACTGCGGGTCCAGCACCTTGGCCGAGAGCACGTAGCTGGCCCGCGCAAAGACGTCTTCAGGCAGCAGCTTCACGCCTTTGGGCAGCAGCGAATGCAGATCGACAAAACTTTTTACAGCCGTGAACAGACCGTCGCGCAGACCGCTTTCGTGCGTGCCGCCGGCGCTGGTGGGGATCAGGTTGACGTAGCTTTCGCGCACGGGATGACCGTCTTCGGTGAACGCTACGCACCACTGGGCGCCCTCGCCTTCGGCGAAGGTCTCGTGTGAGGCATCGGCAAAGCCCTCGCCCTCGAACAGCGGAATGACCGGGTCGGCGCTCAGGGTCTGCATCAGGTAGTCGCGCAAGCCGCCTTTGTAGACCCAGCTCTGCACTTCCCTGGTTTTTTCGTTGGTGAGTGTGACGGACACCCCGGGCATGAGCACGGCCTTGCTGCGCAGCAAGTGCATCAGCTCGGTCATGGGCAGGTTGGCCGACTCGAAATACCGACTGTCCGGCCAGGCACGCACCGACGTGCCGCTCTTGCGGTCGTCTCCACCGGCGGGGCGAATTTCCAGCGCCTCAATCACGTCGCCGCCCGAAAACACCAAGCGCGCGACCTTGCCTTCGCGGTAGGAGCTCACTTCCAGGCGCTTGGACAGGGCATTTGTCACGCTCACGCCCACGCCATGCAGGCCGCCTGAAAAACTGTAGGCACCACCCTTGCCCTTGTCGAATTTGCCACCCGCATGCAAGCGGGTAAAGACCAACTCGATCACCGGTGCATTTTCTTCCGGGTGCATGCCAAACGGGATACCGCGGCCATCATCTTCAATGCTCACCGAGCCGTCGGCGTGCAGGGTGACCTTGATCTTCTTGCCGTGACCGGCCAGGGCCTCGTCGGCCGAGTTGTCGAGCACTTCCTGCAGGATGTGCAAGGGGTTGTCGGTTCGGGTGTACATGCCCGGGCGTTGCTTGACGGGCTCCAGGCCCTTGAGCACTCGGATCGAGCTTTCGGAATAAGCTGCAGGGGAATCGTTAGGGGGTTTGGTCGCCATGGTGCGTGTTGAAATTTGCCGCGATTGTAGTCTGGACCGCTCAATATACTGGATAAAAAAACAGCCAATGTCGAACATGATCCAGTGCACGGCCCGCTCAGCAGCCATCGGGCTGATTAGTTACATTTGAAGGATGTCTACAGTCTCCACTCCTACGACGGCCCACAAGCCCCTCTCTATGCTGCAGGTGCTCGTCTGCGGCGCAGCCATCGTCACGCTGTCCATGGGCATACGCCACGGATTTGGCCTGTGGTTGCAGCCCATCACACAAGCTCAGGGCTGGACACGCGAAACCTTTGCCTTCGCCATTGCCATCCAAAACCTGGCCTGGGGGGTGTTCGGCATCTTTGCCGGCATGCTGGCCGACCGCTTCGGCGCTTTCAAGGTGATTTTGGGCGGCACCGTGCTGTACGCGCTGGGTCTGCTGGGCATGGCGCAGTCGGTCACTGGCTGGCAATTCACCCTGACCGCGGGCATTTTGATCGGTGCCGCGCAAGCCGGTACCACCTACGCCGTGATTTACGGGGTCATCGGTCGCAACATCTCCGCCGACAAGCGCTCCTGGGCGATGGGGGCCGCGGCGGCGGCGGGCTCTTTTGGTCAGTTTCTCATGGTGCCCGTCGAAGGCTTTCTGATCAGCAGCCTGGGCTGGAAAGAGGCCTTGATGGCGCTGGGCGCGGCGGCCTTGCTGATGGCGCCTCTTGCCATGGGGCTGCGGGAAAAAAAGCAAGATGCCAGCGCAACCGGTCAACGCAGCCAGACCATCGTCCAAGCGCTGAAGGAAGCGCTTCGCTACCCCAGCTTTCAATTGCTGATGGCGGGCTACTTCGTGTGCGGCTTTCAGGTCGTTTTCATTGCCGTGCATATGCCCAGCTACCTCAAGGACCATGGACTGTCTCCCGAGGTCGCCAGTTATGCCCTGGCGTTGGTGGGTCTGTTTAATATTTTCGGCACGTATGGCGCGGGCGCCCTAGGTCAGAAATTCGCCAAAAAGAAAATTCTTGCTGCCATCTACTTGTCGCGCGCACTGGCCATTTCAGTATTTTTGATTGCCCCGCTGAGCCCCCTGAGCGTCTATCTGTTTTCGGCCGTGATGGGTGTGCTGTGGCTGTCGACAGTGCCTGTGACCAACGCCGCCGTGGCCCAGATTTTTGGCGTCCAGCACCTCTCGATGCTCAGCGGCTTTGTCTTTTTCAGCCACCAGATCGGCTCCTTCATGGGCGTCTGGCTGGGCGGCTATCTGTATGACCGCACCGGCAACTACGACGGCGTGTGGTACCTCTCTATCGCCCTGGGCGTGTTCGCCGCACTGATCAATCTGCCGGTGCGCGAGACCGCGATCGTGCGCCGGGCCGAACCTTCACCCGCATGACCTCGGCGCGCAAATGGCTGTTCTGGATGATGGCGCTGGCGGCGTCGCTGGGCGTCTTTGCGCTCTACACGCGCCCCGCTTTTCTGGTGATGCTCGGCGACCAGATCTGGTCTTGCTTTTGAACGGTCCTTGATTCCTTGATGGAGCGAGCTGACAGCCATGCACCCTAGCCCCCACAGTCACACCGAAACTGCTTCAGCATGGGTGCAGCGCTGGGCGCATCTGGTGCCCGCCGGCGGCAGCGTGCTTGATGTAGCTTGCGGCAGCGGCCGTCATCTGCGCTGGTTTGCGGACCTGGACCACCCGGTGGTGGGCATTGACCGCTCAGTCGAGGCCCTGGCATCCATCGACCTGCCGCCCGAGCGCTGCCAAATAGTACAGGCCGACATCGAAGGGGGCCCCTGGCCTCTGACCGGACGCCTCTTTGCAGCGGTGGTAGTCACCAATTACCTCTGGCGGCCGTTGTTACCGACCCTGCTGGATAGCCTGGCCGAGGGTGGCGTGATGATTTACGAGACCTTCGCCAGCGGCCACGAAACGATTGGCCGGCCTTCACGTCCGGACTTTTTACTCAAACCGGGTGAACTGCTCAAGGTCTTTGAGGACCTGCGGGTGGTGGCGTTTGAAGACGGCTATGAAGATGGCGCTGGAGATGGCGTCGCAAACGGCGCAGAAGTTGGCCCGAACTCGTCGGGCCCTGCCCTGGCGCCAGCGAGGACAGCGCGCAGCCCGCGTTTCGTGCAACGCATCGCCGCCGTTCGCCAGACACCATGGGCACCCGGGGCTGCAGCGCGGGAGCCTGCCCGCTACCGCCTGCGCTGAAAAATCGGGTCGGCGCACTGGCCTGCGGGTGCTTTGGCGAGGCCGCGTCTGAGTAGAATGCAAGACTGTTCAAACCGGGGCCCGGATCGCGCCAGACCCTCGCTTTTGTTACTGAAAGTAAGCCAACACCATGAAAACCATCACCGGCAGCATCGTCGCGCTAGCCACCCCTTTGCACGAAGACGGCAGCGTCGATTACCCAAGCCTGCGCAAACTGGTGGACTGGCATATCGCCGAAGGCACGGACTGCATCGGCGTGGTGGGCACCACCGGCGAATCACCGACGGTCAATGTCGAAGAACATTGTGAAATCATCCGCGTGGCGGTCGAACAGGCCGCCACGCACGGCGAGCGAGCCGTGCCCATCATGGCCGGCTGCGGTGCCAACTCCACCGCCGAAGCCATCGAATTAACGCGCTTTGCCAAGAAGGTCGGCGCCGACTGCCAGTTGCAAGTGGTGCCTTACTACAACAAGCCCACCCAGGAAGGTCAGTACCGCCACTTCAAAGCCATTGCCGAAGCCGTGGATTTGCCGATGGTGCTCTACAACGTCCCCGGTCGCAGCGTGGCCGACATGCTGCATCCAACGGTGCTGCGACTGGCACAGATTCCAGGCATCGTGGGCATCAAGGAAGCCACCGGCAACATTGAGCGCGCCCAATGGTTGATCAAGGAAACACCAACCGACTTTGCGGTCTACTCGGGCGACGACGCCACCGCAGTGGCCCTGATGCTGTGCGGCGGACAGGGCAACGTGAGCGTGACGGCCAACGTCGCCCCGCGCCTGATGCACGAGTTGTGCGTCGCAGCCATTGCCGGCAACGCCCGCCGGGCCATGGAGATTCAGCTGTCGCTGCTGCCGCTTCACAAACATTTGTTTGTTGAAGCCAACCCCATTCCAGTCAAATGGGCGATGGCCCGCATGAACCTGTGCGGCCCGACCTTGCGTCTGCCCATGACGCCACTTGAAACCGCCAACGAAGCCGTGGTTGAAAACGCGCTGCGAATTTGCGGCCTGATCTGATTTACAAGGACACCATGACCACCTCCCCGCGCCCAGCCCAGGCCCAACCCTCAGTCGCACGCGGCTTGCCGCTTTGCCTGGCCACCACGGCACTGATCGCTGCCTTGACCGGCTGCTCGACCCTCAGCGACATCACTGGCGGCGACAAGGTCGACTACAGGTCAGGCGCCATCAAGGCCCCGTCGCTGGACGTACCGCCCGACCTGACGCAGCTCTCGCGCGACGCACGCTACGTGGTGCCCGGGGCGGCCGTCACGTCCAGCGCCTACCAGGTCGGCCAGGCGGCCCCGGTGGCTGCCGTTACGGCCGTGCCCTCCGTGGGTGATGTGCAGGTCATGCGCGCCGGCAATCAGCGCTGGCTCCTCGTCAAACGCCCCGCCGACAAACTGTGGGAGCCAGTGCGGGACTTCTGGCGCAACAGCGGCTTTGAGCTGGCCATTGAGCAACAAAATCTGGGCATCATTGAAACCGAGTACGCCGAAAACCGGGCCAAACTGCCGCAAGACCTGATTCGCAACCTGATCGGCAAACTGGTCGACCGCCTGTATTCGACTGGCGAGCGCGACAAGTTCCGCACCCGCCTCGAAACCACGCCGGAAGGCTACACCGAAATTTTTGTCAGCCATCGCGGCATGATCGAAACAGTAGCTGGTGCCGTAGGCAACGGGCAAATTGTCTGGCAGCCACGGCCGGCCGACCCAGAACTGGAGGCAGAATTCTTGCGTCGCCTGATGCTCAAGCTGGGCGTGCCGGCCGAGCAAGCCAACGCCATGGCCAGCAATGACGTCAAGCCCGGAGCTCGCCTGGCAACTGTTCAGGATGTGCCCGTGGTGCAAATCGACGATGGCTTTGAGCGCGCCTGGCGCCGCGTCGGTCTGTCACTTGACCGCACTGGCTTCACCGTCGAAGACCGCGACCGAGCTCAGGGGCTCTACTTCGTGCGCTACGTTGAGCCAAATGCGGACAAGAAAGACACAGGCTTTTTCAGCAAGCTGTTCAGCAGCACGCCCAGCAACGCACCACTGAAGTACCAGATCGCCGTGCGCAGCCAGGGCCAGTCGACCACCGTGTCAGTGCTCAGCGCCAGCGGTGCGCCTGAGGCGTCGGCAACGACCAAGCGCATCTTGCAGGTCATCGTGGACGACCTCAAGTAAATTGGCTTTAGCACCGCCGCCTGCTCCCAAGACACTGCGGTGCTGAGTTTCAAGAACCTCGGCAGCGGCAGCACCGGCAACGCGACCCTGGTGCAGGCCAGGGGAGTTCGCACCCTGACGCTGCTGGTCGATTGCGGCCTGACCCAAAAAGAGCTGGCCGCACGCCTGGCCGTTGCAGGCTTGACCAATGAAGACATTGACGCCGTTTTTGTCACCCATGAACACGGCGATCACATGGGCTGTGCGCGGCAATTTTCCAGGCGTCACGGCGTACCGGTATGGATGAGCCAGGGCACTTACGAGGGCTGTGGCGCACCGGACTTTGGCGAACTGCTGCGTACGGCCCGCGACGGCGAAGTCATTGATCTTGGAGAAATGCAAATCATGCCGTTCACGGTGCCGCACGATGCTCGCGAGCCGCTGCAACTGAGCTGTACCGATGGCGCCCGCAAGCTCGGCATACTCACCGACCTGGGTCACGCCACCGCCCATGTGCTGGCCCACCTGGCCAACTGTCACGGCCTGCTGCTCGAATGCAATCACGATACGGACTTGCTGGCCCAGTCGAGCTACCCGGCGTCTTTAAAACGCCGCGTCGGCGGCCAATATGGTCACCTGTCCAACGCCAGTGCCGCGCAAATCGCGAGCGCCATCAAGCACCCCAAACTACTTCACCTGGTGGCGGCCCACCTCAGCGTGCAAAACAACCGGCCCGAACTGGCCCTGCAGGCCATGAGCGATGCGCTGGACGGCAGCACCGAAATTGCAGCGGCAGATGCAAGCACCGGCTCGCGCTGGATCACCCTGTAGACCCGCACCTCCCCGCTCTGCCGCTTCCGGGCACTTTTACACGGCCGTGCCAGCGCTCAGCGCTGGCGCGAGAAAATGAGGTCTCTCGGCCAGACCAGAATCATCAATTAAGAATATCCAGCCGAAAAAAAACCGCCCTGAGGCGGTTTTTTGGGGACAGCAAAGAATTACTTCTTTGGAGCTTCTGGAGCAGCTGGTGCGGCAGGAGCAGCTGGTGCTGCGGCAGGTGCAGCAGCGGCAGGAGCCGATGCGTCAGCAGCAGGAGCGGCTGGTGCAGGTGCTGGAGCAGCAGCTGGTGCGGGTGCGGGTGCTGGTGCTTCTTCTTTCTTGCCGCAAGCAGCCAGAGCCATAGCAGCAACGATCGATGCCAAGACGAGAGATTTGTTCATTTTTTGATTCCTTGATGAGTGAGAGAAAACATTTTCCACAATCGTCAAAAAACCAAACATCTCGATTGGCTTTTTGACCAGACAGGCGGACTCGAGCTCCGTATGTCCAGCCTATGAGTATATGTCGAAACCAGACTTAATTTGCAGTACAGCCGCAAAACTCCGACGAGAGCACCACCGTATATCGCTTGAAACCTGGGAATCAGGGTTCAAACTCAAGAGTTCCTGACGCCGAAGTTAACGCATGCGGGTATCTGCAAGCAACGACCGAGTTTTGAGTTAGCCGCCCCCATCAACGACCAGCCAGCCAGCGGCATACCAGTCGCCCAGCAAGTCAAGGGCCGCTGCGCTGGCCTTGCGTAATTGCCCGGCGCTGAGCCTGCGCTGATCGGCCAGGCAGCGCATCAGGGCCGCGTCCGGGCCGCGCGCCCGAAAAGCCTCGCCATTGATAAAGACATGGTGCTCGTCGTACATCATCTTGGTGCGCCCGTCGAGCAGTACCGCCAAAGCATGGCGGATGACCAGGCCCGGCGACGCCTGCTCATCCGGGCTGTCAAACCAGACAGACGATTTGGGCTCGGTGAGGTACTCACCGAGTGCGCAGGGCAAGGCCAATGGGTCTTGCAGCGCAGCTTGAAGCGCTTGTCCCGCGAACAGGCTCAACGCTGCCGGCACCGTTGCGGGGGTGGCTGTGGCTCGCTGGGTGGGGTCGCGGTACATCTTCTTCGTCCGCGTCGGGCTCGCCTCATCGTCACCCGCGCAGTAATCGGCCAGGCGCTGCAGCAGCGCAGCCGCCAGTTCCCCCTGGCCAGGGGCGCGAAAACCGATCGAATAAGTCATGCAGGCCTGGCTTTTGCCGTCCGTGTCGAGCGCCTCGAGAGCCACACCATCGTGCGCATAGCGCGGCGGCAGGTAGAGCATGTCACCGGCATGCAAAACGAATTCCTCGGTGGGCTCGAAGTGCTGCAGTATTTTGAGCGGCACGCCTTCTTGCAACGTGAAGTCTTTTTGCGCGCCAATGCGCCAGCGCCGCTGTCCGCTGGCTTGCAGCAAGAAGACGTCGTAGCTGTCAAAGTGGGGGCCCACCCCACCGCCCGTGCTGGCGTAGGAGATCATGAGGTCGTCCAGGCGCGCGTCGGGGATAAATCGAAATTGCTGCAGCAAGGCATGCGCGCCCGGGTGATGCAAGTCGACCCCCTGCACCAGCAAGGACCAGGCGGATTTGTTGAGCGCTGGCAGGCTGCGCGGGGGAAAGGGGCCCTGTTTCATGCGCCAGCCGGCCGCACCCTGAACGACCAGGCGGGACTCCACTTGCTCTTGCTGCGCCAGAGCAAACAACTCCGCACGTGAGAGGATCGGCTTAAAGCCGGGCATGGCGCCACGCACCAGCAAAGGCTTTTTTTGCCAATGACGACGCATGAATTGCTGGGGTGATAAGCCGCCCAGCAGCGGCAAGTTTTCAGTGGTATCCATGGGACAATTGTCTGATGAAAATCACCCCACTCTGTGTTGTAGGCCTGACCTGGGTCATGAAAGACACCCTTGGCGACGTCCTCGACGAACTCGACGAGCCGGTTGAATTCCTGCTGGGCGGCACCGACTTGCTGGCCCCGATTGAAGAGGCCTTGCAGGGCCATGAAGCGGGCGCAGCCATTGATCTGCACCTCGAGCCCGAACAAGCCTTTGGCGATTACGACGAAAACCGCGTGTTTTTAGAGCCGCGAAACATCTTCCCCGCCGAACTGGAAGAAGGCATGACCTTCGACGGTCAGGCCCTGCCAGCCGGCAGCAAGCCCGAAACGCCTGCCGACCTGATCTACACGGTCACGGACATTTACCCTGAGCATGTGGTGCTCGACGGTAACCACCCGCTGGCCGGCATCGCCCTTCGCCTGTCGTTGAAGGTCCAGTCCGTGCGTGAGGCGACGCAAGACGAGGTTGGCAGCGGCACGCTGGGCACCGGCTTTTTCAAGCTTGAATCGCAAGCGTCTGAAGATTCGCTGCTGGACGCACCAGCGGCGCCGGGCCCGACCTTGCACTGACGCTTCTAAGACACCTCTGCGCACCGGCATGCGCTGGCTCGGCAGCCCCATCGGGGCCAGCTTTCAGCGCTTGCCGGTCGAGCCGTAACCGCCCTCGCCCCGCTGGCTAGGCGCAAATTCATCGACCAGATTGAACTCGGCCTGCATGACCGGCACGATCACCAATTGAGCAATGCGCTCCATCGGTTCGATGGTGAAGGCCTGCTGGCTGCGGTTCCAGGCGCTGACCATCAGTTGCCCCTGGTAATCACTGTCGATGAGCCCGACCAGGTTCCCCAGCACGATCCCATGTTTGTGCCCTAGACCGGAGCGCGGCAGTATCAATGCGGCATAGCCCGGGTCACGCAAATGCATGGCCATGCCGGTGGGCACCAGTTGCCAGGCCCCGGCTTCGAGGGTGAGCGGCTCGGCCAGGCAGGCGCGCAGATCCAGGCCGGCGCTGCCCGGTGTGGCATAGGCAGGCTGGCTGTCATGCAAGCGAGGGTCAAGGATCTTGATATCAATTTTCATGGTCAATCCGGTGAGTGCGTTAAATCGTTCAGTTTTTCAATTCTTCATGCGCTGAGCAATGCTCGCGACCAGTTGGCCGGCCAGCGTTTGCTTGGACGCACGCGGCAGCGGATGGCAACCCTGGGCATCCACCAGCAGCAAGGCGTTGTCGTCCCGGCCGAACGTGGCCGGGCCAATGTTGCCCACCAGCAGCGGCACCTTCTTGCGCAGGCGCTTGGCCTCGGCGTGGGCCTGCAGATCGTGGCTTTCGGCGGCAAAACCGACACAAAACAGTTGCCCGCTTCGCGCGCGGGGCGAGTCGGCCACGCTGGCCAGAATGTCGGTGTTTTCAACAAACTGCAGCACCGGCGCTGCGCCCGAGCCATCCTTCTTGATTTTTTGTGCAGCGGCGTCGGCCACGCGCCAATCCGCAACCGCTGCGGTGGCGATGAAAATGCTGGCCTGCTGGGCCAGCGGCTGCACCGCTTGCCACATCTGCTCGGCCGAACGCACGTCAAGCCGCACAACGCCGCGCGGGGTCGGCAAACTGACGGGACCGGCCACCAGGGTCACTTCAGCCCCGGCTTGCCGCGCTGCCCGCGCCACGGCGAAACCCATCTTGCCACTGGACAAATTGGTAATGCCTCGCACCGGGTCGATGGCCTCGTAAGTCGGCCCGGCTGTCACCAGCACATGCTGCCCCTGCAAGACTTTGGGCGTGAAAAAGGCAATCACCTCTTCGAGCAGTTCATCGGGCTCGAGCATCCGACCGTCCCCCGTCTCGCCACAGGCCTGGTAGCCCGACCCGACACCGAGCACACAGGCGCCATCAGCGGTCAATTGCGCCAGGTTGCGCTGCGTGGCCGGATGCGCCAGCATTTCGCGGTTCATGGCGGGCGCCAGCAGCAAGGGTGTCGACTCGATCGGACGCGCCAGGCACATCAGGCTGAGCAACTCGTCGGCTGCGCCATGCAAGAGCTTGGCCAGAAAATCGGCACTGCAGGGCGCCACCAAAATCGCATCGGCTTGCCGCGATAAATTGATGTGCGGCATGTTGTTGGCCTCGCGCCCATCCCATTGGCTGGTGTAGACCGGTCGGCCGCTGAGCGCCTGCATGGTCACCGGGGTGATGAACTGGGCGGCGGCCTCGGTCATCACCACCTGAACCGTGGCGCCGGACTTGATCAGCGCACGGCACAACTCGGCCGATTTGTAACAGGCGATTCCGCCCGACAGGCCAAGAACCAGATGCTTGCCGGCCAGCGGACCCGGGGCTGGGTCAGACGAAAAATCAGTGGTCAAACCAGGCGGCATGGCAGCGGCTGGCCTTGCTGGAGGGGGGGTGGATTCGGTGCTCATAGCGGGCAATGTACTAGATGCGGCCGCGCCACCCGCAGCGGCGCAAGACGGGCCGCTCGAGCATGAGTCGCCGTGGCCTTGAAAAATAGGCGCCGTCAGGTCACCGCCCACCACGGGGCAAGGCGAAAAACCTGCCGCGCCCCGGTCGGCACGAGGCGGGTCGCCGCCTATAATCAGCGTTTCCCACCTCAGCGAACCTGCAGTTCGCTCCTGACATGACCAAATTTGTCTTCGTCACCGGCGGTGTGGTGTCTTCCCTGGGCAAGGGAATCGCCTCAGCCTCCTTAGCTGCGATCCTCGAATCGCGAGGCCTCAAAGTCACATTAATCAAGCTCGACCCCTCCATCAACGTGGACCCGGGCACGATGTCGCCGTTTCAGCATGGCGAAGTCTTCGTTACCGACGACGGCGCCGAAACCGACCTGGACCTGGGTCACTATGAGCGTTTTATTGAAACGCGGATGCGCAAGTCCAACAACTTCACGACCGGCCAGATCTACAAAAGCGTGCTCGAAAAAGAGCGCCGTGGCGACTATCTGGGCAAAACCGTTCAGGTGATTCCGCACATCACCAACGAAATTCA
>CAIMVC010000278.1 GCA_903844825.1 uncultured Burkholderiales bacterium | reverse complement strand
GTGGGTGAAATCATGCGCAAGCCTGTGACGGTGACTGGCAGCACTGCGGTCAACAAGGTGTATGACGGTACTTTGGCTGCGGTGATCTCGGGAGGCTCACCGCAAGGAATTTTGCTCGCAGACAGCAGCACGGTAACCCTGAACGGGACCGGTACCTTCGCCAGCAAAAACGTGGGCAACAGCATTGCCGTGACGTCCGCCAGCACGCTGAGCGGCACCGCCAGCGGCAACTACATCCTGACGCAGCCCACCGGCCTGAGTGCCAACATCACGCGTTTGAACTCGGTGACTTGGACGGGAGGCGCCACGGGCGATTGGCTCAACCCTGCCAACTGGGCCGGCGGTGCCGTGCCAGACAAGTCCAACGTGGCCAATGTGGTGATTCCGGCGGGCACCACCGTCAGCTTTAACAACATCGTCACGGGCACCGCTGAAGCGGGCTCGGTCAATGTGGACGGCATCACGGGCAGTACCGGCAGCCTGACGGTAAGTGCAGGAACGCTTGCTGTAGGCACCACCGGCGTGACCTTGAGTAATTTGACCCAAACAACCGGAGGCAGCTTCAGCACGCAAGGCGCGATGGCCTTGGGCAGCGGCAGCTTGGCGGTGTCTGCGGCTACTTATTCTTTGGGAAGCGTCAGCACAACCGGTGCTTTCGCAGTGACCAACAGCGGCGGGGATGTGACTTTGACGGGCAATGTGACCGGGGGCAATACGGCGCTGCTGGTCAAGGCCACTGGCAACATTGTGCAAAACGCTTCGACCACGGTCGCCACCACGGGTGGCAACGTCATTTATTGGGCCGACAGCGACGCCAATGGCGCGGGCTCCATCACCCTGACCGGTGGGACGTCGGCCGCCACCAAAGCCAGCATCAGTGCCGGTGCGGGCCACATTGTTTTGGGCGGCGGCAATGGCGCAACAGCCGCCGATGGCGCAGCCACCGGCGTCAAGGGCATTGCGCTGGGCGCTTATGCCAGCTTGAGTGGCGCCAACATCACCGTGGCAGGCAAGGGTTCTGCCAGCACGGTCGGCACTTTGACCTCAGGCACCTTCGGGGTAGAGATCGGTGACTATGCGAGCGTAGTGGGCACAGGCTCAGTGGCCATCACAGGCACGGGCGGTGGTGGTTCGGCAGCGAGTGCATCCAGTTCCAACATCGGTGTGCAGATCGGTGTGCAGTTCGGTGCTGCGACCGTCGAGTCCACAGGAAACTCGGTCGCCATCACCGGCACGGGCGGCGGAACAGGCAACGCCAGTTTGAATAACTTCGGGGTCTTTTTGACTGGCGTGCGCGGTACAAGTTCAACGGTTCGCACCGCAGCCGGCGATTTGACGATCCGAGGCGTGGAAGGTGCCGGCACGACGACCACGGGCTACAACCGCAACAGCGGCATCTACTTTTATGGCGAAGCGCAATTGGGTGGCCCGTCACAAACGGGGGCATTGAACCTGCTGGCTAATGATGTCTTGTGGCCCATGATGGCCACGGCAAAAATGCAGACTACAGGTGCCGTGACCATTGCACCCATCAGTACCTCATTTCTCGACGACCAGAGGATGGGCGCCAACGTGGTGCTTTCCGGTGCGCCTTCAAGCTTGACGATTGGCAAGGTGGGCAACACGGCTACGATGTCTTTTTTCAACGCCATGACCGTGGCAGGCCCTATCAACTTCTTGGGCGGACCGATGCAGATCGATGGCAACGTCACATCGACCGGCGGAGGCGCCAACGGCCTGATCAACATCGTTTCTTATGGCGGTGCCACCGGGATTGGGCAGACCATGGGTGGAATCGGGGTCACGCCCGGCATCCTGACGGCGCCATTTTTGTCGGTGACGGGGGCCAACAAATCTGTCTATCTGGCGAGCAACAACGCTGTGGGTACCGTGGCGATCACCGGTGCGAGCGATGCCAGGTTTGTCAATGCCGGTGCTTTGACGATCGGCACGGTCTGCACGGCCGGCACGGTCTGCACGGTCGGCGCGGTCGGCGCTGTGTCGGGCATCACCGCATCGGGGACGATTGTGGTCATCACCAATACAGGTGACCTGACGATTGCGGGCAACATCGCCACCACATCCACTTCGCGCTATGTCATGAACCTCGAGGCAGGCTTCAACGCCAACCCTGGCGACAGCACGGGCGGAAATATCCTTTTAACGAATTCGTCCACCCTTACCACGGGTGTGAATGCAACAGCCAGGCTCCACACCGGCTCGCTCGCCGGCAGTACAGCGCTTGCTGCTTACTTGGGCGCGGGCTCCGGTCGTTTTCGCTATGGCAGCGATGGGACGACCAGCAACTTTACGCAGGCGGTCACATCGGGTTTGAATCTGATCTACCGTGAGAAGCCTACGGTGAGCTGGAGCACTGAAGCCGATCAGTCCATCGTGTACGGCCAGGCCATGAGCTATGGCAGCAGCGGTAGCTTGAACACCTACAGCAGCACCAACAGCTATGCCTTGGGCCTGCAAAACGGCGACGAGGCCAAGGTGAGTCAGGAGTTGCTGGTTCGAACGACCGCAGTCCCCAAAACCACGGCCAAGATCAACAGTTCCAATGTGTACGACGTGGGTGCATACGAAGTCAGCAAGACAGCTGCTGCCGAAGCTTTGGGCTATGCCGCGACCAACCCAAAGATCACGGTCAGGCAAGCGCCCCTGGCGATCACTGCCAAGGATGCCTCAAAAGTCTACGACGGCGGGGCTTATGCCTTGGGCAATGGTGTGTCTTACAGCGGCTTCGTTGCAGGCGAAGGCGAGACCGCCTTGGGCGGCTCGGCGGTGTTTGCAGGCGCTGCGCAGGGCGCCAGGAATGCGGGCACTTATGCGCTGACGGTCTCTGGCCTGACGGCCAAGAACTACAGCATCACTTACAACGCTGGCACGCTCACCGTGAGCCCCAAGCCCTTGACCATTCGGGCCAACGACGATGCGCGTTTTGTGGGTCAATCTGACACGGCGGGTTATGCCGGTGCCAGCTACACGGGCTTTGTCACTGGCGAGTCGATTGCAACCCTGGGCCGGCTGAGCATCACGCGCACGCCCACCTCGGCTGCGGGCACTTACACCGGTGCGCTACAAGCCTCCATTCCTGGGCTGACCAACACCAACTACGCCATCACCTACACGCCAGGCAATTACACGATTGTTCCGGCCGATCAGCTGCTGGTGAAGTTCAGCAACGTGGCCACTTCCTATGGCACCGACCCGGTCTATGCGGTCACGTCGGCGCAATACCTCAAGAGTGGCTCAAATGTGGTGATTGATTTGACATCCCGCGCATCGGTGACCGGCACCGCATTCAGTTTGACGGATGGCGATGGCGGCTCAACCTCATTTACGGTGGGCGCGCAAAGCGCATCGCTGAGCAGTGCGGGGCAACTCAATGCGTTCGGTGGCTACCAGTTAGGTTCCAGCAACGTGACCAACAGCAGCACCAATTACAACAACTCGATCACCTTGACCGGTGCATTGACGGTCAATCCAAAAACGGTCTCGGCATCGGTGAGCAGTGGCTTGACCAAAACCTATGACGGCAAGGCCGAGATGCCAGGAATGAGCCTGGCTGTAAGCGGTGCCTTGGCTGCAGACAAAGTGGCTGTGACCGGGCAGGGCGCTTACACCAGCGTCAATGCAGGCACCACGAACTATGCGGTGAGCAATTTGGTGTTGGGCGGTCTAGACCAGGGTAACTACGTGCTCAGCGCTGGCAACAGCATCACGGGGACCAACGGCGCCATCACCCAAGCGGCATTGAAGGTGAGTGCCGTGAGCGCCCAGAAAACATACGACGGCGCGGCGTACCTGGGCGGTAACGGCGTGGTGTACAGCGGCTTGGTCAACAACGAGGACACGACGGTCCTGGGCGGCACCTTGTCGTACACCGGTAGCAGCCAGGGCGCCGTCAATGCAGGCAGCTACACCATCACGCCGCAAGGGCTGTTGAGCAGCAATTACAACTTCACGTATGCCAGTGCGCCGTTGACGGTGGACCCTGTCACCATCACCACATCTCCCGTCACGGGGGTGCTGCAAGGCCCCATCACCAAGGTCTATGACGGCAACGACACCGCCACCCTCACCAGTGCCAACTACATTTTGACGGGCTGGGTGAGCAGCGACGGCGCCACGGTCAATAAAACCACGGGCACCTATGACAGCGCGAACGTGGGCAGTGACAAGCTGGTCAGCGTGAGTCTGGCTGCAGGCGACTACATGGCGAACAGTGGCACGGTTTTGTCGAACTATGTCTTGCCCACCTCCATCATGGGCGCTGTAGGCGCGATCACCGCCAAACCTCTGACCGTGAGCGGCCTGATTGCCGCCCCCAAAACCTACGATGGCAATTCAAGCGTGGTCATCAGCAACTGGGGTGCTGTTGCGACCGGTGTGGCCAACGAGAGTTTGACTTTGCTTTCTGGTACTGCGGCTTTTGCGGATGCCAATGCACAGCCCAACAAGACCGTCACGGCCACAGGCTACCGCTTGGCCGACGGCACGGGCGGCCTGGCCAACAACTATGTGTTGAGCAGCACGGTCAGCACAACCACTGCAACCATTGACCCCAGAGCCGTCACAGTGACTGGCAAAGCGCGCGCAACCACTTACGATGGCACCAGCACGTACGCCGACCTGACCAGCAACACGGGCTTTAGCAGCAGTGCGCTGGCACAAGGCGACTGGGTTTCGTCGGTCACCAAGGTGGCTGGTGGCGCAGGTGTCACGCCTGCAGGCGTGGCGCAAGCCGGCACTTACACGGTCACGCCGAGCAGCGCCGTGATGGGCACCGGCCTGGCCAGTAACTACGCATTTACTTACGATCCTGCCACCAACACGGTGGACAAGGCCAACCTGGCGGTGGCGGCTGCGGCCAGCCTGAGTGGCAACGTGTACAACGGCGGCGCCTACACCGGCAGCTACACCAGCAATGCCCTGGGCAACGACGCCAGCGCCATTGCAGTGACGGGTGTGGCGACAGGCACCAACGCGGGCACCTACAGTTCGACCTTGGCGCTGACCGGTGCGGCACTGTCGAACTACAACACGCCTGTCATCAGCAACGCCAGCCTGGTGATCAGCCCCAAGCCGGTGACGGTGACGAACACGGCGCGCAGCACGACGTACGATGGCGTCAGCAGCTACGCCGCGCTGGCCAGTGGCACAGCCTTCACCGCCTCGCTGGTGGGTGCAGATGCGGTGAGCTCGGTCACGCAGACGGCCAACGGAACCGGTGTCACGCCTGCAGGCGTGGCGCAAGCCGGCACTTACACGGTCACGCCGAGCAGCGCCGTCATGAGCACCGGCCTGGCGAGCAATTACGACTTCAGCTATGGGGCTGCCACCAACACGGTGGACAAGGCCAACGCCACCGTCACGGCCAGTGGCGCCACGCTGACCTACAACGGCGCCAACCAGACCACCAGCGGCTTCTCGGCCACCGGCCTGGTCGGCGGCGAAGCCGCCAGCGTGCTGACGGGCGTGACGGCTACGCGCACCGAAAAGAATGCCGGCACGTACACCACCAGCGCCCGCGGCACCGATGGCAACTACAACCTGAGCTTTGTCGATGGCGCCATGGTGATCGGCAAAGCCGCGCTGACGGCCACCGGCAACAGCGCGTCTGTGACGTACAACGGCGAGAGCCGGTCGCTCAGCGGCTACACGGTGTCGGGCTTGCAAGGTGGCGATACGGCCGGTGCGCTGGCGGGCATCAGCGCGTCTGGCGCCACGGGTTTGAATGTGGGCAGTTATGCCAACACCATGACGGTGGTGGACCAGCCCAATTACAACGTCACGGGAGTCTCTGGTTTGCTGCACATCAGCGCCGCCCCCATCACCGTGATCAACGGTGCTTTGCAAGGCACCGTGGCCAAGGTCTATGACAGCACCAGGGTCGCGACCTTGAGCGCGTCCAACTACCAGCTCAGCGGCTGGTTGGGGGCGGACGCCGCCACGGTGAGCAAAACCACGGGTACCTACGACGACGCCAACGCCGGCAGCAACAAGACCGTGACGGTGGCTCTGACCCCGGGCGACTATGTCGCCAGCGGTGCGACCAATCTGTTGAACTACGACTTGCCCGCCAAGATAACGGGCAGCGTCGGTCAGATCAGCAAAGCGACGGTCACGCCCAACATCACCGCCAACCACAAAGTCTATGACACCACGGTCACCGCCAACGGTGCGGTGAGCCTGCTGGGCGTGTTCAGTGCAGACGCCGCATCTGCCACCGCCGCCGCCACCGGCTACCGCTTTGATGACGCCAACGTGGGCAACGCCAAGCGCGTCACGGCCAGTGGCATCGCGCTGGGCAGTGGCCTGACGGATAACTACGTTTTGTCGACCAGCACCGCCACCGGTTCTGCCAACATCACGCCAGCACCGCTGACGGTGACGGCCATCAACGACGCGAAATTCGTGACCCGGGATGACGTGGCGGGCTATGCAGGTTACGCCGTCATCGGCCTCGTGGGTGGCGAGACACCGGCCGGCGCGGGCATCACGGCGGGCGTGAGTGTGTCGCGCTCAAACCGAGCGATAGAGCTGGCCAATAGCTACCCCGGTGTGCTGGTGCCAGCAGGCAACGCCACGATTGGCAACTATGCCGTGCGCTATGTACCGGGGACTTACACCATCGTTCCTGCAGGTCAGCTGCTGGTGCGCACGACGATCTCGGACACGCCTTACGGCACGGCTGCCAACAACCCGGTTGCATCGGTTTCCTACCTGGACGCCAGCAGCAACACGATCAATCAGCTGAGCATGAGCAGCCAGGCGGTGGTCGGCGGCGAGGCGGTTTATACCTACGGCGATGGCGCTGGTGGCACGGTGAATTTTTCGGCGTCGCCGGCGGGCACCACAGCGTCGGCAGGTGGGCGGGTAAATGTGGGTTCTTATGCCATGGCGGCAGCCAACTTCAGCAAGAGCAGCAACAACCTCTTGTCCAACGACGTGACCGTGACGGGCAACTTGACGGTGCTGCCGCTGGCCATCGCCGTGGCAGCAGCGCCAGGAACAAGCACCTATGACAGCACGGCTAAAACGCAGGCGCACACCAGCGGTGTCTTGAGCGGGGACGCAGTGACCGTGCAAGGCGCGGTGAGCCGGGTCAACGCGGGCATCTACACCTCGGCCCTGTCGGCCTCGGGTGCCGATGTCGGCAATTACAGCGTCAGCTACAGCAACAGCAACTACACGATCAACCCGGCAGCTTTGGTGCTGACTGGCGCCAGCAAAGCGGTGATCTACAACGGCACGACTCAGACCAACGATGCCGCGACGCTGTCAGGGCTCAAGGGCCTTGACGCCTTCACGGTCAGTGGCTACGCGGCGGCCAGAAACGCCAGGGCCACAGCGTATGCCGACACTCTGATGCTCACCCCCGTCGGCTCGAGCCTGCTGTCCAACTACGTCGTCACCAAGTCAGATGGCGCGCTGACGGTCAATCCGGCCTTGCTGACGCCTACGTTTACAGCGTCCGACAAGGTCTATGACGGTAGTGCCAGTGCGTCGGTCAGCGCCACCGATAACCGGGTCGCCGGGGACTCGCTGACGGTGTCGGCCCTAGCCAACTTCGCCGACAAGAACGTCGGCAGCGCCAAGCCGGTGGTGGTCTCGAGGGTCACACTCTCGGGCGCCGATGCGGCTAACTACACGGCGAGCGCCACGGGGACCGCAGTAGGCGCCATCACCCGTTTGCCGGAGGTGACTTGGGTCGGCGGCAGCACTGGCAACTGGTTTGACCCGGCCAATTGGGCTGGCGGGGCAGTTCCCGACTTATCCAACGTTTCTTCGGTCCTGATTCCGGCAGGCGTGGTGGTGAGCTTTGGCAACTCGCCCGTAGCGCCGGCCCAGGCCGGACCGGTGACGATTGACAGCCTGGGCGCTGCAGGCAGCCTCAGCCTTTCGGCCGGCAGCCTGAACGTCGGCAACGGTGGCGTCACGCTCAGCTCGCTCACGCAAACCGGGGGGGAAATGTCTGCGGCAGGTCCTATCGTTGTGGCCAGGCTGAGCCAAAGCGCGGGCCAACTGTCTGCGGGCACCTTGATTACAACCGAGGCCTTCAATCAGGTCGGCGATGGCACTCTATCGGTGGCGTCTCATGCGCTCATTGGCGTGACGTCCGGGACTGCCGTCCTGGGTAATCTCTCGGTTGCCGGTCAGTTAATGGTGAGCAACGTGTCGGGTGAAATCGCGCAGGCGCCGGGCACTGCGCTGGCAGTTTCAGGACAGTCAAGCTTCAGTGCCAGCCGCAATAGCGTGGCGGCGAATGTGTTGTTGGCAGGCAGTGGCAACGTCATGGGGGGCGTGACCACAGTGTCCGGGGCCGACGTGAGCCTGGCGAGCAGTCGCACCTTGAACGCTGACGTGGTCGCTACCGGCGACGCGGTGCTTCGCAGTGCGGGCGACCTGGAGGTGAGCAGCGACAGCCGTCACCTTGAGCTCAGCAGTGGTGGCCGGACCACCCTGGGGCGCACCACCGTGAGGGGCAATCTGGTCGTCAACAGCGCCGGGGACTTGACCCAGACAGCATCATTGATTGTGGCGGGCACGAGTGCGCTGACCTCCACGGGCGGCGACTTGACCCTGACCAATGAGAATAATCGGCTTTCCGGCGAGGTGACGGCCACTGGCAATCGTGTGAGCTTGAGCGGACAAATGGCATCGCCCCCGCCGTCGTCGATTGTCTTGGCGCCTGTGGTGAAGGTCTCCGGACCTGCCTATCAGGTCGTTTTGCTGAAGTTGCCCGAGAACAAGGAAAGCGGTGTCGTCCATATCGGGGTGAAAGATGGTTTTGCCGATGCCGAAATCCAACTACCGCAGGCCTTGAAAGCCTGGATTCAAGCTGCTGGCAGCAGTCTGGCGCTCGATGTGCCCGACCTGGCTTTGGGCGATGGTGTTGCACTGTCTGTTGACTCAGGCGTTCTCAGCTTGAGGGCTTCAGATAAAGGGCGACTGCCCACCGAGCTGGTGTTCCGGTCGTCACTAGGGGTTATGGTCGTTCGCATCGTGAAGATGCCGTGAGCGCGGCAGAAGGCGCGGGCGAACGCTAGCAGCTGTGTGATCCGCTTGTAGACTTGACTGCCGACCCGACCGCGCTAACGCACGTCGCTGCAGGTGAAGTTCTCGGCCAGGTTGATGTCACCTGCACCCTTGTAGCGCGCTTGTTGGGGGTAGGGGCACAAGGGGCGCGTTCGTTGGCTGACGCCGAAGTAGCCGGGGTTGCTGGCTTTGGCCGTGACGGCATCAGGCGCCACGCCTTTTTCAACCCACGCCACCAGTTGAGGCAGCATGTCAAAACTGTCGGTGGCCGGTCCTCCGCCGCAGTGGGCCATGCCCGGCACCACATACATGCGGGCAAACTCAGGCGTAGTGCGACCCATCCGGCGGCTCATGTGTGTGTACCACCGCAGCGTGTCGTTAACCGAGATGGACGAGTCGCTGGCGCCATGGTAGACCATCAGCTTGCCGCCACGGGACTGAAAGCGAGCCAGATCGGGCGAGTCGGTGAAGGTCATGCTGGCCGTTGATTCCGGGTAGCGGTCGGTGGTGGTGAAAAGTTTTATCGGCTCGCTGTCAAAGCTGTAAGACAGCGAATAGGGCAACACGTCGGCGGCACTAATTGGCAGCCGGGGCGGTGTGGTGTAGATGACGGCTTCGGCTGTTGCAAAGGTCAGCTTGATGGCGTTATTGCGTTCCCTGGAATGGCTACCGAGCCACCAGGAGCGCCACGAGGGATTGAAAGTCTTGCCATCGAAACCGCTGATGCCCGCGTCCCATTGCCAGTCCGAATACAGTTGGGTGCCGCGGGAGTCAAAGCTGCCCTGGAAGGCCTTTTTCATGGTGCCGAGCTGGTCGGCGCTCAGGCATTGTTCGGTCTTGGCGCCGCCACATTGAAGCGCCGCCAGCGCTGGCGCCACTCGCTCTGCCGTGCAGGCGGCCTGGTTGTCGATGATGCCGTCGGCCAAGCCATCTTGGGTATCACAGGCATTGAGCACAGCTAGGCGCATCAGCATGAGGTCTTTGTCAGAGTAGGTCATGCCGATGGCCGGATCACCATTGGCCAGTTGCTGAGAACTTCGCTGGGCCAGTCCCGCAAAGAGCTGGGTTGTGTAGATTCCCGACAGGGGCCCCAGGGGCAGGTGCAGGACGGGTGCACCGGCGACGATGCCGTCGTAATGCTCGGGAAAACGTTGCGACATCAGCAAAGCTTCACGACCTCCTTCGGAGCAGCCCATGAAATACGATTTTTGCGGTGCTCGCTGGTAGAAACGACTGACCATGGCCTTGCCAGCCTGCGTCACCAGGTCATAGGAGCGGTAACCGAAATCCACCCGTGCCTCGTGATCGACGCCGAATGCGGCGGTGCCACCGGCCTGCGGCAGGTTGTTGATTTTGTTGTCATGCCCGCCGTCTGTGCCGAGGGTGGCGTAGCCTTCTTTGAGACGTTGAACAGGGTCGACCAGAACCCCATTGGTGCCGCCCCCGCCCCCCATGAAAAAGCGGCCATTCCAGGTGCTAGTGGGCATGCGCTGGATGAGTTCAATGGCGTAGGGTTGACCATCGGTGCCGACGCGGCGGTTGATCTGTGCTCGAACAGCGCAGTGCTCCGGCAGGCTATCGCCCGCAGCCACCAAGTCGCTGGATCGGACGGTGGACGTCGCACCTGGCAGGGTCACTGGCAAGGGCTGCGAGGCAAGCTCTGCGCAACGCGTCGATGACGCTTGTAGCGCAGCGGGGCCCACGTGTGCTGAGGGATTGACGCAGCCGAGCAGGGCCGCAGTCGCCAAAGCCAGTACGAGTGCGGGTGCGGGTGCGAGTGAGGTGCGCAGGGTCGGGGTGGATGTTGGTGCCATGGCGTTGTCTCCTGGCTGGCAAACCTTTTTTCGGGTTACGCTGCCCAACATCAAGTGGAGTCTGATCTACGGCGTGATTTTGTGCAACGCGCGGGCCTTGGGCGAGTTTGGCGCGGTCTCGAGCTCAGTCGGCCGTTGCGCCAGCGCGTTTGACGATTTGCGTCCATTTGGGAATTTCAGTGCGTAGTAGCGCCGAAAATTCCTCGGGGCTCGAAGACAGGGGCTCGATGCCCAACGCCGCGAGTTGCCGCCGCAAATCGGGAGACTTCATGGCTTGAACCGTCGCAGCGTGCAGATGCCTGATGACCGGCGCAGGCGTGCCTGCCGGCGCCATCAGACCCAGCCAGTTCAACACTTCATAGCCCTTCAGACCCGCCTCGGAAAGAGTGGGCACCGTCGGCAACACAGCGATGCGCTCGCGGGCGGTGACGCCCAGCGCCCCATGACCTTGCCGGTTCGAATGTGGTCTTCGTACACGCTGTAGGAGTCGAAGGTCATGCTGACGCGTCCGGTCAGAATATCGGTGACCAGTGGAGCGCTGCCCTTGTAGGGCACGTGCAACATGTCGACACCGGCCATGGCCGCAAACAAGGCGCCCGAGAGATGGCTGGAGCTGCCACTGCCGGCTGATCCATAACTCAGCGTGCCCGGCTGGCTCTTGGCCAAAGCGATCAATTCGCTGACCGTGTTGGCGGGCACAGAGGGGCTGACCACCAGCACCCTCGGGGTGATGTGCGTCAGGCTGATGGGGGCGAAATCCTTGAGGGGGTCGTAACGCAGTTTTTGATACAGCGAGGCATTGATGGCATGCGTGCCCATCGTGCCAAACAGCAGCGTGTAGCCATCGGGCTGGGCCTTGGCGACAGTTTCGCTGGCTGTTGTGCCGCCGGCTCCACCTTTGTTGTCGATGATGATCGGCTGGCCGAGTTCCGCGCTCAGCTTCTGCGCCAGCCCCCGGGCCATGATGTCTGCAGCACCTCCGGCAGGAAAGGGCACCACCAGGCGCAGCGGCTTGTCCGGATAGGCGGCCAGGGCGCTGCAGCTCAGACCCAGAGCAAGGACAAGCAGGGCAAGTTGACGGATGGGGGTCTTGAACATGGGGCAGTCCTGAGAGGGCGAGCAGACCATCCTAGGCGTTGCCGTGTCTTTGGGCTAGGGGAGCAGTTTCATACCTGTGTTGTTGACCAAGATATGCCCGAGATCGCAGAGCGACTTGCCAACTCGCCGACTTTTCAGGTGCGCACCCGCGTCAGCTCAGTGCCGCGGACCGAGCATCTCGTGCAGCAGGGGGCTGGCGTAGGCAATACCGTGCAAGATACCGTTTTCGATCAGTTGATTGACTGCCTGCGGCTGGTTTGAAAATGGGTGCAGCAGGGCGTCCACTCTGGCCCGAATGAGCTGGACATGGTGATCGGCCCAGGGGCATGGTTCGGCGCTCGTGAAGGCTTCCAGGCGATCGGCAAAGCGTGAGGCGGTGGCAGCGTCCTTGTCCACTATTTTGGCTTCGGCCGCGGCCACGAAGAAACGGTAATGGTTGTGGGCCACACAGCCGGCATCAATGATGCTCAGGCCTGCCTTGATGGCCAGATTTTTTTCGACCTCGCCTGGCTCGATCAGGGCTTGCGTGCCCAGGATCCATGGGCCGATAAAGCGATGAATTTTCTGACGCTCGACCATCCTCCACGCATCCCGAATGGTGGCCAGGGCGCTGTCGACATCGCCTTTGACGAAAAGAGTCCGTGCCAGCCCTTCAAGGAGGAAGGGCTCGAATCTGGCCGCGCCAATGGCGCGGGCTGTGCCCAGCGCGCCGTGAAACTGCACTTGGGCGTCGTTGGTTTTGCCCAGTGACAGGTGCAGCCAGCCGGCCGTCAGGCGAGAGACGATTTCAGCACGCCGGTTGCCGACCCGGCTCGCCAGTTCGGCCGAGGCCATGGCGTCCTTGAGCGCGCCCGATGTTTCGTTGAGGTACAGCCGCGTCGTCGCCAGCATGAAACGGTTGGACGCCTCGACATCGGCCAGGCTGAACTGTTCGCACAGTTCAAGGCACCTCTGGAAAGTTTGAGAGGCAGTCAGCATGCGCCCCTGGGCGTAGTACGAGTCGCCCAGGCCACTAAAAGCCAGTGCTTCAGTCTTGCCGTCTTTGGCCTTGCGTGCCTGTTGGCGCGCAGCGGTATGGAGTTTTCGTGATTCTTCGTGGTCGCCGCGCGGAAAAAAAAGATTGCCTTTGAGGTGGTACAGCTGACCCAGGTGAACCGCGTCGTCAATGTCCCTGGCTTTGTCGATGTACTCCGACAACAGCTGCTCCTCGGCCTGCAGGTCGTCCAGCACGTTCATGGCCCGGGCTAGGCCGACCACCGCCGGCAGCTGGGCGCTCAGGTCTGGCGCGTGGCGAAGGGCCTCTTCAAAGCAGATGCGTGCGTCTTTGGTGCGGCCCATGGCACTGAAAATTCCACCTTGCAGCAGGTTGATCTTGTGCTTGTCGATGGCCCCATAGCTGATTTTTGAATACCGTCGGCTCAGGTCGAGCGCTTCGTCATAGAGGTAGCGGGCGCACAGCTCTTCAATGGTTGCGAGCAGGGCTGCTGCCGCTTCGGGGTGCTGCGCCCTGTCCAGGAAAAGCGCAAAAAGCCGTTTGTCCGTGCTCTCGTAGTAGCGGGCGATGCTTTCGTGAATCTTTTGCCGCTCGGACTTGGCAATGCCGCTGTAGATGCCGCGCAGGATGAGGTCGTGCACGAAGGCATAGGTGCCCACACCGCAGGCTCTGAAAATGTGCAGGCTCAATGGCTCCGAGGGAACGTAGGCAGGCTCCCCGAGAAGACTGCGCAGCAGCTTCAGTGGAAATTCCGGGCCGGCCGAAGCCGCGATCTCGACGGCTTTTTTGTCGATGGCCGACAACTGCATGAGTTTGGACTGAACCAGGTCGCTCAGGCTGCCCGGCAGGCTAGTGGCGTCAGCGTTGAGCAGCAACTGCGTGAGAAACAGCGGGTTGCCCTGCGCCTGCTCCATGCATTCTTTTCGGCGTGCTGGATCGACCGCTGTGGCCTGCTGCGCCAGCGCCTGGGCTTCTTGCGCAGTCAGGGGCGCGATTTCAAAAATATGAATCGGCAAGTTCGCCAGATAAGGCCGGATCTTGCTGTCGAGCGGGTCCTTTTCGATTCGGCTCGTCAGCACCCAGGCCAGAGGCAGGTGGCGCGTGGCGAAGATCATGGGTGCTGCGATGTCCAGCAGACGATCGTCGGCCCAGTGCAGGTCTTCCATCATGATGATGACCGGTTTGACCTGGGTTTGCTGCTTGATCAGCGCCATCAAGGCCTGGCTGAACTTTCGCAGGCGCGTGTCGTGTGACATGGCCTGGTAAATCGGAAGATGCTCCGTCGCCTGGGGCAGACCGAGCATGGCGCTAAAGGGCATGGCCAAGGCGTCGTCCAGATCCCTTTGCCGCAACTTTTGACGCAGCAGGTCGTTGGCCGCGTGTTTGTCGGGCATGTCGGCAGGGAGCTTTAAATTCTCGAAGATGGCCTGGGTTAAAAAGTTGGAGCTGCCCGCAGTCAGTCCTGGAGGAATTTGCACGCCGACATGATGAAAGCCAGCCTGGGACGCGAATTCACGCAGGTCTGCGAGCAGACGTGATTTGCCCATGCCGGCGGCACCCCTGAGATAAACAACTTTGCCGCTGCGTTCACGCTGCAGGTCCAGCAGGATTGTCTGGAATTGCCGTTTTTCTGCGACTCTGCCGACCAGCGCGAAGTCCGTGTTGCTCATCGGCTGCGCATTCGCCGACTCAGGTGCTGCCTCGGTGGCGAAAGCTTTGCCTTGCTCGGTGATCAGATCGCTGACTTCGATGTTGAGCAGCGCGGCCAGTTGCAACGCTGTGCGGTACAGCACCGGCGCGCCCAACTCGGCCCGTTTGATGGAGGCGATCGAGACCGGCCGACCCTGCTGTCTGGCAAAGTCAGCCAGCATGGACTGGCTGTAACCATGCTGGCGCCGAAGTTTCTTCAGGAGTTCAGGGTCAAGCCGCACACGGCCATCGGCAAGATCGAGTACGTCGTTGCCTGCGTGGGGTGAGTTTTCGTCGGACACCAGAGTCTTTCTCGTTGAGGCGGCTGATGCGACACCGCGACCGGTGTTAGCCCGTCGTGGCAGATTCGCAGTGGCGGTCTGGGCGACTGTCTGAAAGTATCAGCCGCCGCGTCTGATGCCGAGATGATACCAACCGAGATATTTTGATTAACTATATTCGCTGTAGTTTTTTAATTGTCAGTGTTGAAAATAGGCAATCGATCCATGCTTTTAACTTATATTAACAATTCAAAGGCGCCAAGCTCTGCGCTAGGGATCATGTTCAAAACTCCACCCCAATCACCTCGATTGAGGCACGCAAATTGCTCGCTTTAACGGCATGAAACAAACAGACCTCGGACTCGATCTCAGCACCCGGCGCACGCGCAAGCAAATCTTGCTCGAAGAAAT
>CAIMVC010000277.1 GCA_903844825.1 uncultured Burkholderiales bacterium | reverse complement strand
ATTTCTTCGAGCAAGATTTGCTTGCGCGTGCGCCGGGTGCTGAGATCGAGTCCGAGGTCTGTTTGTTTCATGCCGTTAAAGCGAGCAATTTGCGTGCCTCAATCGAGGTGATTGGGGTGGAGTTTTGAACATGATCCCTAGGGATTTTCCGCCAGATCCACCCAAAGATTCTGTCTGACCCCCATGAAGACGCTGCGCCAGCGGACAGAAAAAACAAGACGCCGAACCGTCACGTCAGGCGCCGAACCTGTTCATAATCGGCCCTCATGACATTTCTAGCGCTTGACGTGGGCAACACCCGTCTGAAATGGGCCCACTACGAAACACCCAAACCGGGGGCTCGGCTGCTGGCGCACGGCGCCGTCTTTCTTGAGAACATAGAGAAACTGGCCGAAGAGGATTGGCAGGCATTGCCGCAGCCGCGCCATATTCTGGGCTGCATCGTGGCTGGCGACGCGGTCAAGCGCCGTGTCATTGAGCAACTCGAGCACTGGGATACCGCGCCAAGCTGGGTGATCTCCAGCGAGCGGGAGGCCGGCGTGACTAACGGCTACGAACACCCGGCGCGGCTGGGCTCTGACCGTTGGGTCGCCATGATTGGCGCGCACCATCGCCTGCTGTCCCGAGGGCTGCGCAAGCCCTGCGTGGTGGTCATGGTCGGCACGGCCGTCACGGTGGAGGCGGTGGACGCCGAAGGCAGGTTTTTGGGCGGCATCATCCTGCCCGGGCACGGCATCATGCTGCGCGCGCTGGAGTCAGGCACCGCGGGCCTGCACGTGCCCACCGGCGACGTACGGGATTTCCCAACCAACACCAGCGACGCGCTGACCAGCGGAGGCACCTTCGCCATCGCCGGCGCCGTGCAACGCATGGTCGAGAACGTCACCCGCCACTGCGACCAGACGCCAGTGTGCGTGATGACCGGTGGCGCCGGCTGGAAAATGGCGCCGAGCATGTCGGTCGAGTTCGAGCTGGTGGACAGCCTGATTTTTGACGGCCTGCTCGAGATTGCCGCCAGGCGCTTTGGCTGAACTGATCAGTCGCCAACCAGCCCCATCCCCTCAAAGACTGGTTCGGGGCCGACACCTGTCAGGCCGCGCGCGGCTTGACCAGCGCCGCAGCCTGCTTGGCGCGCTCGCGAGCGAGTTCGACACTGGCATCAACGGCTAGCGCAACGCCCATGCGGCGCTTGATAAAACTCTCGGGTTTGCCGAACAGGCGGATGTCCGTGTTGGGCACGCGCAGGGCCTCGGCCACGCCGTCAAAGACGATGCCCTGGGCGTCCACGCCGCCGTAAATCACGGCACTGGCGCCCGGGCTCTTGAGCGCAGTATTGACCGGTAAACCCAAAATGGCGCGAGCATGCAGCTCAAACTCGTTTTGCCACTGCGTGCACAGGGTCACCATGCCGGTATCGTGCGGGCGCGGACTGACCTCGCTGAACCAGACCTCGTCACCCTTGACGAACAACTCCACCCCAAACAGCCCTTGCCCGCCCAGATCGTCGGTAACGGCTTTGGCGATGTCCCGACTTTTCTGCAGCGCCGTCTCCCGCATGGGGTGCGGCTGCCAGCTCTCCACATAGTCGCCGCTGACCTGCACATGGCCAATGGGTTCACAAAAATGGGTGTGCACCTGCCCATCGGCGCCGACCGCACGCACTGTCAGCAGGGTGATCTCGTAATCAAAGTCGATGAAGCCCTCAACGATCACGCGCCCGTGACTGACACGTCCGCCCGCCATGGCGTAGTCCCAGGCAGCCTTCACATCGGCAGGGCCGGCGATCTTACTCTGCCCCTTGCCAGACGAGCTCATCACCGGTTTGACGATGCAGGGGTAGCCGATCTTGCTGTCGATGGCGCCCTGCAACTCTTGCAGCGAATCGCAAAACACGTAGGGGCTGGTGGGCAGACTCAGGGTTTCGGCAGCCAGTCGGCGAATGCCCTCGCGGTCCATGGTCAGGCGGGCAGCACGCGCGGTCGGAATGACACGCACCACGCCTGCGGCCTCGAGTTCCTCCAGCATGCCCGTGGCGATGGCTTCGATTTCAGGCACCACCAGGTGCGGCCGCTCTTTTTCAATCAGCGCCTTGAGCTGGGCCGGATCACTCATGGTGATGGTGCGCGCATGGTGGGCGACCTGCTGGCCGGGTGCGTTCTCGTAGCGGTCGGTCGCTATGGTTTCAACCCCCAGGCGTTGCAGCGCGATCAGCACTTCCTTGCCCAGCTCGCCGGAGCCGAGCAACATGACCTTGGTGGCGTGGGGGGACAGGGGCGTGCCGAGGGTTTTCATAGGATGCCTGAGATAAAAAGGTGGGAAGTAGAGCGCCCGTGCGCAAAGGCCGGTCAGACCCAATTATCCTCAAGCGCCGACCCACCTGGCCGGCCAAACGTCCATTCAGCCCGGGCACAATGAGGCGATGCAGACTTCTTCCCCCCCGATGGCACCGATTTTTTCGGTCCAATCCCTGAGCAAACGCTACGGCCAGACGAGCGTGGTTCAAGACCTGTCTTTTGAGATTGCCCCCGGTGAATGCCTGGGCGTGATCGGCCCCAACGGCGCCGGCAAGACCACCACCATCCGCATGTGCCTGGGGCTGACCACGCCGGACGCGGGACGCGTCTCGTTCTTTCCAGGCGGTGCAGCAGCGGCACTCGACATGCCGCGCGACGCCCTGGCCATCAAGGCAAGGCTGGGAATTGTCAGCCAGTTCGACAGCCTGGACCCGGACTTTTCCTGCGCCGAAAACCTGCTCGTCTTTGGCCGCTACTTTGGTCTGCCCGACGCTGTGATCCGGGAACGCATCCCCAAGCTGCTGGAGTTCGCCGCCCTCACGAGCAAGGCCAACGCCAAGCTCAGCGAGCTGTCGGGCGGCATGAAACGGCGACTGTCGCTAGCCCGGGCGCTGGTCAACGATCCCCAGCTGCTGCTGCTCGACGAGCCCACCACTGGGCTGGACCCGCAAGCGCGGCATCTGATGTGGGAGCGTCTGCAGCGACTGGTACAACAGGGCAAATCGATCCTGCTGACCACCCACTTCATGGACGAGGCCGAGCGCCTGTGCAACCGCCTGCTGGTGCTGGACCACGGCCAAAAAATGACCGAAGGCACGCCGCGGGACCTGATTGCGAGCACGCTTGAGCCCGATGTCGTTGAGGTCTACGGCCAGGGCGCGCTGGCATTGGCCGAGTCGCCGCTCAAGGCCCTGGCCGCGCGCACCGAAGTCAGTGGCGAGACCGTTTTCTTCTACACCCAGGATGCCAAACCCCTGCTGGCGGCGCTCGCCGAGTACCCCCAGTTGCGGACCTTGCACCGGCCTGCCAACCTGGAAGACCTGTTTCTCAAACTCACCGGTCGCCAGATCAGGGAGGACGCATGATGCCCACGTCTGAATCGCCCGCAGCAGCCGTGCGCAGCCTCTGGCGCCCACCCCAGCTGAGCTGGCGCTGGTGGCCCGTGTTCCGGCGCAATCTGCTGGTCTGGCGCAAGCTCTTCATCCCCAGCCGGGTGGGCAATATTGCCGAGCCCTTGATCACGCTGGTGGCCTTTGGCTACGGCCTGGGCGCGCTGGTCGGGCAGGTGCAGCTTGGCGGCAGTGCCGTTCCCTACATCCTGTTTCTGGCCAGCGGCTCGATCTGCATGAGCGCCATGAACGCAGCCTCATTTGAAGCGCTGTACTCGGCTTTTTCGCGCATGCACGTGCAGCGCACCTGGGACGGCATCATGAATGCGCCGGTGCAACTCGACGACGTGCTGCTCGCCGAAATGCTCTGGGCCGCCTTCAAGTCGATCTTCACCACCAGCGTCATCTTGCTGGTGATGCTGGCCCTGGGCATCAGCCACAGCCCTCTGCTGCTGCTGGCCTGGCCGCTACTGGGGCTGGTGGGCATCGTTTTTTCAAGCGTCGCCCTGATCTTCAACGCCCTGGCCAAGGGCTACGATTTTTTCACCTACTACTTCACGCTGTTTCTCACGCCCACGATGTTTTTGAGCGGCGTGTTTTTCCCTCGTGAGCAGTTGCCCGGCTTCATGCGTGCGATCTCGGACTGGCTGCCCCTGACCGCTGCGGTGGAGCTGATCCGTCCGCTCTTCCTGGGCCAATGGCCGCATCAAGGGCTGCTGCACCTGACGGTGCTGGTGGTCTATGCCGTCGTCGGCTTTTGGGTGGCACTGGCATTGACACGCAAGCGTTTTCGCAATTGACGCAGGGCCCGCCCATGCTGCCACTGAGCCATTGGCCCCACGCCGCACGCCGGCAACTGCTGGGCGTTTTCACCGACATTGACGACACCCTGACCACCGACGGCGCCATCACCGCCGACGCCTTGCAAGCACTGGACAATCTTCGGGCTGCCGGTCTGGTGGTGATCGCCGTCACCGGCCGGCCGGTGGGGTGGAGCGAGCCTTTTGCACGCAGCTGGCCGGTCGATGCCATCGTCGCGGAAAACGGCGCCGTGGCGCTCTGCGCAGTACGGACCGCAGGCCAGCAGGCCAGCGAATCGGCTAGGGGCTTCCTCCTCCCCTTGCGCCGACTTTATCGGCAGGACGAAGCTACGCGGCGCGCCAACTTTGCGCGCATGCAGGCTGTAGCCGCACGCGTGCTGCGCGAAGTACCCAGCGCCACCCTGGCCCGGGACAGCCACGGACGCGAGACCGACATCGCCATCGACCACAGCGAGTTCTCGCAGTTGCCGCCCGCGCAGATCGCGCAAGTGCTTGGTATTTTGGACAGCGAAGGCATGAACGCCAGCGTCAGCTCCATCCACATCAACGCCTGGTACGGCGAGCACAACAAATGGGTCGGTGCGCGCTGGATCGTGCGCGAACTGCTGGGCCGCGACTTGAGCACTGAGACCGGGCGCTGGGCCTTCGTTGGCGACTCCACCAACGACCAGTTGATGTTCGAAGCGTTCACGCACTCGGTCGGCGTGGCCAACATTGCACGCTTTGCCGACCAGCTCACGCACGCGCCGCGCTATGTGAGTGCACAAGCGCGCGGCGCCGGCTTTGCCGAGGTCGCTGCAGCCGTGCTGGCAGCGCGGGCTTAGCGCCTCTGAAACGGTCAAGAGTCCTTGGGACGCGCTGAAGGCACTACGCCAAAGACTCCGCCAGGCTTCAAACACGCCCCCTGCCGCAGCGGGCGAGCCCGTGTCAGGACGGCTTGGCCAGGCCGAGCTTGTCGACCAGCGCCTTTTCACGCAAGAAGGTGTCTTGCGCAAACCTGGCATAAGCTTCCGAGCTCATGTACATGGGCACCATGTCGTAGCGGCCCAAGGCCTGCACATAGCTGGGCTCTTCCATGGCTTTCTTGAACGCATCGTGCAGGCGGCGGATCACCTCGGGCGGTGTACCGCGAGGCGCACCAACGCCAAAGGGCGAGTTCTGCACCAGGTTCAAACCCAGTTCCTTGAGCGTGGGCGCGTCCGGGAAACGGGCCAGCCGCTGATCGCCCCAGGTGTTGAGCACGCGCAGCTTGCCGGCCTCGACCTGCGGCGCAAATCCGGTGGAGTCGGCCGCCGCCATGATCTGGCCCCCCAAAATCGACTGCATCAGGTCGGCACTGCCCTTGTAAGGCACGTGCAGCAACTCAATGCCCAGTTGCTGCGCGATCAACTCCATGGTCAGGTGCGGGCTGGTCATGGTGCCGGTAGAGCCATAGCTCAGCTTGCCGGGATTGGCTTTGGCCCAGGCGACAAACTGCGCCCAGGTCTTGATCGGCGAGTCAACGGGCACCACCAGGCCGAAGGCATAACCCGTGACATTGAGCACGTAGGCAATGTCCTTGATCGGGTCCCAGTTCAGCTTGGTGGTGTACGGCAGGCGAAAAACGCCCAGCGGAATTTGCGCCACGGTGTAACCGTCAGCCGCTGCGCTTTGCAAAGCCTGCGCCGGCAAAGAGCCGCCCGCGCCGGGCTTGTTTTCCACAATCACCGGCTGACCCAAGATCTTGCCGGCGCTATCAGCCAGCGAACGCATGGTGATATCCGTCGGTCCGCCGGCGGGAAAGGCAATCACCAGCTTGATCGGCTTGACCGGAAAGCTCTGGGCCCGGGCAGTCAGGGCGGGCGCAGCCAAGCTGGCAGCGGCGAGTTGAACGAGTTGGCGACGACGCATGAGGCAAGCTCCTGAAGAAGATGGCTGTATTGAACACGTTTGCGCGAGGGAAATGAAGCGGGAAAGCCCTAGACCCCGGCCAGCGCCAGGCCGCGCCCAAGTGAGGCCGGCCAAAATCAAATCAGGTCTGTCAAAGTGACTCAGCCCGACACGCCAAGCCTGTCCAAGCCACCCTCAAAAAAACTCGCTGAGCTTCAGGCAGCCCTTCGACACCTCAGGGCGAGCGGAGGGGGACGCCGGGCCGGAACGATTGATGCGGACCTTCCCATTTCGAGTCCGTCCGGGCTGAACCCGTCAAAGCCACTCGCCTCACACCGTTCGGCCTGAGGTATCGGAGGCTTACCCTCGTGCCCGTTCGCTCTGAGGTGTCAAAGGGTTTCCCGATTTCTCCGGGCCGTGCGGGCGTGTGCCGCGCGCCGAACCGATAGGGTCGCCGGTCTGAGCGCGCGCCAAAGACGCCCACGACACCCAAGCGGTAGACCCGATTACCATGTCAACAACCTGACTTGGCCCGCACGTCCACCCAACTCATCAACAAGAGCCCTCCATGGATGCCATCACCAGCAGCAATTTCAGCCTCTACAGCCTGATGATCACGATGCTTTTTTTCCAAAAAATGCAACTCAAAAAATTGCCGGGCAACGCGCAGGGCGCTGATGGCTGGCTCAAGCTCTCATCCCTGTTCGGCTCCATCGCCAGCATGGCCTTTCTGGCTTATTTTGGCTGGTACCTGTCCTGGACGGGTGCCCTTATCCTGTTCGTGGGCAGCATCGCTGTAGCGGCCACGGCCGGCGCCTTGATCGAGCGCATTGTGGGTGGCCTGGCCTTGAGCGTGCTCGCCTCTGTCGTCTGGCCCCTCTGCGCTTACCTGCTCTTTTCAAATGCCATGTGAGGGGCGACCTGCGGGCCTTGCGCAGCTTGCGCAGTTGAGCCACCCATTGGCCGGTACCTATCCGGCCATAAAGCCCTAGCCGCGCGCCAGCACCGGCCCTAGCGCCACCCCCGTTGCCGTCTTCAGCCGCACTACTTCTTCCGGCGGGGCCGAGGCGACCACTTGGCCGCCGGCTTGGCCACCGTCGGGGCCGAGGTCGATGACCCAGTCGGCTTCGGCGATGACGTCCAGGTCGTGCTCGATCACCACCACGCTATGGCCCGCACTGACCAGACGGTGCAGGACGTGGATGAGTTTTTCAACGTCGGCCATGTGCAGCCCCACGGTGGGCTCGTCCAGCACATAGAGGGTGTGCGGCGCTTTTTGGCCGCGCCGGGTGATGTCGTCACGGACCTTGCTCAGCTCGGTCACCAGCTTGATTCGCTGGGCCTCGCCGCCGCTGAGCGTCGGCGACGGCTGGCCGAGGGTCAGGTAGCCCAGGCCCACGTCTTTAAGCAGTTGCAGCGGGTGGCTGATGTTGGGCATGGAGGCAAAGAAGGTCACAGCTTCGTCGACTTCCATGCGCAGCACTTCGCCAATGCTTTTGCCGCGCCAGGTCACGGCCAGCGTCTCGGGATTGAAGCGGGCACCGTGGCAGGTTTCGCACAGCACTTTCACATCGGGCAAAAAGCTCATGCCGATGGTACGCACACCGGCGCCTTCGCAGGTGGGGCAGCGGCCTTCGCCGGTGTTAAAGGAAAAGCGGCCTGCCGCGTAACCCCGGGCGCGGGCTTCGAGCGTGTCGGCAAAGAGTTTGCGCACGGTGTCCCAAAATCCGATGTACGTGGCGGGGCAGGAGCGCGGCGTCTTGCCAATCGGCGTCTGGTCGACTTCGAGCACGCGATCCACCACCTGGTAGCCCTCCAGGCTGGCGCAACCGACCCAGGCCGGGTGCTTGCCGGCAGCGTCGGCGTCGCGGCCGGCCTTGGTGCTGCGCTGGCTGACTGCGGCTTGCACGTTGGCCAGCAGCACATCGCGGGCCAGCGTGGACTTGCCCGAGCCGGACACGCCAGTGACGGCAACCAGGCGGTAAAGGGGAACGTCGATGCTGACGTCTTGCAGGTTGTGCAGCTTCGCGCCGCCCAGCGCCAGCCAGCGGGTGTGCGGGTTGACTTCAGCGGGCGCTGCATTGTGCGCGGCGCTGGCCTGGGCCGCGGCGTCTTTGAGGGCTTGGGCTTTTTGGGAGGCTTGTTTGGCTTTGCTCAGGGGCTTGGCCTCGGCCGCCGGGGAGCCATCCCCGCGGCCCTGCGCCAGAGGGGCAAGCAAGTCGGGCACTGACGGCAGAGTGACACGTCGGGTTTGCAGCGGGTGCCTGATGGCGTGCAGCAAATAGCGGCCGGTGAGCGAATCGGGCGCGGCGGAAATGTCGGCTGCCGTGCCTTGCGCCACCACCCGGCCGCCGCGCTTGCCGGCGCCGGGGCCGATGTCGATGATGTTGTCGGCGCGTCGAATGGTGTCTTCGTCATGCTCGACCACCACCAGCGTATTGCCGCGTTCGCTGAGCTTGCCCAGGGCGCTGAGCAAGATCTGGTTGTCGCGCGGGTGCAAGCCAATCGTCGGTTCGTCGAGCACGTAGCAAACGCCCTGCAGATTGGAGCCAAGCTGCGCGGCCAGGCGAATGCGCTGCGCCTCGCCGCCAGACAGCGTGGGCGCGCCACGGTCCAGCGTCAGATAACCCAGACCGACATCGGCTAAAAACTCCAGTCGGCTCTTGATTTCTGGCAGCAAATCGCGGGCGATTTCGGCATGCCTGCCCGCCAACTGCAGTTGCTCGGCCCACAGCGCAATAGCGCTCACGCTCAGGCTGGCAATGTCAGTGATGGCCCAGCTACGCTCGCCGGCCACCGGCGCGCCGCCGGACTGCCCCAGGCGCACCGAGCGAGCGTGGCTGTTGAGTCGCGTGCCATGGCAGCTCGGGCAAACCGTGTCGAGCACCTCATCGACCTCAGGCTCAGCGAAGGTCTGTTCGCGCCCCTGGTTGTCGTCGTCACGCACCGAGTCGTCAAACACCTTGCGCTGCTCACGCGTGAGCGCCACGCCCGTGCCGACGCAGTCGGGGCACCAGCCGTGCTTGCTGTTGTAGCTGAACAGGCGCGGATCCAGTTCAGGGTAAGACGTCGCGCAAACCGGGCAGGCACGGCGGGTCGAAAACGCTTGCAACTGGCCGATGGGCCGCGTGCTGGCGCCAGTGAGCATGGCGCCCTTGAGGCCATCCAGCGGCCCGAGCACATGCACCACGCCCTTGCCGTGCTCCAACGCAGTTTTGAGCGCCTGGCGCAGGGCAGCTTCGTTCTCGGGCCTGACCTGAAAGTCGGCGATCGGCAGCTCGACCGTGTGTTCCTTGAAACGGTCAATGCGCGGAAATCCCGTGGTGGGCAAAAATTCGCCGTCAACCCGCAAGTGCGTGTAGCCACGCGGGCGGGCCCAATCGGCCAGCTCGGTGTAGACGCCTTTTCGGTTGATCACCAGCGGCGCCAGCAGGCCGATATGCTGGCCGCGGTAAGTCTTGAGCAGCTGTGCAGCAATGCTCTCGGCGCTTTGCGGCGTCACCGCGGCGCCATCGTGCACGCAATGCTGAATGCCGAGTTTGACGTACAAAAGGCGCAGAAAATGCCAGACCTCGGTGGTGGTGCCTACCGTCGACTTGCGACCGCCCCGCGAGAGCCGCTGCTCAATCGCCACCGTGGGCGGGATGCCATAGACCGCATCGACCTCGGGCCGGCCCGCAGGCTGCACGATGCTGCGCGCATAGGCATTGAGCGACTCAAGGTAACGGCGCTGACCTTCGTTGAAAAGAATGTCGAAAGCCAGTGTTGATTTTCCCGAACCCGAGACACCGGTGACCACATTGAACTTGCCGCGCGGAATCTCGACCGACAGGCTTTGCAGGTTGTTCTCGCGGGCATTGACGATCTGGATGTTGTTGGAAATCACAGGCCGCGCCACCCAGGCGGCTGCTCGCCCTTCTTCGACCTGATGCACCTGCGACATGGCCGCTTCGTAGTCGCGCAGCGCCTTGGCCGTGTGCGATGTGGGATGTTCAAGCACGTCCTCGGGCGCGCCTTGCGCCACCAGCAGCCCCCCCGCCTCACCGCCTTCGGGACCGAGGTCGATCAGCCAGTCGGCCGAGCGGATCACATCCAGGTTGTGCTCAATCACGATCAGCGAATGCCCGGCTTCGATCAGCTTGCGCAAGGCCCGCATGAGCTTGGCAATGTCATCAAAGTGCAGGCCGGTGGTCGGCTCATCGAGCAAAAACAAAGTGCCGCGATGCTGACGCAGCGCCAGCGGCTGGCGGCTGAGGCTGGCCAGCGTGGGCTTGGCCTTACTTTTTGCGCTGCCGTTGTCCGCCAGAAAACCGGCGAGCTTGAGCCGCTGCGCCTCACCGCCCGACAGCGTGGGGACGGGCTGGCCGAGCTTGACGTATTCCAGGCCTACATCGACGATGGGCTGCAAGGCGCGAATCACCTCGCGGTCATGGGCAAACAGCGCGCTGGCCTGGCTCACCGTGAGTTCGAGCACATCCGCTACGTTCAGCACGGCGACACGGCCATCGGGGTAGCGGCGTTCAATCGTGACCTCCAGGATCTCCGGGCGGTAGCGCTTGCCGTCGCAGTCAGGGCAGCGCAGGTAGACGTCACTGAGAAACTGCATCTCCACATGCTCAAAACCCGAACCGCCGCAGGTCGGGCAGCGACCGTCGCCGCTGTTGAAACTGAACTTGGAGGCGGTGTAGCTGCGCTCTCGCGACAGCGGACTCACGGCAAAAATCTCACGCACCGCATCCCAGGCGCCGACGTAGCTGGCCGGGTTGGACCGAGCGGTTTTTCCAATCGGTGACTGGTCCACAAACACCACATCGTTCAAATGATCGGCACCCATCAGGCGGTCGTGCGCGCCAGGGGTTTCGGTGGCTTTGCCAAACTGCCGCAGCAGGGCTGGCGCCAAAATATCCTGCATCAATGTGGACTTGCCCGAGCCGCTCACGCCGGTGACGCAAACCAGGCGCTGCAGCGGAAACTCGACGCTCAGGTTCTTGAGGTTGTGGTCGCGTGCGCCTTCAAGAATCAGGCGCGGCGTGTTGTCGCTCACCGCCCGCTTGAAACCCATGCCGACCCGCTTGCGCGAGCCCAGGTAAGCACCCGTCAGCGTGTCGGCGTGGCGCAAGTCAGCGGGCGTGCCGTCAAACACGATCTGCCCGCCTTTTTCCCCCGGGCCCGGACCCATGTCGATCATGCGGTCGGCCGCCAGCATGACCGCCGGATCGTGCTCCACCACCACCAGCGTGTTGCCGGCGTCGCGCAGGCGGTGCATGGCCTGGGTGATGCGGTTCATGT